>JABUTS010000058.1 GCA_021443565.1 Bacteroidales bacterium | reverse complement strand
AAACTCGAATGGTAGTCTGGTTTTTTGAAGCAATCTTTCTGATTTATAACATTTTAACACGAAAGGTCGCAAATGTGCTGATTGACAATGTGCCCTGCAGTGGCCTGGGAGGCTTGTTCGTGAATGTGGACGGAACAACCTTGTCGAGAAATGCCGGAAAAACATGAACGGTCACAGGTTCTATTGTTGCGCGGGAGATTCGCTCAATTTGATTAACTTTACGGTTCGTGAATGTTATAATGCTGATTCGGGATATGGCAATAAGATGGTTTAAGAAGGGCGTGCTGACGGTATGCCTTATGATTGCCGGCCTTTTAGGAGACCTGGGAATGATGGACTTGGCTGCGAACGAGACTGCTGCCGGCGCGCGATTGGTAATGGCTGCGAACGAGACGGCTGCCAGCGTGCAATCGTTGATGGCTTCGAACGAGACGGCTGCTAACGCTGCGGCTGTGTTCGAGAAAGCCGCCAACGCGGACGATGTAACAGTTGCAAACACAGGAACCGGGAAGGCTGCAACGGGGGTAATTGTAAAGTCTGCGCCTAAGGGAAGGGTGAGTGATGCCGACGCAAAGCTGATGGATACCGGACGCGTGAGTGATGCCAGCGCAAAACCGACGATTACCGGAAGGGTGAGGGATGACTGCGGGAAGCCTGTGGCCGGAGTTTGCGTGAGTGATGGCGTTTCGCTGGTGAAGACTGATGCGAAGGGCCGCTATGCTATGGTTTCAGACAAGCATCAGGGTTTCGTGTTCGTGATTTCTCCTTCGGGCTACACCGTCCCTCTCAAGGAGGACGGGCTTCTGCCCGATTTCTGGAGAAGGCTGGCAGCTCCTGCCGGGTCAAGGGAAAACCACGACTTCACGCTTGTCCCTCAGGACCAGTCGTCATATGACGTCATACTCACTACCGATATCCATCTGATCAACGACCCGGTCAGAACAGACAGGCCTCTTACTCTCAAATACCTGCTTCCGACCTTGAAGAAACTTCATGCGAGGGCTGCGGATGCCGGGAGGCCGGTATATGTCTTCCATCTTGGCGACATTTCCCAGGATTCGGACTGGTTTCTTCATGATCACCCCATTGATTCTTCATACGCGGATATGGTAAGGTTCGGTTTTCCCGGGCCTTTCTACCTGATTCCCGGCAATCATGACAACGATCCCCAGGTCCTTGGAGAGGATGTGGACTTCAGGGCTGAAGAACGCTACAGGAAGTATTTCGGCCCGACTTACTACTCGATGAACATAGGCCGGGACCATTGGGTAATGATGGACAATTCCATCTATCTCAACACCCCGATCAAGAAGCCTGTCAACGGGGTTTACGGGAAGAGGGACTACAGGATTGCCTTCACGGAGGACGAGATGAAATGGCTGGAGGCGGATCTCGCGGCTGTTCCGGATGATATGAATCTGAAGATCTGTGTTCATGAATCCTTCCTCTTCGAGTATCCGGAGGGCAAGGGGACTCAGTTCGCACGGGCTTCGCAGGTTGATTCCGTCATAGCTCTCATGGGCCGCAAGGACGGTCTGCTCCATGCATACAGCGGGCACACCCACAGGATGCAGTTCGCGCGCAACGACATATTCCCGAATATCGTTGACCTCATGCTTCCCGCATCGTCCGGCAACGTTTGGGGAGCGGGTGTCGATCACCTCAAGGGCATTGACGGCATCGATGCGGGTATGGTGACGGCCCATTTCTGCGGCGACGAGGAAAACTATGATTACACGACATACCGCTACGGAGAGAAATGGATGCGCTGCTATGACATGAATGCGGTGAAGGAGTTCTACAGTACGGACGCCGCCACAATCGAGCGCGCAGCTAGGTTCGGGGATAGGACCAATTACGCCGTGGAGGACTGTGGGAATTGGGTGTATGCAAATATATGGATGGCGGGTCCGGACGATGTGGTGGAGATGTATGAGAATGGCAAGCCATTGAAGGTCGTCAGGTTGGAAAAGAGCGAGCCGCTCATTCTGGCTATGCCTTGCCTGGGTAGCGGACTTTATTCCGGCCCCCAGTACCAGAAGTGTTACCATCTTTTCGGCGCCCGGGCTTCAAGTGCTGACGCCCCTGTAGTGATAAGGCTTCTCGCCCCCGACGGAACGCTTCGCCACGAGGAGGTGATGGAACGTCCGAAGGCCTTCTCGGCCTATGCCGAATAGCCTCGGACGGAGCCTGTTGAAATTGTTGAAAACTTTTGAATAAAAGCGTTGCTTTCCACTCTCGGCAGCAACGCTTTTTTGACTATATTTGCGCTCGATTTTTTCGGCAGAACAAACCATACACATCTATGAAAGTCGCAATCATCATGGGGTCCACCAGCGATCTCGAAGTAATGAAGCCAGCAATTGAAACCCTCGAGTCTTTCGGGCTTGAGTATGAGAAGAAAGTCATCAGCGCCCACAGGACACCTGATCTCATGTGCGAGTATGCGAAGTCGGCGCGCAGCCGTGGCATAGGGGCCATAATCGCAGGTGCGGGCGGAGCTGCCCATGTTGCGGGTGTTGTTGCGGGAATGACGACTGTACCGGTGATAGGGGTGCCTATCCAGACCAAGACCCTTGGCGGACTCGATTCCCTTCTCGCGATAGTCCAGATGCCGGCGGGAATACCTGTCGCCACCATGGCCATCAACGGCTCTAAGAATGCGGCACTTCTTGCAGTGGAGATGTTCGCACTCACTGACGAAACTCTTGCGGCAAAACTTGAGGAGTTCCGTCGAAAGCAGACTCAGAAGGTGCTTGAAGCAGAAATATAAGATGGACGGCGTACGCCTTCCCTGACGGGGACAGCGGTGCGCCGTCTCGCTTTTTTTATACCAGAACCATGTCCAGCTATCGCATTTACGTAGAAAAGTATCCGGAGTTCCAGGTTGAGGCGAAAAGCCTCAGGAATGAACTCAATGAGAATCTTCAGCTCAGGCTCAAGACCCTGCGTTATCTCAACGTCTACGATCTTTTCGGTTTTACTCCCGAGCTCCTTGAAAAGAGCCGTTACGGGGTGTTCGGAGAGACTGTGACCGACAATGTGAGCGACGAGTCGCCGCTCGGGGATAAGTCAAAATATATCGCCGTGGAATACCTTCCCGGCCAGTTCGACCAGCGCGCGGCTTCAGCCGTGGACTGTGTAAGGCTGATTGAGCCTGAAGCACGGGTGGCCATCAAGAGCTCGAAACTGCTCATCCTTGATGATGACACTGACGAAGAGACCCTTGCAAAGATACGTCACTATTATATCAACGCCGTGGAGTCCAGGGAGAAGGATCTCTCCGTACTCAGCAATCTCGAGCAGGCCGACGTAAAGCCGGTTCCGGTGCTCGAGGGCCTTACCGCCCTTTCGGAAGAAGAACTTGCTCCTTACTGCAAGTCGATGGGCCTGGCGATGAACGCCGATGACCTCCGTGAGGTGGTGAACTATTTCAAGTCCGAGGGCAGGGATCCTTTCGAGACCGAACTCCGCATCCTTGATACCTATTGGAGCGACCACTGCCGCCACACCACCTTCACCACCGAACTCGAGAGCATAGACGTTGACGAGAGCTTCGTGAAGGAGGAAATCGACGGTACTCTCCGCATGTACCTCAAGCTCCGCAATGAGCTGGGACGCGAGCACAAGGGCCTGAATCTCATGGATATGGCTACCATAGGTGCACGATGGCTCCGCAAGGAGGGCTTCCTTGACGACATGGAAGTCAGCGAGGAAAACAATGCCTGCAGCATCTTCGTGGACGTTGACGTGGCCGACGGGAAGGGCGGCATGGCGACTGAAAAATGGCTGCTTCAGTTCAAGAACGAGACCCATAACCATCCTACCGAGATAGAGCCGTTCGGAGGCGCCGCAACATGTCTGGGCGGAGCCATTCGCGACCCTCTCTCCGGCAGAAGCTACGTATATCAGGCCATGCGCGTGACCGGCGCAGGCAATATATGGAATGCGGTGGCGGACACCATCCCGGGCAAGCTGCCTCAGAAAGTCATAACCCGCAAGGCCGCCCACGGCTATTCGAGCTACGGCAACCAGATAGGACTAGCAACCACGCACGTGCGCGAAATCATACACGAGGGCTATACAGCCAAGAGACTCGAGGTCGGTGCGGTCGTGGGAGCAGTGAAGGCAGACTCCGTGCGCCGCGAGAGTCCGGCTGCCGGCGACGTGATACTCCTTCTCGGAGGTCGTACGGGCCGCGACGGCATAGGCGGTGCGACAGGTTCTTCAAAGGAGCATACCGAGAGCTCTCTCGAAACCTGCGGCAGCGAGGTCCAGAAGGGCAACGCCCCTGAGGAGCGCAAGCTTCAGAGACTTTTCCGTCGTCCGGAGGTCACAAGACTGATAAAGAAGTCCAATGACTTCGGAGCGGGTGGAGTCAGTGTGGCGATAGGCGAGCTTGCAGACGGCCTCGACATATATCTCGACAGGGTTCCGACCAAGTACAGCGGTCTCAACTCCACCGAACTCGCAATCAGCGAGTCCCAGGAAAGAATGGCAGTGGTCGTGGAGCAGAAGGATATGGAAGACTTTATGAAGTTCTGCTCTTCGGAGAACGTGGAGGTTACCCATGTGGCCGATGTCACCGATACCGCGAGGATGAGGATGTTCAACGGCGGCAGCAAGGTCGTGGACCTCAGCCGCGCCTTCATCGACAGCGCAGGAGCAAAGCACTATGCAAAGGCCTGCGTCGGTGCTGTTGAGGATAAGGATCCATTCCATCAGGAGATTCCGGGCAAGGACCTGAAGGAGAAGATATTCCATGTGATGGGTATGCCTAACGTGACTTCTCAGAAGGGCCTCATAGAGAACTTCGATTCCACCATAGGCCGCTCCACTGTCCTCATGCCTTTCGGTGGCTGTCTCCAGGCGACAGAAACCCAGGTTTCGGTCCAGAAACTCCCTGTGGATACATATACGGACACTGCCAGCATGATGGCTTTCGGCTACAATCCTTACATTGCAAGCTGGAGCCCTTACCATGGAGCCGCATATTCTGTGGTGGAGGCCTGCTCGAAGGTCGTCGCCGCCGGCGGCGAATGGTCCCGCATGCGATTCTCTTATCAGGAGTATTTCGAGAGAATGACTCATGACCCTCATTCATGGGGCAAGCCTCTGTCCGCCCTGCTCGGTGCGCTGAAGATGCAGCTGGCTCTGGGTCTGCCTTCCATCGGGGGCAAGGACTCCATGAGCGGTACCTTCGAGGATATCAACGTGCCTCCTACTCTCATAGCCTTCGGCATCACCACGGTGGATGCGAATGACGTGATTTCGCCTGAACTCAAGTGGGAGGGCAACAAGCTGTATCTCATCAGACACACCCCTCTGACAAGCAGGATGCCTGACACGGACCAGCTCAAAGCCAACTGGAACTTCATCCACGGGCAGATTCTTGCCGGGAATATAGTCTCGGCTTATTCGGTGGGCTTCGGCGGAGTGGCCGAGGCGATATGCAAGATGGCTTTCGGAAACGCTTTCGGAGTCAGGGTGAAGGTTTCCGAGGAAGACCTCTTCAATTTCGGAAACGGCTCCATCGTGGTTGAGTGCGAGAAACCTCTCGACTTCCCTCAGGCCGAACTGCTCGGCGAGGTTACTGACGGAGAGGACGGATTGCTCCACATCAACGGCAAGGGCGTCTCTGTTTTCGAACTCATGGACTTCAACTCAAGCCAGTTCGCCAAGATCTACCCTGACTGCTGCGAGGCGGCCCACAAGGAGCTCGTTCCGGCAGGCGCAAGGGGAGTGAAGCCCCGCAAGGTCAAGGCGGCTGACATGAGATACAAGGGTACCCCTGTCGACCACCCTATAGCATATCTTCCGGTATTCCCGGGAACAAACTGCGATTATGATACGGCAAAGGCCTTCCGCAAGGCTGGCGCGGAGGTGAGGATGAGTGTTTTCTGCAACCTCAGTTCCGAGGACATATTCCGTTCCATCGCAGAGATGAAAAAGAACATCTCCGAGTGCCATATCTTCATGCTCTGCGGCGGCTTCTCTGCCGGAGACGAGCCGGACGGCAGCGGAAAGTTCATAGCCAACGTACTTAACAACAAGGAGATAGCTGAAGAAATCCACAAACTCATCGACCGCGGCGGCCTCATACTCGGAATCTGCAACGGCTTCCAGGCCCTCGTGAAGTCAGGCCTTCTCCCTTACGGCAGGCTCGGCATGGTCACCAAGGATTCTCCGACCCTCTTCCGCAACGACATAAACCGCCACATCTCCCAGATGGCGACTACACGCGTGGGCTCCACCAATTCACCATGGCTCAAGGGCATGACTATTGGCGACCTCCATACCATCGCAGTCAGCCACGGAGAAGGCAAGTTCGTTGTGAATGAGGAACTTGCATCCGAACTTTTCGCCAAAGGCCAGGTGGCCTTCCAGTATGTTGACCCGGTTTCCGAGGAAGTGACAATGGAGTCTCCTTATAACCCTAACGGCTCGTACTATGCGATTGAGGGCATAATAAGCGAGAACGGCCAGATACTCGGCAAGATGGGCCACACGGAGCGCTATGAGGAGAACCTCTTCAAGAATATAGAGGAAGAACTTGAGCAGCCTCTCTTCGCCAACGCGGTGAAGTATTTCAGGGGAGAATAGGAAACAATAGAAAGTAATTATATGGCAATTAGTTACGAAAAGGCTGGTGTGAACCTTGAGGCTGGATATGACGTTGTCCGCCGCATTAAGAAACACGTAGCATCGACATCCCGTCCGGGTGTCATGGGCAACATCGGGGCATTCGGTGGCATGTTTGACCTCTCTGCCCTGGGCGTAAAGGAACCTGTCCTTGTCAGCGGCACCGACGGCGTAGGCACTAAACTCAAGCTTGCCTTCGAGATGGACAAGCACGATACCGTTGGCATAGACGCCGTGGCCATGTGCGTGAACGACGTGCTCGCGCAGGGAGCAGAGCCTCTCGTGTTCCTTGATTATGTCGCTGTCGGCCATAATGAGCCGGCGAAGATAGAGGCCATAGTCGCAGGAGTGGCAGAGGGCTGCCGCCAGGCAGGCTGCGCGCTGGTGGGAGGCGAGACTGCAGAGATGCCGGGCATGTATCCGGACGGTGAGTATGACATCGCCGGCTACACCACGGGAGTGGTCGAGAAGTCGAAGCTCATAGACGGAAGCAAGGTCAAGGCAGGCGACGTGCTTGTTGGCATAGCATCCACTGGCGTACATTCCAACGGCTTCAGCCTCGTGCGCAAGATCTTCAGCGACAACAATCTGGACCTCCACAATATTTATCCTGAACTCTCGGAAGAGAAGTGCCTTGGCGAGGTGGCGCTCACCCCGACCAGAATCTATGTGAAGCAGGTGCTTGACGTGATACGCAACTGCGACGTCCACGGTGTGGCTCACATCACCGGCGGTGGCTTCGACGAGAACATCCCGCGCATACTCCGCGAAGGCCAGGGCATAGAGATCAATGAAGGAACGTGGGAAATACTCCCTATCTTCCATTTCCTCGAGAAATACGGCAATATCGCCCACAGGGAGATGTTCAACATCTACAACATGGGCATAGGCATGGTGCTCGCCCTCGACGAATCGGAGGCAGCCAAGGCTATTGAAATTCTCGTCGCTTACGGCGAGAAGGCATCCGTGATAGGTCATGTCACGGACAAGGAAGGAGTCAACATAATCATGAAATAAACACTTTAAACATTATGAGAGCATTATTCAGTGTATCTGATAAGACTGGCGTTGTAGATTTCGCCAAGTCTCTCGTGTCGCTCGGCTGGGAAATCATCGCCACCGGCGGTACACAGAAGCTCCTCGAAGGCGAGGGCGTAAAGACAATAGGCATCAGCGAGATCACCGGTTTCCCGGAGATCTGCGACGGCCGCGTGAAGACTCTTCATCCTAAGGTGCATGGCGCGCTTCTCGGCCGCCGCGACCTCGAGAGCCATCTCCAGCAGCTCAGGGATAACGGAATCGAGTTCATCGACATGGTCTGTGTGAACCTGTATCCTTTCAAGGCTACCATAGCCAAGCCTGACGTGACAATGGAGGATGCAATCGAGCATATCGACATCGGAGGCCCTTCAATGCTCCGCAGCGCAGCGAAGAACTGGAACGACGTGACAGTTGTCTGCAACCCTGAAGACTACGACCAGATCGTGGCTGAAATCAGGGAAGGCGGCAACACCACCAGGGAAACCCGTCTCCAGCTTTCTGCAAAGGCATATACCCACACTGCAGAGTATGACATGATGATTGCGACCTACATGCGCAAGCAGGCAGGCCTCAGCGAGAAGCTCTTCCTCGAGTTCGACATCAAGCAGAGCCTCCGCTACGGTGAGAACCCTCACCAGAACGCGAAGTTCTTCGCAAGCCTCGACAAGGTTCCTTACTCTCTCGCAACTGCAGAGCAGCTCAACGGCAAGGAACTTTCATACAACAACATCCAGGACGCCAACGCCGCCCTCAACATCGTTCGCGAGTTCGAAGGCACTCCTTTCTGCGTGGGCCTCAAGCACATGAATCCTTGCGGCGCAGCAATAGGCACTGACGTTGTGGACGCATGGAAGAAGACTTACGAGGCAGACAAGGTCAGCATCTTCGGCGGTATCGTCGCCACCAACTGTGAGGTTAACAAGGAGGCTGCCGAACTCATGAAGCCAATCTTCCTTGAAATAATCATGGCTCCTTCATTCACTCCCGAGGCCCTTGAGGTTCTCTGCAGCAAGAAGAATCTCCGCCTCCTCAAGGTTGACATGTCACATGACGAGGCTATCCACAACCAGTATGTCTCAATGAACGGCGGCATGCTCGTTCAGGACCT
>JABUTS010000195.1 GCA_021443565.1 Bacteroidales bacterium | reverse complement strand
CGACTCAAACCAGGATCTCGTGGGTTTCGTCCATCAGATTCCGGAGAGGGCGCGCCAGAGAATCATCGACATAGCTTCGACCCAGTTCCCTGACGGCGGCTGCTACCACCAGTACCAGCCGCTCACAAAGCGCGGCAACGACGATATAGGCAGCGGTTTCAATGACGATCCGATGTGGCTGATATTCGGCACAAGCGCATACGTCAAGGAAAGCGGCGACTTCTCCATCCTTGACGAAATGGTTCCTTTCGACAACAAGGAAGGGTCAGAGGTTTCTCTGATGGAGCATCTCCGCGTCTCG
This sequence comes from Bacteroidales bacterium, assembly GCA_021443565.1. Taxonomy (GTDB): domain Bacteria; phylum Bacteroidota; class Bacteroidia; order Bacteroidales; family UBA932; genus Cryptobacteroides. The sequence continues at coordinate 8,514 of JABUTS010000195.1, read as the reverse complement.
TTCAATCATGTCGTCGAAAACCTCGGCCCTCACGGGCTTCCTCTCATCGGTCGCGCGGACTGGAACGACTGCCTCAACCTCAACTGCTTCTCCATGAGTCCCAATGAGTCCTTCCAGACAACGGAAAACAAGACCCAGGGTTCCAAAGCAGAGTCTCTGATGATTGCAGGTCTGTTCTGCTATTGCGGACGCGAATATGTAATGCTCTGCCGCAGGAAGGGTCTCGAAGGCGAAGCTGCAAGAGCTGAGGCGGAGATCACCAGGATGGAAAAGGCAGTAGAGGCTTATGGCTGGGATGGCGAGTGGTATCTCCGTGCGTACGATTTCCATGGCAACAAAATAGGTTCTTCGGACAACGAGGAAGGCAAGATTTTCATCGAGAGTCAGGGTTGGTGTGCCATGGCAAAGATCGGTCAAAAACTCGGGATGCCCGGCAAGTCACTTGAGAGCGTCAAGGAATTGCTTGACAGCGAGCATGGCATGGTGCTTAACTACCCCGCCTATACCAGATATCATATCGAGATGGGCGAACAGTCATCATATCCGGCCGGCTACAAGGAGAACGGCGGCATCTTCTGTCACAACAATCCATGGGTAATCATAGCCGAAACCCTTCAGGGACGCGGCAATGACGCGTGGGAGCATTACACCAAGATAGCTCCTTCATGGGTAAAGGACCAGCAGCTCCACCGCACCGAGCCGTATGTATATTGCCAATGCCTTGCGGGTAAGGAGTCTGCCAAGCCCGGAGAAGGCAAGAATTCATGGCTCACGGGTACAGCGGCATGGAACTGGATTACGGTGACCCAGCACATTCTCGGGATCAGGCCTGACTACGATTCTCTCATAATCAACCCCTGCGTTCCTTCTTCAATGAAGGAATTCAAGGTGAAGAGGAAGTGGCGCGATGCCGAATATCACATACATGTTCTCAATCCCGAAGGCAAGCAGACGGCAGAGAAACCCGTAGTGCTTCCCTACGAGCCCGGTGAGCACAAAATCACGATAACACTTTAAAACTTATAAATCAATGAATACAGTGAAAGCAGTATTGGCAGCCATGATGCTTGCATGCGCATCATATCCAATATCAGCATGCACAGAAAACGCGACTCCCGACCCGGAGCCCGAAAAGGACAACGAGGCCATTGAATTTGCCATGAGCCTCGGAGTGGGCTGGAATCTGGGCAACAACCTCGATGCCCACCTCGACGGTGAAGCGGTTGAGACCGGCTGGGGCAACGGCAAGGCCACCCAAAAGACTTTCGATGCGCTCAAGGCAGCAGGATTCTCTTCAGTACGAATTCCCGTCACATGGATGGGACATATAGGGAAGGCCCCGGAGTACCATATCGAGAAGGCCTGGCTCGACAGAGTGGCCGAGGTCGCAGGCTATGCGAAAAAGGCCGGTCTCAAGTGCATCATCAACATCCACCACGATGGATTTGGTGCCGAGACCGATCCCGCGAAGAAGCAGAACCATTGGCTCGACCTGGCTGCAGCCGCGAAGGACGAGACCGTGAACAAGGCCATCATGCAGAAACTTACAATGGTCTGGATGCAGATTGCAAATCGTTTCGTAAACGAGGACGAATGGCTCATCTTCGAGGTTCTCAACGAGATCCAGGACGGCAAATGGGGCAGCGGAGACAACCTGACCGACGGCGGGGCTCAGTATCGCACTCTCAACGAATGGAACCAGCTTTGCGTGGATGTCATCCGCGCCACGGGCGGCAAGAACCAAACCCGCTACATAGGTCTTCCCGGTTACGTGTGCCAGCCGGGCCTTACCATCCAGCATTTCGAGCTCCCTTATGACGAGACTCCTAACCGCCTGATGGTATCCGTCCACTTGTACGACCCTTGGGATTATGCAGGTTCGGGCAAGTACAGCGAGTGGGGCCATACCGGAACCGACGTCGTTCCCGACAATGGCGGCGAGCGCGAGTACATAGCCACCCTCAAGAATCTCAGCAACAGGTTCCTCGCCGCGGGCGTTCCTGTCTATGTGGGTGAATACGGCAGCGTGCACCGCGCCACCGCAAAGGCTGAAGAGTTCCGCAAATATTATCTCGAATACACATGCAAGGCCTTACGTGAGTACAGGATGCCTGTGTTGTATTGGGATAACGGCAACAGGGGTACAGGAGCTGAGTCGTTCGGAATCATAGACCATTCTACCGGAAAGTTCATCGGGAACGGAGAAGAGATAGCCAGAACCATGGTAAATGCATGGAACAGCGACGACCCGGAATATACCCTGCTTTCAATCTGGAAAAGAGCTCCCAGGAAATAGGAAACCATAACAATCAATAATATCGAAAACCAATTATGTACACATTGAAACTTCAGCGCGCACTCCTTGCTGCAGCCGTTGCGTTCTCGCTTCTGACAGGAGCGGCGTATACTGCGGCCGGTGCTGCGAAGACAACTTCGCCCCAAACAGCCGACGTTGTCAAAGTCCATGGTATCGTCGTTGACGCGATGGGCGGCCTCCCGGGTTGCGGCATCGTCATCAAGGGAACCACTACAGGTACCATCACTGACCTGGACGGAAACTTCGAAATCGATGCTCAGATCGGAGACGTTCTCGTCGTTTCCTTCCTCGGTTACACCCCGAAAGAAGTCACGGTTGACGGAAGCGACCTGACCATCACCCTCGAAGAGGACACCACAATGCTCTCAGAGGTTGTCGTGACCGCACTCGGCATCAAGCGTGACCGCAAGGCTCTCGGTTATGGTGTCGCAGAGGTGAAGGGTGAAGAACTCACCAAGGCGAAGGAAACCAACGTTGTCAACTCGCTCGCAGGCAAGGTTGCCGGCCTCGTGGTCCAGAACACGGCAGGAGGTGCATCAGGCTCCACCCGCGTCATGCTCAGAGGTAACACCGAGATGAGCGGCAACAACCAGCCTCTCTACGTCGTTGACGGAATTCCACTCGACAACACCAACTTCGCGTCTGCCGGACAGTCGGGCGGATACGACCTCGGAGACGGCATCTCGGCCATCAACCCTGACGACATCGAGACCATGACTGTCCTCAAGGGCCCGGCAGCTTCCGCGCTATATGGTTCAAGAGCTTCCCACGGTGTCATTCTCATCACCACCAAGAAGGCGGAGAAGGACAAGTTCAGCGTGGAATACAACGGTTCATTCACCCTGGACTCACAGCTCTCAAAATGGGATAACATCCAGCAGGTATACGGCCAGGGCTCAAACGGCATGTTCAACCCTAACGGCAACACCCTCACGAACAAGAGCTGGGGCCCGAAGGCAGACTACAACAACGTAGACTATTTCGACGGTGTTTCCCGCCCTTATCTCATCCAGCCTAACAACACTTCCAACTTCTTCAGGACAGGCCTTACCGCTCAGAACAGCATTATCCTTTCCACTTCTGCAGGCAACACCGGCATGCGTTTCTCCTTCACGGACATGAGAAACAAGGATATACTACCCGAGACCAACATGAGCAGGGACAACTTCAATCTCCGCGTCAACACTTCAGTAGCCAAGGTCGACCTCGACTTCAACGTGAACTACACCCGTGAGAACGTCAAGAACCGTCCTGCACTCGGCGACACGCAGTCCAACGTAGGCAAGAACCTCATGGTGCTCGCCAACACTTACAACCAGTCATGGCTCAAGCAGTACCAGGACGACAAGGGTGAGTACTCCAACTGGAACGGCAACGACCAGTACAACAGGAACCCTTACTGGGATCTCTACAAGAACAGCAACAAGTCTTCAAAGGATGTCTTCCGCCTCTCCGGGAAGGCCATATACAATGTGACGGACCACTTCAAGATTCAGGGAACAATAGGCACAGACATCAACAACATGGACTTCAGCGAGTTCATTGCCCGCACCACCCCTGGTACCAACGCAGGCCAGCTCCAGAATTCCCTCTATAACAACAGGACGCTCAACGCCGAGATTCTCGCTCTCTATAACAACAACTGGGGCGACTTCGACTTCAACGGAACTTTCGGCGGCAACATCTTCTACGTCAACAACAAGACAAACATCCTCACTGGCATGAACCAGCAGATGGACGACATCATCGCCATCATGAACTATCAGGAGCAGAGCATCCAGGAAAGCACCTACCGCAAGCAGATCAACTCCATCTATGGCAGCGCAAGCCTCGGCTTCAAGCATACCTACTATCTTGAGTTCACTCTCCGCGGCGACCAGTCTTCCACTCTCCCTATAGGAAACAACATCTATGTCTATCCTTCAGTCAGCGGCAGCCTCGTATTCTCCGAGTTTGTAAACAACAAGGACGTCCTCAGTTACGGCAAGATACGCGCTTCATGGGCGCAGGTCGGTTCAGACACCGATCCTTACCAGCTCTCGCTCAACTACACGACAGGCATCTATTCATACCCCGGCTATACCATAGGCATGATCAACAACAACACTCAGCCCAACAAGGACCTCAGGCCGACCATGACCTCATCGTACGAACTCGGTCTCGAGACCAAGTTCTTCCAGAACAGGCTGGGTATCGACTTCACCTTCTATGACCAGAAGTCGCGCGACCAGATCATAGGACTCGCATCTTCTTCGACTTCGGGTTACAACTACAGACTCGTCAACGCCGGCAATATCCAGAACTCGGGTATTGAGCTTGCAATCAACGGCCGCGCAGTCGACACCGGGAACTTCAGCTGGGATCTCGGCGTGAACTTCTCAAAGAACAACAACAAGGTTCTCGAACTCGTGGACGGCATGAACTATTTCGAGCGTGAGAAGGCAACCTGGTGCGGCGTCACAGTTGGTGCCGAGGTCGGCAAGAACTATGGCTCAATACTCGGAAAGGACTTCAAGAGGACAGACGACGGCACAGTAATCATCAACCCGGAGACAGGTCTCCCTAAGGTTGACGACACTCTCCGCACCCTCGGCAATGCATCATGGGACTGGACAGGCGGTTTCTACACGACCTTCACCTACAAGAACCTCCGCCTCTCCGCAGCCTTCGACGTCAAGGTCGGTGCAGACCTCTTCTCGATGTCAATGCGTTCCGCTTACGACAGCGGCAAGGCTATGGAAACTCTCGACGGCCGTGAGGAATGGTACGCTTCCGAGGAGGCCCGCCGTGCAGCCGGAGTTTCAATAGACACATGGCGTGCAAACGGCAACTGCAAGGGATTCGTCGTTCCGGGCGTCATCGAGAACGCAGACGGCAGTTTCGTTCCCAACGACATCCCTGTCAATCCTGAAGACTACTGGACGTCTGCAGCGGCAAACGCCCCAAGTATGTTCATCTACGACAACTCATACGTGAAGTGCCGTGAAATCACCCTCGGCTATACTTTCCCGGGCAAGTGGTTCGGCGAGGGCGTTCGCGGAATGAGCGTGTCATTCGTTGCCCGCAACCCGTTCATCGTATGGAAGAACATCCCTAACATCGACCCTGACTCATCTTACAACACCTCAGGTCTCGGTCTCGAGTATGGTTCGCTTCCTTCACGCCGCAGCTTCGGTTTCAACGTAAACATTAAGTTCTAGGAGATCAAAGTCATGAAAAGAATCATTCGATATATAACATGTGCTTTCATCCTGTCGGCAGCCATCTGCGCATGCTCCAAGGAGCATATGACAGACGTCAACACCGACAAGTCAAAACCATCAAGCATAGATCCCAACACCCAGCTCACCACAGCCCTTCTTCAGACTTACGGTGACTTCGGCATGATGGACACATACCGCAGCTACATCACCGGTTTCACCCAGCACATGGCCGGCAGCTGGAACGTGTCCAACTACGGCGGATCGGTTCATGCACAGGACGACCAGATGTCCCTTATCTGGGACAAGCTTTACGCAGTTGCAATCAAGAATCTCGTTGACGGCATCAGCCGCACCGACGAGGACAGCAACATCAACGGAGCGCTCAGGACTCATCGCGCATACCTGATGTCAGTTCTTACCGACACCTATGGTGACGTGCCTTGTTCCGAAGCCGGCCTCGGTTATCTCGAGCACATCGCAAATCCGAAGTATGACAGGCAGGAAGACATTTACAACTGGCTCTTCACCGAACTCGAGAAAAGCATCGAATCCCTTGCGAAGGGTACCGACAGGGTATACGGAGACGTAAGCTCATACAACGGCGACGCCGCAAAGTGGGCGAAATATGCCAACTCTCTCCGCATGCGCTTCGCAATGCGTATCTCCGACGTGAATCCGGCAAAGGCAAAGGAAGAATTCGAGAAGTCCCTCAAGGCTTCATGCGGCTATATCTCTTCTGCATCTGAAGATATGTACATAAAGTACATGAACGCACCTTTCACTCTCTATGATGGATCACGTGACCTGGACTTCCGCGCGAACGCCCTCGGCGAGATACTCTATGGCCAGGACTTCAACTCTCCTTCCCACATCTGCGCCACATTCTACGACATTCTCAACAATTCCGGCGACCCTCGTCTTTTCCGCTACGTACGTCACTACAACAACGTGCTCCGCAGCCAGATTTCGGCAGACGACCAGGGCAACATCGACCTCACCGAGGAATTCCACGCCTACCTCAAGTCCATAAACGCAAAGGCTGAGTGCTGCAAGGTCGGCGCCGCATGGTATGACGAGTATCCCGCAAACATCCCTTCAGTGGATGCCATCCCGACACTCAAGGCAGCCGTGGAAGCCAACCCGGGCAAGGGTCTTGAAAAAAGTGACCCTATGGCACATCTTACACGCCCATCATACGCCATCGCATTCGAGAAGGCCGACTGTCCGGGCATGCTCATGACTTATGCCGAGGTGGAATATCTCCTCGCAGAAGCCAAGACCCTCGGCTGGAACGTAAGCGGCGAGGCTGCAGAGCACTACTATGCAGGTGTGAGAGCATCCATGCAGCAGCTCAACAGCTACTATAGCATCGATCCTATTCAGGATTCCGAAATCGAGGCTTACATCAATGCCAACCCATTCAACGCGGCAAAGGCCAGAGAGCAGATCAATACACAGGCATGGATTCTCCACATCGTGAATCCTAACGAGGCATGGGCCAACATGCGCCGCTCGGACTACCCTGTTCTCGTCGACCGCACCCAGCGTCCAAAGTTCAAGTTCACCTATGACGACCCTGACCTCTCCACTCCTAACCGCCTCCGCTACCCTCTCCTCGAGATGGAGTACAACTCGGCAAGTTATCAGGAAGCTCTCGAGCGTCTCGGCGGCAAGGACGACTGGCACAAGCGAGTATGGTGGGATACCGCCGACGGACACTTTGAATAAACCATATTAGCAGAATACATATATGAAAACCATATATCATAACATTTCCAGAGCACTTATGCTGCTTGCAGCTTCGGCTTCCCTGCTTGGTATCCTGAGCTCATGCGACAAGGAAACGGAACCATACGCTACCGCAGCAGAGACCGACTCTCCGAAAATCCTCAACACAAATCTCCTCGACCCGAAGGATGGTCAGCCTTACGGCCTTCCTACTATCCATCGTGACGAGAACTTCAAGTTCGACGTCATCGTGACCCCTGCACAGTACACCACAGTCGAGTGGTTCGTCAATGGAGAAAAAGTCTTCGAAGGCAACAGCATCGATATGGCTCTCATTGCAGGTGATTATGACGTAAAAATTCTTGCGACAACCACCAAGGGGCTTACCACATGGCGTGAATGCTCCCTCACTGTCCTTCCTCTCGACAGCGACCCGACACTGGTGGATAACCCTAAGAACCGCTGGTTCACCATCGGTGATACCAAGACCGTGGAATTCTCAAATACTCCGGACATTGCAAAGATGTTCCTGGGCGGCGCCGAAATTAACGGTTTCACATTTGAGAACGGCAAACTCACCTTCACGGTCCCTCAGATGGACGAAGGCTCTTATCTCCTTGTCATCCAGACCGCAGACGGCACAAAGTACGGTTGCGGCAAGGTTACGGTAAGTCAGGAGAAATATGTCGATCCGGGCGTGCAGGAGACCGTTCTCTGGGAGGGTGCCACAAACATCAACTGGGGCGACAGCAACGTACTTATCCCAGCTGCGGCACTCGAGCCATTCATCGGCAAGGAAATATCGCTTCACTTCGAGATCTTTGAAGAAGAATACCATGCCGTGAGAGTAACGACCACTGACTGGAAATACGACCTGGTCGGCCAGATTGACGGCTTTGAGTCATATTCATCGCCTTTCACCTTCAACTACACTGCCGAGCATCATCAGGCCGTGGTTGAAAGAGGCGGCATGCTCGTCGTCGGTTTCGGATACAGGCTTACCAAGGTGTCCGTCATGGAGAATGTCGGCCCTAAGGAGGCAACCCTCTGGGAAGGCGAGATTGTGACTGATTGGGATAACAGCAAAGTCCTTCTTGAGCCGTCAGTTGTCGCACCTTTTGCCGGCAAACAGCTTGTGGTCTACTTTGAGATAGTTGATGCAGAGTACCATTCCTTCAGAGTGATCAACGATGACTGGTCATGCGATATTGTCCCTCAGATTGACGGGTTCGAAAGCCATTCATCTCCTTATGTCATTGACTACAC
>JABUTS010000046.1 GCA_021443565.1 Bacteroidales bacterium | reverse complement strand
GCTAGAGCATCTGCTTTGCAAGCAGAGGGTCGTCGGTTCGAATCCGTCTATCTCCACAAAGCCTGGGATTTTCCCGGGCTTTTTTCATGTGCCGGCCGGCTTGTAGCCATTGCCTTATGGAAATCAGGAAAATGAACAGGGAGGTGCTCAGACTCTCCCTCCCGAGCATGCTCTCAAATATCACCGTGCCCTTTGTAGGCATGGTGGATATTGCCGTTGCCGGCCATCTATACAGCAGCGGCCTTTATACAGCCGCCGCCCACATAGGTGGAATCAGTATAGGTTCCATGATTTTCGAACTCCTGTACTGGAGTTTCGCATTTCTCCGTACCGCCACCGGAGGTCTGGTGGCCCAGTCATACGGAAAGGGTGACATGAGGGAATGCGGGGCGCTTTTCATGAGAAGCCTTCTTCTTGCCCTTCTGTCGGTCTTCCTGATTCTAATCCTGCAATGGCCCTTCCGGAAAGGCGCGCTGATTCTTTCAGCCTGCAGCCCCGAGGTCGCCTCTCTCGCCACCAGATATGTCATGGTCAGGATATGGGCGGCACCAGCGACACTATCTCTGATGGCCTTCAGGGGCTTCTTCGTGGGTATGCAGGACAGTTTCAGCTCCATGTGCACCGATCTGGTTGTGAATGTGGTCAACATAATTTCCAGCATAGTGCTTACCATAGGTGTCCCTGCTCTGGGATTCGGAGGACTCGGATTCGACGGCATTGCGCTGGGCACCGTAGTCGCCCAGTATTCCGGTCTTCTTTTCGCAGGCTTCGTAGTGCTTTCAAAATATGCAAGGGTGTTTGCGGGGCCTCCGCGTTCCCGCAGGGAAGCCATGGGAGGACGAGAGGGCATAGTCAGGTTCATGTCCATGAACAAGGACCTGTTCATCAGAAGCCTCTGCTTCATAGCCATTTATTCCGGTTTCACGATGATTTCGTCCCACTACGGAGACCTCATGCTCTCAGCCTGCGCAATACTTATGAAGGTGCTTATGATTTTCTCCTATTTCACCGACGGCTTTGCCTATGCGGGGGAGGCTCTAGGCGGGCGTTTCATTGGCGCAGGCGACCGCGAAGGCTTTCAGCGCTGCGTGAGGCTGGTATTTGCATGGAGCATGGGCATAGCCGTGATTTTCATCCTGATCTATGGTTTCGGAGGCCGAAGCCTCGCACGGATCATGAGCCCCGACCGGGAGGTGATTTCAGCCTGCATGCTTTTCCTGCCATGGCTTCTGCTCATGCCGCCATTGGGCTGCGCCGCATTCACCTGGGACGGCATATATCAGGGTGCTACCGCCACAAGGGACGTGCGCAACGCCATGGTGCTCGCTGCTGCAGCCTTCATCCTTACCTGGACTGCAGGTTCGACAATGCTCGGCAGGGGATTCTTCTCCACTTCGGCAACAGACGGAGCGGCTTATATTCATGTGCTCATGGCCGCCTACTTCGCCCACCTGCTTGCCCGTACCGCTTACCTGAGCATACGCTACGGAAGAATGAAGAAAGCTGCTTTCTGACAGGGACAAATGCTGCGCTATAGTTTGCCTTTTCGCCCGCTTAATCGTAAATTCGCAACATAGAACCATAATTGATAGCACTATGAAGCGGATTTTCACCCTGCTGGCTGCGCTGCTTGTTCTGGCAGCGTGCCAGAAGTCCTCAATCCCAGTATACGTATGGTACGGATGGCATCCGGACAAGGTGTCGGCCGAGGAATTCGGCTCGAAGCTGAAAGAATGGAAAAAGCACGGAGTTGTGGGTGTCTGCGTTGAAAACGGCGGCCTTGCGGACGAAGGAACGATAGCTCAGATAGAGGCATGCGGCAAAATCGTCCATGCCGCAGGCCTTGAATTCCATGCGTGGGTGCCTTCTGTTCTGCTTCCGGGCAGGGATTCCAGCTGGTATACCGTCAACCGTCACGGCAGGTCCGCCTATCGTCCGGAAGACCGTGCATACGTCACGTATTACGCCACTGTCGATCCTCACAACCCCGATGTCATGGACTTCCTGGCAGAAAGGTATGCCCGGATTGCTGCGATTCCGGAGGTGGATTACGTCCAGCTCGACTATATACGCTATGCTGACGTAATACTCGCAGAGGGACTCTGGGGCAAATACGAGGGAGTGATAGACCATGAGTGGCGCGACTCCGAAGGCAGGGTACATGAGTATCCTGGTGCCGACTACTGCTATTGCGACGCCTGCGTTGCCGATTTCAAGGCGAAGACGGGAGTGGACATACGCGAGAGCGTAGCTGCCGGGGAAGATCCTTCCCTCAATGCCGAATGGGCCCAGTTCCGCTGTGACAACGTGAAGAATCTCGTCGGCAGGATAGCCGAGGCTGTGCACGCGCAGGGCAAGAAGCTCAGCGCCGACGTGTTCCCCGGACCATATAGCTATGCGGAGAAGATGGTGCGCCAGCAGTGGGACCGTTGGGACGTGGATGTGCTTTTCCCAATGAACTATAACGATTTCTATATGGAGCCGGCTTCTTGGGTGGGAAAGGTGACGGCGGAGGCTGTGAAATGCTGCAGCGGCAAGCCCGTATACAGCGGTCTTTTCATCTGCCGTGACTGGCAGCACAAGGCAGATGTGATAGATCCCGAAAATTCCGGCCTTCTTCCTTCAGAGATGGAGGACGCCGTTTCCGGAGCCATGGCGGCCGGCGCGGCCGGCATCTGCCTCTTTACCCCTGACGACATGACAACCGAACACTGGGCAGCCCTTGACAAGGCCCTCGGTCTCAGATAATCACAAATCAAGACTATGAAACATAACACTTTCGTTCTCGCGGCTTCATTGTCCGCTCTCGTTTCCTGCACCGGAGTCGCTCCGGAACCTTTCGGAACCGTCCCTGCAGACTTCCAGGTGGAATGGCAGAAAATGGAAACCAACATGTTCCTGCACTTCGGACCAAATACCTTCACCTCCGCCGAATGGGGCACGGGTGAGGAAAGCGAAGACACCTTCAACCCTACTGAACTGGACTGTAGCCAGTGGGTGGCTGTGGCCAAGGCTGCCGGTTTCAAGGGTATGATAATCACCGCAAAGCACCACGACGGCTTCTGCCTGTGGCCTAATCCTGAAAGCACTCACACCGTTGCCCAAAGCAACTGGCGTGACGGAAAGGGCGACGTGCTCCGGGAGCTCTCCTCGGCCTGTGCGGACCAGGGGATGAAGTTCGGCGTCTATATCTCACCTTGGGACAGGAATGACCCGCGCTACGGCACGGACGAATACAACGGAGTTTTCCGCAGGGCCTTGGAGAGCGTCCTCGGCGGCACCTACGGCCAGATCTTCGAGCAGTGGTTCGACGGGGCATGCGGGGAAGGTCCGAACGGCAAGGTCCAGGTTTACGACTGGTCCCTCTTCCACGGAACGGTGAGGGAACTCCAGCCCCAGGCCGTGATGTTCAGCGATGCCGGTCCCGGCTGCCGCTGGGTGGGCAACGAAAGAGGCTATGCCCCTGAGACCTGCTGGAGCACCATAGACACCACAGGTCTGGCTCCCGGCAAGGTTCCCGACATCTCGGTGCTTGGAACAGGATTGAAGGGCGGCTCTTGCTGGATTCCTGCTGAGTGCGACGTGTCGATACGTCCGGGATGGTTCTGGAAGGAATCGGAGAATTCGTCGGTCAAGACCATAAACCAGCTTCTCTCGATATATTACACCAGTGTGGGCAGCAACTCCCTGATGCTCCTGAACGTACCGCCTGATACCAGAGGCCGGATTCATGAGATAGACAGCGTGCGCCTTATGGAGTTCCGTGCCGCTCTCGACGAGATTTTCAGTGAGGACCTCGCCTCCGGCGCGAAGGCTTGCTCAAGCGACGACCGCGGACGCGGATTCAGGGCGGAGAACGTACTTGACGGAAATTATGACAGTTACTGGGCTTGCCCGGACGGAGTCACCGAGGCTTCCCTCACACTTGAACTGGACGGAGCAAGGACCTTCAACAGAGTCCAGGTTCAGGAGTACATACCTCTTGGCCAGAGAGTGGAAAGTTTCAGCGTGGAGGCAAGGATGGCCGACGGCTCATGGCAGAAGGTGGCAGACGGCACCACAATAGGCTACAAGAGGATACTGCTGACAGAGAAAGTGACGGCAGAGGCTTTGAGAATCAATTTCTCAGCTGCGGCATGCCCTGTCATCAATTCTGTATCCCTTTACCTCGACAATATATTTGACCAGCAGTAATCACCGATTATCGGATATGCCAAAGAACGTAACCATCAGGGATATCGCGGCCGAGGCCGGTGTTTCCATAGCCCTGGTCTCGTTTGTGATGAACAACACCACGGACGAGAACGGAAGGAGGAAGTACAGGGTCAGCGAGCAATCCCGGGAGAGGATACTCGCAGCTGCCAAGAGACTGAACTATCAGCCCAACTATGCTGCCCGGACCCTCCGCAATGGAAAAACCAGGTTCATAGGCGTGGTGCTGTCAGACATCTCCAACTATTTTTATGGGGAAATTGCCCGTATAGTGGAGGAGCATATCGCCAGCAAGGGCTATACCATGCTGCTCGGCAACAGCAACGAGAATCCGGAGAAGTTCGACAAGATAATACGCACATTTATAGACAGAGGTGCGGAAGGTCTCATAGTAGTGCCGTGCGAAGGATCCTTGCCGACATTGGACTACATTTCCAATTGCCACATTCCCGTCGTCGTGCTGGATAGGGAGGACGCTCCCATCCGGGCTCCCAAAGTTGTGCTTGACAACAGGAAGGCGATGAGGACGGCAACAGACCTGCTTGTTTCCAAGGGGTGCCGCCGCATAGAGATGATAACTTACAATATGGCGATTACCACCTTCAGGGAAAGGGAGAGGGGCTACATGGACGGAATATCTGAAGCAGGTCTGGGGCCTGATGTCGCAAAAGTGCATCGGGTGCCTTTCAATGACGTTGAGGGTGGCACCCTCAGGCTGGTTCCCGAGATACTCGAAAGCGATGTGGACGGGCTTGTGTTTGCGACCAATACCCTCTGCATATACACTATAAAGGCTCTCAGATCCATGAGTTGCGAGCCTGGCTCAAGAATAAAGGTCGTCGGCTTTGACAACTCCCAGGCCTACGATCTCCTGTCCCCTCCTGTCCCTCATGTCCAGCAACCCATAGAGGAAATAAGCGCAAAATGCTCTGAGTTGATCTTCGACCTGATAAACAAGCGTATTCCTCAGGAAGACTATATCTGCACTCTGGAAGGGAAACTGGCAAACGCGTATTGATATGGCAAACAAGACCAAGACGGTATGGTTCTGCAGGTCATGCGGAAATGAAAGCCCGAAGTGGATGGGGCGTTGCCCTGCCTGCGGGGAGTGGAACACCATGGTCGAGGAGACTGTGGCCACAGGGACCTCCTCCCGTACCGCGGCTGCGGAGACCTTTTCAGCCTCGGTGCGCAAGCCTCTTCCTCTGAAGGCTATAGACTCCAGCGTAGAGTCCAGGGTGTCGCTTCGCAATGCAGAACTGGACAGGATACTCGGAGGAGGTCTGGTCGAAGGCTCGCTGGTGCTGATAGGCGGAGAACCGGGCATAGGCAAATCCACCCTTTCCCTCCAGATTCCACTGGCATGCCCTCATCTCAAGACCCTGTATGTGACTGGAGAGGAGAGCGCGAAACAGGTGAAACTGCGTGCGGCGAGAATAGGGGGGGATGATTCGAACTGCTTGATATTCAGTGAGACCCTCATGGAGAACATACTTCGTGAAGCCCGTGACATAAAGCCGGACCTTATGGTGGTGGATTCGGTCCAGACCATGTTCTCCCAGAACGTGGAGTCCTCTCCAGGTTCGGTTACCCAGATAAGGGAGACGGCCGCCCTGCTGCTGCGTTTTGCGAAAGAGACGGGTATCCCTGTCATACTGATAGGCCATATAACCAAGGAGGGCAGCATAGCTGGTCCGAAGATACTTGAACACATCGTGGACGTCGTGCTTCAGTTCGAAGGCGACAACAGGGGCAGTTACCGCCTCCTGCGCAGCATAAAGAACCGCTTCGGCTCCACCTCCGAACTCGCCGTCTTCGAGATGACGGGCTCCGGACTGAGGGAGGTGAGCAATCCGTCAGAGATGCTCATACCAATGCATGAAGAAGGCTTGAGCGGAGTCGCCGTGGCGGCCATGCTCGACGGCACCCGTCCTTTCCTGATAGAGGTTCAGGCCCTGGTCAGCAGTGCAGTGTACGGCACACCCCAGCGTTCTGCCATGGGTTTCGACGTGCGCAGGCTGAACATGCTGCTTGCCGTGCTTGAAAAGAGGGCGGGCTTCAGGCTCAGCGCCAAGGACGTGTTCCTGAACATGGCGGGAGGTCTCAGGGTAAGCGATCCGGCCTGTGACCTGGCGACCGTATGTGCAGTGCTGTCATCGGCCTTCGACGTTGCCGTCCCTGCAGATGTGTGCTTTGCAGGAGAGGTCGGGCTCAGCGGCGAAATACGTCCCGTGCCGCAGACTGAAAGGCGCATCGCGGAAGCCGGAAGGCTCGGCTTCAGGCGCATCTACGTCTCATCCTTTGCATCCCAGGACCTCCCTGCCACGGGGATACAGGTGGTGAAGGTTTCCGACATCCCGGCGCTGGTGAGAAGCCTGTTCGGCAACTCCGCCACTTAATTATGCCTCCATCAATCCCGCTCTATCTCAAAATATATCCTAAATTTGCAGTAACATATTTCCCGCCTTTCCCGGGTGCCGCTTCTGCGGACGGGATCTTTGGGGGAGCACAGAAACAAATCAAATAAGATTTCAGACATGAAAAAGACAGTTCTCGTATCAGGAGGTGCCGGATTCATCGGCAGCCATGTCACCGTGGAACTCATAGGCGCCGGCTATGACGTCGTTGTCGCCGACAACTTCTCAAACTGCGACCTCACCTGCTTCGAAGGCGTGAAGACAATCACGGGACGCAAGGATATACCTTTCGTGGAGATGGATTTCTGCGACAAGACCGCAGTCAGAAAACTCTTCGCCGACCATGCCATAGATGCAGTAATCCATTTCGCCGCATACAAGGCTGTGGGCGAGTCCGTGTCGGAACCGCTCATGTACTACCAGAACAATCTCGTGTCGTTCATGAACGTGTTGGAGGTTGCAAGGGAGAGGGGAGGATGCAATGTGCTTTTCTCTTCTTCCGCAACGGTTTACGGCGAGCCTTCTCCCGACAGGCTGCCTGTGACCGAACAGTCGGAGCGGCAGCCTGCAACTTCCCCTTACGGCAACACCAAGCAGATCAGCGAGGATGTCCTCCGCGACTGCGTGAAGGCATATCCAGGCATCAAGGGCATAGCACTGCGCTACTTCAACCCTATAGGGGCCCATCCTTCAGCCCTCATAGGCGAACTTCCGCGCGGCGTGCCTAACAACCTCGTGCCTTTCATCACCCAGACAGCTTCCGGCAAGAGGGCCTGTCTCAGCATCTTCGGCAACGACTATCCTACGCCTGACGGAACCTGCCTGCGCGACTACATTGACATTGTTGACCTCGCAAAGGCTCATGTCTGCGCGGTGGCCAGGATGCTTGACGGCAAGATGAAGCAGGAATACGAGATATTCAACATAGGAACGGGTCGCCCTCTTTCCGTATACGAACTCGTGACAGCTTTCGAGAAAGTCAACAAACTCAAGCTCAACTACAAGTTCGCCCCTCGCCGCGCAGGCGACGTCACCGCCATCTGGTGCGATCCTACCCTTGCCAACGAAGAACTCGGATGGAAGGCGGAAAGGACTGTGGAAGAGACGCTAGAAGCTGCATGGAAGTGGGAGAAACATCTTATCGAAAAGTAAGGAAAAAACATGTTTGACATACTGGCAATAAACTGGAACGCGAATCCGGTCATGTTCCATCTGGGCCCACTTGCCCTGAGGTGGTACTCCATACTCTTCGTTTCCGGCTTCATACTCGGGTGGTTCATCTTCGCATATTTCTTCCGCAAGGAGAAAATATCGGAAACCCTGCTTGACCCCCTACTCTATACCCTGCTGATAGGAACCATAGTGGGAGCTCGCCTCGGCCACTGCATTTTTTACCAGCCCGAATACTACTTCGGCTCCATGAAGGGCTTCCTTGAAGTGTTCATGCCCTGGAAGGGCGGTCTCGCCAGCCACGGCGGAACCATAGCCCTGATACTTGCAATGTGGTGGTTCGCAAATCATTACGGCAAGAAGAACGGCTTTGACTATCTCTGGATTATGGACCATCTCGCGATAGCGGTCTGCTTCGCGGCCTGCTTCATACGTCTCGGAAACCTCTTCAACTCGGAAATCTACGGTGACGTCACCTCACTGCCGTGGGGCTTCATATTCGAGCGCAGGGGAGAGGTGATGCCAAAGCATCCGACCCAACTCTACGAGGCCTTCAGCTACCTCATTCTCGGGATAGTCCTTTTCTCGCTTTACGTTTTCAGGCGAGAAAAGCTTTACAGGGGAACGGTCGTGGGCGCCTTTTTCGTTGTCCTCTTCGGAATGAGGATATTGATAGAATTCATCAAGGAACCTCAGGTGGGCTTTGAGGAGGATATGGTCCTGAATATGGGCCAGCTGCTCAGCATACCCATGGTGCTCCTTGGGGTTTTCTTCTGGGTATACGGAATGGTTAAGAAAAAACCTTTCGTCGCCAATTCAAAATGATAGTTCATGGGGGTGGCCGTATGGTCACCTCCTTTTTTGTGATGGGTGTTCGGGGAAGACAATGGAAGGATGTCCAGCCAAGGGCATAAAAAAAGCCACCCGGCAACGGATGACAGCATATAGTGAGTTTCGGATCCGGCCTTGATACTCGGCGAGACCAGTATTGTTGTATATGTAGCGGGAGTGGGTCACGATCCCACGACCTCCGGATTATGAATCCGACGCTCTAACCA
>JABUTS010000143.1 GCA_021443565.1 Bacteroidales bacterium | reverse complement strand
CCACTTCCTTTTTTAATTTTACCGCCTTTCCGCCACTAACTTTGGATTATCCGGGGAAATACTAACTTTGTTTTCATGAAACCCGCAAGAAAAATTTGCTGCCTGCTTGCCGCATCCGCATTGACGGTCGCGTCTCTATCGGTGTCTTCATGCAGCGGCAGCGAAGAAATAAAACGGGAAGAGCAGGAAATCACCCGACCGCCGGAGTATCTGCAGCTGCTGCAGATATACCGTGCAGACGAAGCTCTCATCAGCGCAGGACTCTACTCCCTCAGCACGATTCTGACATTCAGCCAGAGTAGCCTGACTGTCAGTACAGGCAAGCTCATGATATATGACAGGGAGGACAAGGGCAGGCCTTCCCTATATCTTTCAGGCGGTTACTGGGTCGTGGGCGGCAACAAGACGCTGATTCCCGACACCAAGGGCAAGACACTTGAGGAATCCTACCCGGTGTACCTTTATATTTACGACCACACTCTGTGGATATATGCCAGCAACGGCGAAGAAATCAGGTTCAGATACGAAGGCGAGAAGGATGAATATGACGAGGAATCCGACATGTCCGTGCCCCCTGTCGCGAAGTCGTACGAAATGTGTACACTCATGCTCACCCACCACAGCGACCGCATACACCGCAATTCATGGATAGACGCCGACTTCCAGTTCACTGACCCCGACCGGAGATGGAGCAAGGAGGCGACCCTGAAAGGCAGCCTGCAGATCAAGGGGCGTGGACAGAGCACCTGGGGCATGGAGAAGAAACCGTACAAGCTGAAACTGTACGAAAAGAGCAAGGTGCTGGGTATGCGCTCCAACAAGGACTGGGTGCTGCTCGCGAACTACTCTGACAAGTCCCTGCTCCGCAATGCCACCGCAATGGTCATCTCCAGGATGCTTGAAATGCCGTGGACACCTGCGCACAGGCCTGTGGAGGTATATATAAACAACGAGTACCAGGGTCTGTACGACCTGTTCGAGGAAAGGGAGGTAGCGAAGAAGAAGGTCGAGATAGACCTTGCCGCCGGAGAATGGTATATAGAGGTGGAGTCCAGCGAGTGCCAGTGGAGTACTGCCATCTGCGGAGTTCCGTTGAAGGTCAGGGAACCTGAGACTTATTCAGACCAGCAGCTGAACTCGCTAAAGGAATTCTTCAATAATTTCGAGAAGGCCCTGTACTCCACCAGCTTCGAGAACCCCAATACGGGCTATGCCAGATTCATAGACATCAACTCATTCATAGACAATTACATACTCGAGGAACTAGCCAAGGACATTGACGGAAATGTGAGAAAGAGCAATTTCCTGACCATAGAGAATGACACGGGGAAGCTGCGCTTCTACCATTGCTGGGATTTCGACATTTCCTTCGGCAACTGCAACTACTTCCCTTCCGCCGTGGGCAACGACTATTCGGGCTGGTATATTAAGGACTACAATTCAGCCAGCGTGAAAGGTAACGGCTGGTATCCGAGACTGTTTTCCGACCCAGCCTTCGTGGCGAAAGTGAAGGCACGCTGGAACGAGGTATATCCCCTGCTGAAGGTTGTTCCGGGATATATAGACTGCTACTATCAAGAGAACCGCGAGGCAGCAGACAGGAACTTCCAGAAATGGACCATACTCGGTTACGCCGTATGGCCAAACGTGGCAATTCCGGGCACGTACAAGGGCGAGGTCGACTATCTCAAGAACTTCTACAACAACAGGCTGGAGTGGCTTAACCGCAACATAAACAAACTGTAGCGTCCCCGGGCAAGGTGCCGGAGACGCTACGGTCATATATCGTAAGATATTTTCTAGTAAACCTTTACCTCAAGTTTCGCGTACGCGCGCTCAACCTTCTCGCGTGCCTCCTCGACTGTAGGGGCAGTTGCAAGCAGCACTCCGAGACGGCGATGGTCGATGATTTCAGGCTTGCCGAAGATTCTCATCTGGACGCCTTCCTCCTCAAGCACCTTCTCAAGGTTGCAGAATTCGTATTCGCGGCTGTTTCCGGAAACCACCACAGCCTTTGAAGCTGAAGGGGCGATGAACCTCACTGAAGGGATAGGAAGACCAAGGATGGCGCGTGCGTGGAGGGCAAACTCGGAGAGATCCTGGGAAATCATGGTAACCATGCCGGTGTCGTGCGGACGAGGGGAAACCTCGCTGAATATCACCTGGTCACCCTTTACGAAGAGTTCTACGCCGAAGATGCCGTAGCCTCCGAGAGCGTCCGTGACCTTCTTCGCGATGTCGCGTGCCTGTGCGATGGCTATGGTAGTCATGGGCTGAGGCTGCCAGGACTCGCGGTAGTCGCCGTCAACCTGATGGTGACCCACAGGCTCGAGGAAGGTGGTACCTGCGCAGTGGCGCACGGTGAGAAGGGTGATTTCATAGTCAAAGTCAATGAATCCTTCGACTATCACCTTGCCGCTGCCCGCACGGCCGCCCTCCTGGGAGATGCGCCATGAGTTCTCGATGTCAGCCTCACACTTCACCACGCTCTGGCCATGGCCCGAAGAGCTCATGACAGGCTTTACGACGCACGGGATGCCGACAGCCTTTACCGCTGCGTCAAATTCCTCGCGGGTGGATGCGAATCGGTATGGAGAGGTAGGAAGACCGAGTTCCTCAGCTGCGAGACGGCGTATGCCTTCGCGGTTCATTGTCAGGCGGGTAGCCTTTGCGGTCGGGATCACATTGAATCCGTCCTCCTCAAGAGCCACGAGGCGGTCTGTAGCGATGGCCTCTATTTCAGGGATGATGTAGTCTGGCTTTTCCTCGCGGATAATCTTCTCGAGACGGTCGCCGTCAAGCATCGGAAGCACGTGGCTTGAAGTTGCGACATGCATCGCAGGGGCGTGTTCATACTTGTCGAGAGCTACCACCTCGACGCCGTAGCGCTCGAGTTCAATAGCGACTTCCTTTCCGAGTTCTCCGGATCCGCAGAGGACGGCCTTGCGTCCCTTCTGGGTGAATGTGGTTCCTATCTTTACCATGGGTTCAAATTTGAAGTGGCAAAGATAGCAAGTTATCGGGGATAGTCAAAGACTATTTGATGGTATTATTTATCCTTCCAGACCTTGAGGTACTGCTGGAGGGCCCACATCTCGTCGCGATGACGGGCGGCAGCGGTGAAATCGAGTTCCGAGGCGGCCTTGAGCATCTCCGCCTTGGCCTTTGCAGCTGCCTTTTCCACCTGTTCGCGGGACATGGCCCTTACAACCGGGTCCTGGAGGACTGCTGCAAGGTCGGCCTTGAGGTAACCGTCCACGTAGGCGGAGTTGGTTTCGCGCCTTGAGTCGTGCCCCAGCCCCACGCTGACCACTCCCTTGCCGAGATCTGAAGGGTTGGGGATATATTCGGGATTCTCCCACGAGGTTGCGGCGCTTATGCGGCCTGTGCCCGATGAATGGCCACCGGGGCCCGATCCGCTGAGGCTGCCTGTGGCCTGGGTGCCGAAAGTCTGAGTACCTGAACTTTGGGCGCGTCCCGCCACGAGGTCGTTCCTCTTGACCTCGACCTGTGTCGGCACTATGTGATGCAACTTGTTGTATTCCATCTGCTTGGCTCGGCGTCGGTCTGTCTCGTAGATAGTTTCCCGCATGCTTTGGGTAATGGTGTCGGCATACATTATCACAAGACCGTTCACATTGCGGGCAGCTCGTCCGGCCGTCTGGGTGAGGGCTCTTCCGCTGCGCAGGAAGCCCTCCTTGTCGGCATCAAGTATGGCCACGAGGGAAACGGTCGGAATGTCGAGGCCCTCCCGCAGGAGGTTGACGCCCACAAGCACGTCGAAAAGTCCGTTTTTGAAGTCCTCTATTATCTCGACTCTTTCGAGGGTGTCCACGTCGGAATGGATATATCTCGTCCTCACCCCCATTCTGGTCAGGTACTTTTCGAGTTCCTCCGCCATGCGCTTGGTGAGGGTGGTCACAAGTACCCTTTCATCCTTGTCAGCCCTAACCCTGATTTCCTCAAGCAGGTCGTCCACCTGATTTTCAACAGGACGGACCTCTACAGGAGGATCAAGGAGGCCGGTAGGGCGCACGACCTGCTCCACCACAAGACCTTCCGACCTCTGGAGTTCGTATTCGGCAGGGGTCGCGCTGACATATACCATCTGGCCCGTAATCTCCTCGAACTCATCGAACTTGAGAGGTCTGTTGTCAGCTGCTGCGGGCAGGCGGAAGCCGTAGTCGACGAGCACGCTCTTGCGCGAGTGGTCTCCTCCGTACATGGCGCGTATCTGCGGCAGGGTGACATGGCTCTCGTCGATGAAAGTGATGAAATCGTCGGGGAAGTAGTCAAGAAGACAGAAGGGGCGCGAGCCTTCGCTTCTGCCGTCGAAATAGCGCGAGTAGTTCTCTATGCCCGGGCAATAGCCCATTTCCTTAATCATCTCGAGGTCATATTCCGTGCGCTGTTTCAAGCGTTTGGCTTCCAGCATCTTGCCTATGCTTTCAAAATACTCGCACTGGCGGACCATGTCATCCTGAATCTGGCTGACGGCCTGGATGGTCCTTTCCTTGGTTGTCACGAAGTTGTTGGCGGGATATATCGAAATCTCGTCTATGGATTCGAGGAAGCCGCCGCTGGCCGGGTCTATGACGCTGATGGAGTCAATCTCGTCACCGAAAAATTCAAGGCGCACGGCGTTTTCGCCATAGCCTATGCAGATATCTATGGTATCGCCCTTGACGCGGAAGGTACCTCTCTTGAAGTCGGTCTCGGTGCGGGAGTAAAGGGCATCGACGAGGCGGTACATGAGGCGGGTCATGCCTATGTCGTCACCTTTGCGCAGGGTGATGGTCTGTTCGTGGAAGTCAGCCGGATTTCCTATACCGTAAAGGCATGATACGCTGCTGATTACTATAACATCGCGACGACCGGAGAGAAGCGAAGACGCTGCGCTGAGCCTGAGTTTCTCAATCTCGTCGTTGATGGAAAGGTCCTTCTCTATGTAGGTGTCGGTGGTCGGGATATAGGCCTCGGGCTGGTAGTAGTCGTAGTAGGAGACGAAATATTCTACGGCGTTATGGGGGAAGAAACTCTTGAATTCGCCGTAGAGCTGGGCAGCGAGGGTTTTGTTGTGGCTGAGTATCAGAGCCGGACGCTGGAGTTTCTCAATCACGTTCGCCATCGTGAAGGTCTTTCCGGAACCGGTCACTCCAAGCAGCGTGACTGCGCCCACGCCGTCCCTGAGGGCATCGCTGATACCTTTGATTGCGGACGGCTGGTCACCCGAGGGGCGATATGGCGATTCTATCTTGAATTTCACTGCTATCTGAATTTACGGACCTGACTGAGCTTGTCGGATTCGGATTAGACCGCTGCCGAGCCACGTTGCGTCAGGTTCTGCAATGCGATTCGGGGCGGCCGGCTTGCTCCGAGTCGCAAAGATAAGGCAAATAGGCAAAGTTCCCAAGCCGGGATTCGGCTTGCAGTTGCTATATTTGCAGTGATGGACGTCGGGGTGACGGACATGTTTTCACACTTGTGGCACTCGAATATGATACTGACGAGAATACCTGAGGGTTTCGACCCAGCAATGGTCCAGAAGAGGGCTGAGATGAATTTTGTGGATGGCTATAACTGCTGCCAGTCCGTGGTGCTGGCCTTTGAGGACTGTCTGTTCATGACAGGGGAAGAGGGCTGCGGCGCCGGGGAGAAACCGGTGCCGAGAGAGGTGCTGGTTGCCATGAGCTCAGGATTCGGAGGAGGCATGGGCAGAATGAGGGAGGTGTGCGGAGCCGTTTCAGGGATGGTAACTATGGCTGGCTTCATAAAGCCTTCAGACGATCCGTCGGACATGGGCAGGCGCACCGAGAACTATGCTCTGGTTCAGGAATTTGCGGTGAAATTCCGCGAGGCCAAGGGGTCCATCATCTGCCGCGAGCTGCTCGCTCTCGCCAAGGAGAGGCGGGAGGCGGAGGGTAAAGCCGCACCTGCCGCTGCAACGACTGCCACAGATCACGCCGCTGCCACTGCCAAAAGGGAGATGGAAGCCCCCCGCCCTTCCGAGCGTACGCCCGAGTATTACCGCACACGGCCATGTACCCTGCAGGTCGGCACAGCCGCCCGCATAGTCGCCGACTACCTGCTTTCGCACGCTTAAATTTTCCGCGCCCGCATGCGCCCGTGCTTTTCCTGCGAAAAAAACATTATATTTGCATGATTTATCACTGAAAGATAATTCAGAATCAAACTATAAGGATTACATTATGATCTACACAAACGAAGTGCAGCACATGTGCTGCGTTGCAAAGGGCGCGAACCACGCCAACGCACCTATCCCTGAAGAGGGCAAGTGGGTGCATGCAAAGGAAATCAAGGACATTTCCGGCCTCACTCACGGCATAGGCTGGTGTGCACCTCAGCAGGGTTGCTGCAAGCTTACCCTGAACGTGAAGGAAGGCATCATCGAAGAGGCTCTCGTCGAGACCCTCGGATGCTCGGGTATGACTCACTCTGCAGCAATGGCTTCAGAGATTCTCCCTGGAAAGACTCTTCTCGAGGCTCTCAACACCGACCTCGTATGCGACGCCATCAACACAGCAATGCGCGAGCTTTTCCTCCAGATTGTCTACGGACGTACCCAGTCAGCCTTCTCTGAGGGCGGTCTCCCTGTTGGCGGTTCTCTCGAGGACCTCGGCAAGAATCTCCGCAGCCAGGTAGGCACAATGTACGGCACCAAGCTCAAGGGCAGCCGCTACCTCGAAATGACCGAGGGCTACTGCACCCGCATGGCTCTTGACGCCGACAACGAAGTCATAGGCTACGAGTTCGTGAACCTCGGCAAGCTCATGGACGCTCTCAAGGGCGGTGCTACCGGTCCTGAGGCCATTGAGAAGGCAAAGGGCACTTACGGCCGCTTCAAGGACGCTGTTAAATATATTGACCCACGCAAAGAGTAAGAGACTATGGCACTTTTCGAAAGCTACGAGCGTCGCATTAATCAGATTAATGCAGCTCTCAACAAATATGGTATCAAGGACATCGAGGAGGCTAAGGCTATCTGCGATGCAAAGGGCATAGACCCTTACCAGATGTGCGAGGACACCCAGAAGATCTGCTTCGAGAATGCTAAGTGGGCTTACGTTGTAGGTGCTGCCATCGCTATCAAGAAAGGCGTGAAGAGCGCAGCCGAGGCTGCAGAGGCCATAGGCGAAGGACTTCAGGCTTTCTGCATCCCGGGTTCTGTCGCTGACGACCGCAAGGTAGGTCTCGGCCACGGCAACCTCGCCGCACGTCTTCTCTCAGAGGAGACCGAGTGCTTCGCATTCCTCGCAGGCCACGAGTCATACGCTGCCGCTGAAGGCGCCATCAAGATTGCCGAAATGGCAAACAAGGTTCGCCAGAAGCCTCTCCGCGTCATCCTCAACGGTCTCGGCAAGGACGCTGCAAAGATTATCAGCCGCATCAACGGCTTCACATACGTACAGACCCAGTTCGACTACGCTACAGGCGAAGTGAACGTCGTTTCCGAGAAGCGCTACTCCGACGGAGTACGCGGCGGCGTGCGCTGCTACGGCGCTGACGACGTACGCGAGGGTGTGGCTATTCTCTGGAAGGAGAACGTTGACATTTCCATCACCGGCAACTCAACCAACCCTACCCGTTTCCAGCACCCTGTTGCAGGCACCTACAAGAAGGAGCGCGTGCTCGCCGGCAAGCCTTACTTCTCAGTGGCATCGGGCGGCGGCACAGGCCGTACTCTCCATCCTGACAACATGGCTGCAGGCCCAGCATCCTACGGTATGACCGACACCCTTGGCCGCATGCACTCTGACGCTCAGTTCGCAGGATCTTCTTCAGTTCCTGCACACGTCGAGATGATGGGCTTCCTCGGCATGGGCAACAACCCTATGGTCGGCGCGTCCGTCGCTGTCGCTGTCGCTGTCGCACAGGCAATGTAATACCTGTCAGGGGATAAACAAATGAGTAAGGGTGGTCCGTCGGGCCACCCTTATTTCGTCATTGGGCATTGCAAGATCAGGCGCGGGAGACCTTGTAGACGCTTTTGAGGTTGCGGAGCTGGCTGAGGACCTTGTCGAGCTCGAGGTTGCTTGGGACGGCCACCTTCATGGAGATGTCGTAGGTGCCGGTGCGGGAATTCTCTGAGACGTTGAAGGCGCGAATGGACGCCTTGAAGGCGTTTACCACGTCCATTATCTCGTTCAGGACATGGGGGTCGAGGTCAGCGGAGATACGCAGCGAAGCCTGGAAGCTGGAGGTGGTCGGGGTGGATGCCCAGCGGACCTTCTGTATCCTGTAAGGGTACATTTCTATCAGCCTGGATGCATTGGGGCATGAGATGCGGTGAATCTTGATGCCTTCCATCCTCGTCACGAAGCCGAAGACGTCATCGCCGAAAACCGGATTGCAGCAGCGGCTCATCTTGTATTCGATTCCCCTGACGTTCTTTGCGTCTATGACGAGAATGTCGTCACCGGATTTTGAGGACGGCTTGAGCCGGGCGGTGCTGTCGGAGGCTTCTGGGGCGGCAGGAGAGGCTGCAGGCTGGACAGGGGCGTCATACGAGAGTATGAAATCCTTGACCTCGTTCACGTCAATCTGGCCCTCGCCTATCGCGGCATAGAAGGCATTCGCGGTTTTCAGACCAGCCTTCTTGAGATAGGAATAAAGTATGTCGTCGGTGAGCTCGATTTTCCAGTTCTTGAGCCTTCTGCCGAGAAGTTCCTTGCCGTCTGCAGCCTTCTGGAATTCGAATTCGCTGAGTTTCTGCTTGATTTTAGTGCGGGCCTTGCTCGTCACCACGAAGTTGAGCCAGTCGGAAGAAGGCTTCTGGTTCTTGCCGCTTATGATTTCTATGACATCGCCGGTCTTGACCTGCTCGCGAATAGGGACGGCCTTGCCGTTAATGCGGCCGCCGGAGCATTTTACGCCCAGTCCGGAATGTATGTCAAAGGCAAAGTCGAGCA
>JABUTS010000027.1 GCA_021443565.1 Bacteroidales bacterium | reverse complement strand
AATCAGACTTATTTCTTTCTGATGCACCTTACGGAAGCGCCGAAAGCCTTCTTGTCTGCCTTGCCTTTCAGCACGTCAGGGTTCCCGACCTCCGAATTCACGATGTAGCGGTAGACACCGAAGGTTTCGCCCTCGGACTGCGTGGTGTCGGAAGTCCAGAAGCAGGCGTACTCAGTGGTGCCGTTGAAACCGTTGTTGCCAAGGTTGGCATAACCTACCGGAATGGCAGCGAACCCCGTCTCGTTCGTAATCTTGACCTCCGGCCAGAACTCCCACATTTTCAGGGTGTTGAAGTAACTGTTGACCATCAGTTTGCCTGCAAATCCAAGTATCTTTCCGGAAACGCTGTCGTAACTGCAGCCGTACTGGGCTCCGAAAGCCTGGAAGTCGGCGTCTGAAGGAAGCGTCCATCCTGTAGGGCAGACGTTCTGGGCCTCCTCCCAGCTGTAAAGCCTTCCGAATATGTCCGACATGCATCCGCAGTTCGCGTAAGGAATGCCTGAATTCATGTAAGCAAGGTTGCTGCTCATCCAGTCAACGCCGTTGTGGGTGCGGTAGTATATGGTCTTGCCGTCCCTCGGGTCAACCTCGCGGGATTCGCCCGCTCCGCCTACTCCGGTGTTGGTGAGGGAGCCGTTGAGGCTTGGATCGACTACAGTCACGCTCCTTGATGCAGATGATGAGACATAGCCGTCAGCGTAGGCATAGCAGCTGACCGTGAAGCTGCCGAGCGAGTCGGTGAAATCGAACTGGAAGCTGCCGTCGCCCTTTTCACCGACGAACTTGGTGGTGTCGTAGCTGCTCATCAGGCTCGATACCTTCCAGACATAGCCTATATCCTCGCCGTCAGGATGGGTGACGCCCTTTGGCACGAATACAACCCTGGCATTCTGCTCGACGTATGGCTGATATTCGAATCTGAGCTCTCCGTTGAGGTAAAAGTATTCTGTGTCGTCATCCTTGTCCTTGCACCCGGTCGAAGCCGCAGCCGCAAATCCGCAGACAAGAGCTATTATTGCAAATCTTTTGAATTCCATTCTGAATTTATATTTCCAAACTGCAAATATGCATATTTTCAAGCGAAATACCGCAAGAGCCTCCGCCCGTTTTGCAAATTATGTGCGAGAGTCGGAAAAAATTCAAACAAGTTTGTAATTTTGCAGCGAATCGGACTCATGGTCCGACAGGCAGTTCAGGTGGGACGAGCTGTCGCGCCCCGGCCTCAGGGCAGGGGTGAGGAAAGTCCGGACAGGGAAGGGCGCCCCGCTGTGGAAATCACAGATGGGAGTAATCTTTTGCAAGCCGTAACAGAAACAAACCGCCTCTCCGGAGGCAAGGGTGAAATCGTGGGGCAAGAGCCCACGCCTGCATGGGGCGACTCATGCTTGGGACGGCACCGGGGCCTGCAAGACCAAATATACCGGCAGATGAGGGCTGCCCGCCCGATGCCGGGGGGTAGGTTGCGTAGATAAATGACAGCATAAAACAGAAACCGGCTTACGGTCCCGCCTTTTTTCTGAAGGTCACCTCTGGTGACCTTCTTTCATTATATATATTTGCCGATGGCCTTCTTTTATTATAATTCAGTATATTTGCAGCCCCGTCAGATACGGAGTGAATGAACAGATGAAAGCGCTTCAGATTGCAACGATACTCGCAGCCTTCTCGCTGAACGCCTGCTCACAGGAAGTGAGGGACTACACAATAGACGTGCTGGAGGAATACCCGCACGCCACCGACGCCTATACCCAGGGCCTTTTCTTCAATGACGGCCGGCTTTACGAGAGCACCGGCCAGTACGGTGAATCATCCTTCCGCGAACTCGACCTCCAGACAGGCAAAATACTCAACAGCTTCAAAATCAGTAACGAATACTTCGCCGAGGGCTCGGTCATGCTCAACGGCAAGCTTTATATGCTCACCTGGGAATCAAGGGTGGCCTTCATCTACGACGCGCAGACGCTCAAGTACGAGAAGGCGGTCCGCTTCCCGCGCCAGGGCTGGGGTCTCACCACCGACGGAAGCCAGCTCATAGCCAGTGACGGCAGCTCGCTCCTCTACTTCCTCGACCCCGACCTGAAGTTGAAAAAGAGGCTGAACGTGACGCTGGACGGCCAGCCCGTGCGCTATCTCAACGAACTTGAATGGATAGACGGCCGTATCTGGGCTAATGTCTACACCACCGACTACATACTCATAATCAACCCGAAGGACGGAAAGGTTGAGGGCCGCATCGACTGCACCGGTCTCCTCCCCGATGAACTCCGCACCCCGGACACCGACGTCCTCAACGGCATAGCCATTGACGCCACCGGCAACATCTACCTCACAGGCAAGAACTGGCCGAAGATGTACCGCATAGCCCTCAAGCCTGCAAGGTGATGGACGACTGCACAAGGGCGAAGCTCGTGCTCTGGGCCGACACCTACAACGACGTCAGATACTTCACCGAAGACCCGATAGCCTTCCCGCGTCGCTTTGCGGAGGGCTTTCGCGCCGGTCGCAACTGTCTTCAGGACGTGGAGGTGGCCGCTGTCTTCGCGGCTCATTTCGCATGGGGCAGAAGGGCCATGATAGTGCGCGACTGCGGCAGGCTCTTCGACCACATGGACTGGAAACCATACGATTATGTGATGAAGG
Source organism: Bacteroidales bacterium (assembly GCA_021443565.1). Classification (GTDB taxonomy): domain Bacteria; phylum Bacteroidota; class Bacteroidia; order Bacteroidales; family UBA932; genus Cryptobacteroides. Next base: position 6,589 of record JABUTS010000027.1, on the reverse strand, counting down.
GGGAGTGGAAGAGCGACGCTGTGAGCATTCACAGGACGGTGAAATGGTGCGACGTCGCGGCTATATGCTCGCGCCTGAAGAATATTTATGAGGGTTCATGCACGCTCGAAGGACTTGACATAGACGGTTTCAGGACAAGGGTTTATGGCCAGAAAAGCGACCTGAAGGCACCCGGCAAGAAGATAAACATGATGCGAAGGTGGATGGTCAGGAACGACGGCAGGGTGGACCTCGGCCTTTGGAAAAACAGCGACCCGGCAGAGCTGCTCATACCTCTGGACGTCCATGTTTACGACGAAGCGGCCGCTCTCGGACTGACGGCAAGGAAGCAGAAAGACATGACGACGGTGCGCGAAATCACCTCCGCCTTTAACGAAATCTTTCCCGGAGACCCGTGCAAGGGCGATTTCGCCCTCTTCGGCTACGGTGTGACTGGGCACAATCTGGAATGAACACACTTAACTACTATCTCGACATATTCAAGGTAACGGTGCCTCAGATGGAAAGCCTGGTTGCCAAAGCCCTCGAAAGGGGCGGAGACTTCGCAGATCTGTATTTTGAGTACACTACCTTCAACAACCTGATGCTCAGGGACTCGGAAGTTACTTCCGGGGGCTTTCACATTGACTATGGAGTGGGCGTGCGCACTATCAGCGGCGACCGCACCGGCTATGCCTACGCGGAAAATACCAGGATGCGGGACATGATGGATGCGGCTGCGGCAGCCTCAGCAATAGCCAGCGGAACTTCGGGAACATGGACGCAGCCAGCGAGCCGCCTGGTTGAGGCCGGCGCCGATCTCTATCCGGTGCTGAAGTCGTGGCGCAAGACCGAACTTTCGGAGTTCGTGCCTTTCCTGCATGCGCTTGAAAGGGCAGTCCTCGAGCGTGAAAAGAGAGCCGTCAAGGTAATCGCGAGGGTGTCGAGTTCCGACTCTGACGTGCTGATGTTCAATTCGTTGGGGGAAATTACCTTCGATTCGAGACCTATGGGCAGCGTGGTGGTATCCGTGATATATTCCGACGGCCGCAACACCATCAGCAAGTCTTCTTCCAGAAGTTTCCGTACAGGTGCGGAGATGTTGGATGATGCGCTTGTGGAAACTCTTGCTGACGAGGTCGTCAGAAATGTCGATGCCCTGCTGGAAGCAGAGCGCCCGAAAGGGGGCCAGATGCCGGTTGTGATGGGGGCAGGGGCTTCGGGCATATTGCTCCATGAGGCCATGGGTCATGCCTTCGAGGCGGATTTCAACAGAAAAGGCCAGTCCATCTTCGCCGGAAGGATAGGCGAAAGGGTTGCTGCAAAGGGCATAAACGTAGTCGATGACGGCCTGCTCGCGGCAAACAGGGGCGCGGGTGCGTTCGACGACGAGGGAGTAAGGGGTGAGAAGACATATATGGTCACAGACGGTGTCCTTACCTCCTATCTCCACGACCGCGTAAGCGCAAGATACTACGGCCTCGAATCAACCGGCAACGGCCGCAGGGAGTGCTTCCGCTTCAACCCCATCCCGCGCATGCGCGCGACATATATGGAAGGCGGCGCCGATGACCCGCGCGCAATCATCGAGTCTGTCCGCAAGGGCATCTACTGCGCCGAATTCACCAACGGTCAGGTAAAGATAGGCGAGGGCGACTTCACCTTCTATGTGAAAAGCGGGTGGATGATAGAAAACGGCAGACTGACCAGGCCTGTAAAGGACATAAATATCATAGGTAACGGTCCGAAGGCCCTTGCAGACATCACCATGGTGGGAAATGACTTGAAGGTTGACAACGGCACATGGACTTGTGGAAAAGACCAGAGCGTGCCGGTGAGCTGCGGCATACCTACAGTACTTGTGAAATCTCTGGCAGTGGGAGGAATGTGATATGTTGAAGGACAAAGGTATGATAACGGCGGCTGAAATTGCCGCAGCGCGTTCCTGCATGGCTCTTGCAAGCGGCTTCGGAGCCTCTGCGTCAAGGGTTTCGCTCGGGAAAAGCATCATGGACAGCTACTCCCTCAGAGACTCAGCGGTCGACAAGGTCTCGCACAACTCCGACTGCTCGATTTATCTCACAGTCTTCGTGGACGGACGCTCCGGCAACTTCTCCACCAACAGGCTCGACAGCGACGAACTCTCCGACTTCGTGAAGAAGGCTGTGGCCACCACGCGCCTGCTTGCTCCCGACACCTGCCGCCACCTCCAGGACCCAGCCCTCACCGCGAAAAACGTCTCCGAAGGCGACGAACTCAATCTTTACGACCGCAGCTGGCACTACCTCGAACCCGGCATCAGGCTCGAAAAGGCCTTCGCACCCGCCGTCAAGTTCAGGGAGATTGTACCGGCAGCGGGGGAATGGCACGATTGTGCCTGTGCGCAGGCGGAAAAGTCCGGCGGGAGCGTACGGACAGGCCTGAAGTGGAGGCTCATCTCCGAGGAAAGCGAATGGTCTGACGGCCTCGACGACAACTATCTCATCGATTCAAACGGCTTTGAGGGCAGACATATAGAAACCTCGTTCTCCTATTGCAGCGAGGTGACGATAGAAGACTCCGAGGGAAACAAATACAGCGGCTACTGGTGGGAGTGCGCTCCCAAGCTCGCCGAACTTGATTATGAGGGCTGTTCGCTCGCTGCGCTTCAAAATGCTGTCGGGCAGATAGGGCCCGCGCGGACGAGGGGAGGATACCGGACCATGGTACTTGACTCGAGGGTGGCTTCGAGGCTGGTGTCTCCAATCATAGGCTCCCTGAGCGCCATGAGCGTGCAGCAGAAAAACTCCTTCCTGGAGGGCAAGCTCGGCGAAAAGGTGTTCTCGGACCATTTTACCTTCATAGACAAGCCTATAATTCCCGGCAAGTCCGGCTCGAGGCTTTTTGACACCGAGGGAACGGCCACCAAGGAGAGGACGCTGATTGAAAGGGGAGTGGTAAAGACCTATTTCGTAAGCTCTTACGCTGCCTCCAAGACCGGGCTTGCACCAACGGTCGAAGGCGTTTCGGTGCCTGTCATAGAGCCCTTCTGCACAAAGGGCCCGCTCGTTCCCGATGCATCAGGCATGATAAGACGCTTCCGCAACGGCATATATGTCACAGGCCTCAACGGCGGCAACTGCAACAATGTCACGGGAGACTTCTCATACGGCGTTTCAGGCTTCGTATTCAGGAACGGAAAGATCCTCGCTCCTTTCAAGGAAGGGCTGATTACAGGTAACATGATTGAACTCTGGAACAACATAGCCGCGGCCGGCACCGATGCCCGAACTGCCACAAGATGGCAGATACCGTCTCTTGTCTTCACTGACGTAAGTTTCAGTGTATAAAGTTGTTGTCATGGCACTCTTTGGCAAACTCCTGACTTTTTTCAAGAACTGGGCCCTGCCCATCTCTATGGCTGTGGGAATCGTGGCATACCTCGTGTACCACTTTTCCCCCTCGCTCTATTCCATAGGCCCGGTCTGCCGCGTCATCTGCGAGCAGGGACAGCCCGTGTTCATCTTCCTCATGCTTTTCTGCCAGTTCAACAAGGTGCCGCCTTCTTCAATCCGGATACGGCGCTGGCATCTCTGGGGGCTCATTTTCCAGTGCACCGGCTTTCTCCTGCTCGCTGCCGGCGCCTACATGCTCGAACCAGGCAATCTGAGAATAGCAGTGGAAACTCTGATGATTTGTCTTTTGTGTCCTACCGCCACCGCTGCCGGCGTGATAACCGACAAGTTGGGCGGTGACCTCCCCGGAACCATCAGCTATTGTCTGCTTATCAATTGCGCCTTCTGCGTGCTGTTCTCGCTTGTCGTGCCTGTGCTGCACCCCGTCGAGGGCCTGTCTTTCGGTGCATGTTTCATGAGACTGGCGATGAAGATGTTCCCGACTCTCATATGTCCATGCCTGCTGGCATGGTTCATCAGATATACCATCCCACCGCTTCAGCGCTTCATAGCGCAGTTCAAGGACCTTGCCTTCTGGCTGTGGGTGGTTTCACTCAGCATCTGCCTCGTGCTGACAACCCGCATCATAGTCATAGGGCATATCAGTTTCGCGATGGTCTGCGTGCTCGGGCTCTGCGCCCTCACTGCCTGCATCGTGCAGTTCGCCTCCGGTCGTCTTGCAGGGAGGCGCAGCGGGCTGCGCGGTTCAATAACCACCGGCCAGTCTCTCGGCCAGAAGAATACGGGCTTCATGATATGGGCCAGCTACACCTTCCTCACCCCTCAGACAGCAGTGGGTGGCGGCTTCTACTGCATCTGGCACAACATCGTCAACTCCTACGAACTTTATCTCAAGCGCAAGGGCGACGGCCGCATTTAGGCTTCCCGACATTTAGGGCTCATGCGAAGAGCCCTGCCACCATCCTGATGGTAGCGACAGCGGCCGGAGGATTCCTGCTGCAGACTACCGCGTGGTTTTGCGGGCGAGGTGGAATTTGTAGTTGTTGTCTATAACCGCCTGAGGCAGAAGGTCGCCGTAGACTGAATAGTTGATGTTGAAGTTGCCGGAAACTGGGAAGTATGAAATTGTTCTGATACCGGCGAAATCCATCATGACAATACCAGCAGGCCCCACGGCCTTGTCGTTTCCGACAATGTAGTTGTACGCCTCCTGGCTGACCGTCTTGGCGTTATTGGCATAATTGTTTATGTGGGTATAGCCGGCGCAATGATTGATCATCCAATAGTTCTGGGTCCCGTTTTCTGCTTTGAAAGTTGCCGCGAGATCCAACATATCCTTCACGAGCTCAACCTTTCTGCTCAAATACCCGTTGTTATCGTTGCTGTCGCCATATTCTCCAGGTGAATACATGTCCTGAACATATATTCGTCCTGTTCCTCCGGAGCCCGAGATGGCATGATAGTTCCTTGATGTATTGCTATGGTTCCAGCCTGTGTATGCAGTGCCTATAGTCGAGTTCGGACCGAGATTGTTGCGGGAAATAATCAGAATCTTGCCGCGCATCTCTCCAATGGTCAGGTCTGGTTTGAATTCAACCTTATGGCTCTGATATCTGCTGTTGTTCGCAAGGAAGGTCTGCATTGTTTGGATATACGTGGCCTCGTCCGGTGCCCCAACCAGCCAACGGTCAGATTCATATCGTGTAATAATTATGGCAAATTCCCTCGGGTTTGCATCAAGGTAGTCTGCAATCGTGTTGATAGCGCTTTCAAAGGATACCCCTGTACCAAGAATACCGTGGTATATTTCATCCATATAGTATTTATAGACGTAAGGAATAACGCTTTCTACCTTTCCCTCTATCGTCGGCCTGAGGTCAAACGCCCTTATACCAATCGTGAGCTGGTCTGCAATGGTATAGTCCTGGGTTCTGCCTATCACCGTAATCGAACTGGTTGCCGCGTCGTGAGTTCCCGGAATCGAAAGTTGTGAGACATAGATATCGTCGTCCAGTGGGGTAATCCAGTTGTTCGCGTTTGAGTATGAACCTATTTCCGGGAGAATCACGGCTCTCTTCGAACTTGCCGCCACCACCTTCCCCTCCGTGCCGAGGGTGACGAAGTTCTGAATCGCGTCGGTTCCGTTGTTCGCCTGTGCGTGCAGATGAATCTGTGCGCTGTAAGTCGCGTTGATTGCGCATGGAGGGAGGAAGACGGTGAGTTTCACGGATTCTCCGTTGTCAAGGTCTATATAATTCTTCGCTGTGCCTCCTCTGTTGTCCACGACTGACGCGAAGGTGGTGAGGGTGGTGGTGCCGCTGACACCGGTCTCGACCATCTGCCCTGAGCCTATGTTATATGCGAACTGCCCTGCGCGGGCCTCCTCGCTGTTGTTCACGGTCGAAACGACTGAGACGCCCGTAAGGGTGATGGCTGACATGTTGCTTCCCGAAGGCCCCTTGACCGTGATGTCAAGTGTGGTCATGATAGGGTTGAAGTTCAGCGACACGCTTGAGTTGTATGAGGTGGCGGTGGTCGCTACCATATATGCATTGCTCATGTCCGGAGCGGCGGTATAGAGACCGTTCTCTGCATCGGAGCTTATTGTGCAGACCTGGTTGGTGACCAGAGGGAAGGTGGCCTTGCCGGATGAGTTCACGCTGACACCGCTTGACGGATATACCGCATAGAAATTGTGCTGGCCTCCGTTCCCGTTCCAGAGCAGCGGGTCAGCAGGGGTCGCCAGAGTGGTCGCGCTTGGGTTCTGTGCAGCGTAATTGCTTGGGTTGACGGAATATACGGCATCCTTCGGGCCTGAATCGTCAGCCTCGTTGCAGAAAATCCTGATGGCATCGCCAGCCACCCATTTTACAGGCCATGACTTGTCGCCTGCCTGCTCGCCGTATGCAGTTTTGGTGTCGGGGGTGCCCAGGCTGAAATTTATCACGCCTTCGCGTGAATGTCTGCCGTTTGACTTTTCGCTGTCAATCTCGCGAGTGCAGGAAATGGAAAATGCGATTAACAGAACCGCCGGGAAATACTTGATGAAATTCTTCATGGTACCTTTCGTTTTGACGGTTGTTAATTGTTCCAGTCATCAGTCGTGAAGACGATGTCGTCCCCACCGATCTGGTTTGAAATCGTAATGTTTCCTGCTATTGATTCAACCGGCCTGATGACCGACGCGGCGCAGATTCCGCTTTCAGCCTCCACGA
>JABUTS010000014.1 GCA_021443565.1 Bacteroidales bacterium | reverse complement strand
GTGCGCGGCCTCAACCGCCTGCACCAGTTCGACAAGGTGGAAATCGTGCGCGTAGAGAAACCTGAGAATTCCTATGCAGCTCTGGACGAGATGGTTGCCCATGTCGAAGGACTGGTTCAGAAGCTCGGCCTCCCATACAGGATACTCCGTCTCTGCGGCGGTGACATGAGCTTCACCTCAGCCATCACCTACGACTTTGAGCTCTATTCTGCAGCACAGGGACGCTGGCTGGAGATTTCTTCAGTTTCAAACTTCGAGTCATACCAGGCAAACCGTCTCAAGCTCCGCTACAAGGATGCTGAAGGCAAAACCCAGCTCTGCCATACTCTCAACGGCAGTTCGCTTGCGCTTCCAAGAGTCGTTGCTACCCTCCTCGAGAACTGTCAGAAGGACGGCAAGGTGGTGATTCCCGAGGCACTTCGTCCATACACGGGCTTCGATACCATTGGATAAGCCTGTCACCATACTCGGCATAGACCCCGGAACCAACATTCTTGGTTTCGGGGTCATCCGTGTAGAAAACCGCAGACCACAATATGTGGATATGGGGGTGCTGGACATGCGCAAGGTCGGCGACCCTTACGAGAAGCTGGCAATGATCCATTCCGGCGTGGCCGAACTGATAGAGAGATATCAGCCTGACAACCTGTCGATTGAGTCCCCCTTCTATGGCAAGAACGCACAGGTTATCTTCAAACTGGGACGGGCCCAGGGAGCTGCCATAGCCGCAGCGGCCGAGAAGAAGGTGCCGGTGTTCGAGTATGCCCCTACCAAGGCCAAGGTTGCGATAACCGGAATAGGCTCTGCCTCCAAAGAGTCAGTGTCCATGATGATACAGAAGGAACTGAAGGTTTCCCTCGATCCGAAACATCTGGACGCGACCGATGCTCTGGCCCTGGCAATGTGCCATTATTATCAGCTGCATAACCCCCTTTTCTCCTCCTCCGGCGGTTCCGGCAGTTGGGAAAAGTTCATTGCCGCCAATCCGGACAGGGTGAAGAAATAGGGTTATAAAAGATGGGAAAGGAAAGTGCGCACTTCGTCAGCGGTAAGCCCGCGCCGGAGTGCGTATTCCTTTACTGACAACTCCGAAGCCTTCCTGATTTCGGGATAACCGGCCTTAGGGTGTGCGAAAATGAGGCCGCAAATGCTTGCGTCGGGTATCATTGCGTAACTCTCGGTGAAAGTGATGCCGAGCCTGTCCCCGTCAGGCAGCAGAGGGAGTATGTCGCGCTTGAGAGTGTGGTCCGGACAGCTTGAATAGCCCGCCGCCGGCTTGCATATCTTCATTTCAGGTCTGTCTGCAGGCAGCTGTGAAGCAAGGTGGTTGTCGAGCCATGACGATGCTGCCTCTGCAAGAGTGAGTCTTACAGAGCGTTCGAGAAGGGATTCGTAGCTGTCTCCGGTACATGCCGCGCAGTCGCAGACAGCCTCGCGTGCGTGCCCACGGTGGACACTGATGGCAAAAAGTCCCATCTGGCCGGACTCTCCGCTTCCTGCGGGAACCACGAAGTCGGCCAGCGAGCTACGGCTGCCGTTTTCCTGCCTCATCATAGGCCAGCGCCTGCCTCCGACTTCAACAATGTCGTCTCCTTCACTCACGCAATCGAGGAAGCGGGCCGCGATGCTGATTCTGCATGCCTTATATTTCTTCATGTACCTCAGCACCTTGCTGGCCTCTGTTTTCAGTTTCTCAGTATCCTCGTTCTCTCCGTTACCGTACTTGAAGCCCCAGACGGCATAAAGCATTTTCCAGTCAAACCAAGGCATGACTTCATCTATATCCAGTTCACGGGCCGGAATGTCGCTGAAAACCTTTCCGGTCAGGAATTCTTCCGCGACAATGCGCTTATCGACTGCTACATTTTCCGCAACCGAAGGAGAAGCCTCTGCCGGTGCTTCCGGGGCTGAATTTCCGCGAGATTCATATAGGGACCTGATTCTCGCCTGTTCTTCGTGCGCGGCCTTTTCAAAGGCTCTGGGATCGCTCACATATTTCTTTGCCATCACGGCCGAAGCAGATGCGTCAGTACCATGGAAGACGTGACTGTAGACCGGGGCGAGTTTCACCGCCGTGTGGAGCGCTGACGTGGTGGCCCCGCCTACGAAGAGGGGAGTGGCCATCCTCCTGTCCGCCATCTTGCGGCAAAGGTCTTCCATCCTTGAGAGAGAAGGCGTAATGAGTCCGCTTACGGCTATGATGTCGGCACCGAAGGCTTCAGCCTCCGCAAGTATGGTGTCTTCCGGAACCATGACCCCGAGGTCCTTGACAAGGAATCCGTTGCAGTTCAGGACTATGGCGGTGATGTTCTTGCCTATGTCATGGACATCACCCTTGACTGTCGCAATCACCACCTTCGGCTTTCCCTCCGCAGCATCAGACGTCTCTCCCGTCATATAGGGTTGCAGAATATCCACTGCATCCCTCATTATCTTGGCAGACTTCACGACCTGAGGGAGGAACATGCGGCCTTCCCCGAACATCCTTCCCACCTTCTCCATGCCGCTCATCAGCGGGCCTTCAATCACATCGACCGCCCTCCCGAACTTGCCGAGAGCCTCGAGTACATCCTCCCGCAGCGCCACTTCCTGTCCCTTCACGAGGGCATCTGAAAGCCTTTCCTCCACGCTTCGCCTGTCCTCTGAGGTCTCTTCCTTCTCCTCCTTTCTGTCTGTATACATCCCCGCATACTGCTGAGCCTTTTCAATAAGCCTCTCCGTGGCTTCGGCATCGCGGTTGAGGACCACGTCCTCCACGCAGCGCAACATCCCGGGCTCTATTTCGTCATAGACCTGCAGCATGGCGGGATTGACTATGCCCATGTCAAGCCCGGCTGCTCCGGCATGATATAGGAATACCGAGTGCATGGCCTCACGCACGGGATTGTTGCCTCTGAACGAGAATGAAAGATTTGAGATGCCGCCGCTTGTAAGGGCTCCGGGAAGATTCGACTTTATCCAACGGACAGCCTCGATGAAGTCTATCCCGTAGCGGGCATGCTCCTCGATACCAGTCCCTATGGACAGCACGTTGACGTCGAATATTATGTCTGACGGAGCGAAACCGAGCTTTTCCGTCAATAGACGATAGGCTCTCGCGCAGATGTCGATTTTCCGCTGATAGCTGGTCGCCTGACCCTCCTCATCGAAGGCCATGACCATCACAGCCGCGCCCAATGCCTTGATCTGTCGGGCCTTGTCAAGGAAACTCTCCTCGCCCTCCTTTAGCGAAATGGAATTTACTATGCACTTGCCCTGGGTGTTCTTGAGCCCGGCAACCACGGTGTCGAAGTCTGATGAATCTATCATCAGCGCAGCCTTCGCCACTGCCGGGTCGTTAGAAACGTATCTCAGGAACTTTACCATCTCGACCTTCGAGTCGAGCATGGCGTCGTCCATGTTTATGTCTATTATGGAGGCTCCGCCTTCAATCTGGCCAGCTGCAATCTGCAGGGCGTCGTCGTATGCCCCTTCAGCGATGAGTCGGGCAAACTTTCTCGAACCAGCCACGTTCGTACGCTCGCCTATGTTGGTGAGAAGGGAACGTTCCTTGTCTATGGTAGCGCACTCAAGGCCGCATACTGTCAGTGACGGGCGGACCCTCTCAGGCTCAGGGAGCGCTCGCGGACTTACTCCCGCGACAGCCCCTGCTATAGCTGCTATATGTTCCGGAGAGGTCCCGCAGCAACCTCCGACTATGTTCACCAGGCCCCTTCTGGCTATCCTGCCTATTGCTTCACCCATCACCTGCGGGCTTTCGTCGTACTGCCCCATTTCATTCGGAAGCCCGGCGTTTGGATAGAAACTGAGTGCGCAGCCGAGTGCGGGATCGAGTTCCACCACGAACTGCTCGAGGGTTGAAGCTCCGAAAGAGCAGTTGAGACCGAATGAAAGCAAGCCGGCATGTCTGACGCTTGTGTAGAAAGCCTCGAGGGTCTGACCGGTGAGCGTGCGTCCGCTCATGTCGCTTACCGCGACGGAAACCATTACCGGCAGCTGCGGCGCCACCTTGCCGGCGGCATGAATGGCTGCCTTCGCGTTCAAGGCGTCGAAACATGTCTCGATGAGCAGAAGGTCCGCTCCGCCCTCGGCGAGGCCTGATATCTGCTCGGCATATGCCTCAGCCATCTCATCGAAATCAACGGCTCTGAATGCCGGTTTGGAGAGGTCAGACGCAAGAGTGAGGGATTTGCCGGTCGGCCCTATGCTGCCTGCCACCCATACCTTCCTCCCGGATCTGTCTGCTGCCTCACGGGCAATCTTCGCCCCGGCCATAGCCATCTCGCGGGCATGATTCCCGCAACCGTATTCAGCCTGGGATATCCTGTTGGCACTGAAGGTGTTTGTCTCGATTATGTCCGCTCCGGCAGCTATGTATGCTTCGTGGACGCCCCTGATGAGTTCCGGGCGGGTGAGATTCAGGCACTCGTTGTTCCCTTTGAGTTCCCGGGACGCATCGGTGAACACATCCCCCCGGAAATCCTTCTCGGTAAGGGCATGGCGCTGGAGCATTGTGCCCATCGCGCCGTCAATCACGAGTATGCGCCTTGCCAGCGCGTCCTGAATGCTTCCCATAGACGCCGTCTGCTAAAAGAGCTCGCGAAGTATGCCTACTACGTTGTCGGCCTTGCCCATGGTGTAGTAGTGGACAGACTTGTATCCGTGGGCCAGAAGGTCCCTGCTCTGTTCAAGACACCACTCCTGCCCTATCTGGTAGACGGCTGCCTTATCCGCCGCGTGCTTTTCGATTTCCCTGGTCAGTTCAACAGGGATGTCGAGGGAGAATGCTTCCGGCAGCAGCTGAATCTGCTTGGGCGTTGATATGGGCTTGAGTCCCGGGATGACGGGAACGTCTATGCCTTCGGCGCGGCATCGGTCCACAAAGTCATAGAAAACCTTGTTGTCGAAGAACATCTGGGTTATGATGTAGTCTGCGCCCGCATCCACCTTTTTCTTGAGGTTGCGTATGTCGGTGTCAAGATTGGCCGCTTCGAAATGTTTCTCGGGGTAGGCGGCGACTCCGATGCAGAATGCGTCGCTGTCGAATTTCCTTACGGCCTCAACGAGCTCGCTTGCGTAGCGGTAGCCTCCCGGGGTAGGGGTGAAGCGCTTTTCCCCGGTAAGACAGTCACCCCTGAGGGCAACAAGGTTGCTTATGCCGAGAAACCTGAAGTCATTCAGCAGATTGTCAATCTGGAATGCATCGGCCCCGCCGCATATAAGGTGAGGCACAGTCTCGATGTGGAACTCTCCCATTATGGCACCGCAGACTGCGGTCTCGCTTATGCGCTTGCGGCTGGCCACCTTTCTGAAACTTCCGTCAGCCTGGGGCACATATTCAATCTCGTCACGGTGGGACGTGACGTTGATGTATGGGGGATTGAACTCCATGAATGGCCTGATGCTGTCAAGAAGCTGATTCTTGGTGATGCCTCTCAGCGGAGGGACAATTTCGAGCGACGGGAAAGGCTTGCCCGCGCCGGTGATAATCTGTGAAATCTTCATGGCGCAAATTTAAGAAATTTGTATTTATGAAGAGTTGAAACTGTGTGAAAAGGGACTTATATTTACAAGTGCAGATACTGTTTCAAAAAGTGTGTCTGAGATGAGATACAAAAGAAAGTCTACGGATTTCTTTAGATTTGTAAAACCAAAACAACAAACACTACCCCCGAGATTGTACTATTGTGGAAGAATAACCTATAGAAAGCCTTAAACATCCTTATGCAGAAGAATATATACATAGCACATTCTAACAACGAAAATGGGATTCCTCAAACTATGCTGCAACACAGTATGGGGGTCGCGGAACTTATGCGGTCGTTCTCGTTGTCAGAAGCGTTTGAAAATATATATTTCTATTGTGGAGTCATTCATGACATAGGTAAATATAGTAAGAAATTTCAGGACTACATTTGCGGTGTAGGCAGTAGAGAACCTCACGCAAAATGGGGGGCTTATTTCGCGAAAAACAAAAAGTTGTTAAATGTGGCTTTCTCAATATATGGGCATCACAAAGGTTTATCCAATAGGGCTGAAATGTTGGATAAGCTGCAATATGATTGCGAAGAAAACAATAGGCATCAAATAGAGCAGTCAGTACGTGAGGATCAATTGTGCCCATCTATTCCGAGTAATGATGCTTTCAATAACATTCCTAATGACACAGAAAAAGAACTTTTTATTAGATTGCTCTATAGCTCCTTAGTCGATGCCGACAGTCTTGATACTGAACGTCATTTTCTTCCTCAACAATTTGAGACTCGTCCAAGGAAGAGTTTGGATGTAGCAAGTATGATTGAAAGGCTTGACGAAAAGTTTACATATTTCAAGAACAACGCTGATAAGACAAAACTCAATCAACTTAGGACAGAAGTGCGACAATATGCACAGGAAAAAGCAAACTTGCCGCAAGGTTGTTTTTCAATGACCCTTCCAACGGGTATGGGCAAAACTTTGTGTAGCATAAATTGGGCGCTCTATCATGCGAAAAGCCACAATAATGTAAAGCGCATTATCATAGTTTTGCCTTTCATTAGCATTATAGACCAAACCGCCCAAGAACTTAAAAGCATATTTGGAACGGACATTGTTCTGGAACACCATTCAAATGTTATTTGTGAATCAGGTAGCGATTATTGGGACAAACAAGAGAAAAGTCCGATGTTGTTAGCTACTGAAAACTGGGACTATCCAATTGTAGTAACAACAGCAGTACAATTCTTTGAGTCTCTTTTTTCAAACCAGCGTTCAAAGTGCCGAAAACTACATAATATACAAGACTCAATTATCATTTTTGATGAAATTCAGACGTTGCCTGTAGAACTTGCTGAATGCACTATGCAAATGTTGAACGACATGCTGAAATTATGTAGATGCAGTTTGTTGTTTTGCACTGCAACGCAACCAGACTTCAAAAAAAGAAAAGATTTTTGTGGAATAGATGAAATAACCTCATTGGTACAGGATGCCTCTTCAATATTTGAACAGACCCAAAGGGTTGAATATGTACCATTGAACGACTACAATCCGCAAAGTTATGAGGATTTGGCACGAAAAATCATCAAACTTGAGGAATCCGTTCTCGTGGTGTGTAATACGAAAAAGAAGGCGCTTAGTTTGTTCAACGAATTGAAAGAAAACCAGTCCTTTAGAACAATACACCTTTCCACCAATATGTGCCCTGCACATAGGAAAACAATAATCAGGGAAATCAAGGCGTCTCTTGCAAATAGCGAAAAGTTGATAGTCTGTTCTACTCAACTTATAGAAGCAGGTGTTGATATTGACTTTCCTGTTGTGTTCCGCGAATTGGCTCCTTGGGAAGCAATCATACAGTCTGCGGGACGATGCAATAGGGAAGGTACGCTGGATAAAGGGAAGGTGTTCTTGTTTCAGTTGAAAGATAATGGTCAACCATCCAGGCAATATGAGACATTCTCAAAGCACGCAAGATTGTGTTATCAAAACAATGAATATCAATTGTATAATGCAGAGTTCTATGCCGAGTATTATAGACAGATACTAAATTTATATGTGCCTAAAAATGACATTACCGATGATAGAAAAGATCTAAAATTTGAAGATGTTGCAGGCAAGTATCGTATAATTGATAGCGAAGCAAAAGCCCTATTTGTTTATAAATATGATGATGAAAGTAAAAAACTATTCCATGAAATTAAAGATAAGGAATTTTTGAGTCGTCAAGATTATCAGCGCATATCCCAATACTGCGTAAATGTGCCCGATAAATACATAAAAGACAATAAGGACAAGATTCGCGAAACTGCTGGAGTGCTTGTGTGGCACGGAGCATACGATAAAGTAACAGGATTAAATAACGAGAATGAATTATTTTTGATATGATAGACACAAATATTGTTAAAGTTAGAGTCAAAGCGCCTTATGCGTGCTTTACCATACCGGCTCTGAAGGTAGAGCGGATGACCTATCCTTGTATGACCCCTTCCGCAGCAAGAGGAGTGTTGGAGTGTATTCTTTGGAAACCAGAGTTTCAGTGGTTAGTAAAAAGAATAAAAGTCTTGCGGCCAATATCTTTCACATCTTTTAAACGCAATGAATTAAAGAGTAAACCGAGTAATCACATTGACATCACGGAAATAGACAATAATGGTAAACCCGCACATCGAACACAACGTAATAGTATCGTGTTGAAAGATGTTGAGTATATTATTGAGGCCGTTATTTCAATGACAGAAGAAAATATTGCGAAGGTAAAGAGGCGCGATGCAGAGAAAGGCAATAAACCATGCGAACCGATAGTTAAGTATCGAGATATGTTTAATCGGCGTGTCAGCAAAGGGCAATGCTGGCATCAGCCCTATCTTGGTACGAGAGAGTTCTCATGTGAGTTCTTCCCCGTAACAGAGGAAGATGAAAACAGGGTGGCCCAATTGAATCTTACATATCCTGTTGGAAGTATGTTGTTTGATTTACTATATGATGAAGATCGCAATGCAACTCCGATATATATGCATGATGTGGCGATTAGAAATGGCATTCTTGAATGTCCCGATGAACTCAATTCACAGATGCTCAAGTCAACACATTTGCGAGCAAAGAAATCAGAGTTTTTGAACCAAGTGTTGTTTGATTTCAATAAAAAGGAGGAAGGACTATGTTCGCAGAATTAGTCGAGTTTGGAAAAAGGATAAGAACAGGGCACGATGCTTTAAAGGCGGAGAAATGCAGTTTTGATATTGTTATCGATGGCAATGGAAATTTCAAGGATTTGATCCCTGTTGATGTTGAAGTGGTTTCAGAAAATATCATAGCCAAAAAGGGCAAAGCGAGACTGTTGCTTGATAAAGCGGAGGAAACTTTAGGTTTTGGAAACAACAAGAAAAAACATGACCTATACTTGGATAAACTAAACTTGTATAGAGATGTTGAAGTTCTAAAACCAGTGTTTCTATTTTATCAAACAACGGAAGGATGCGACAACGCCCTTAAAGCATATAGTTCCTTAGATGAAAAACAACGAAAAGGTAATCTCACGTTTATTCTTAAAGGCGATGATATAAGACTTGTTGAAAAAGAAGAGGTAAAAGAAGCCATTATTGAGTACTTCAAGGAGGAGCAGGCAAAATTTATGATGGGACAAACTGTTAGGTGTTCTGTTTGTGGATGTTCTAATTATCCGATAATAGATGAACCCCATGGCTCAATTAAGATGCCGAAGGGACAATCAGCTGGCAGTATGTTGGTTTCTTATAATGAAAAGGCTTTTGAATCTTATGGGCT
>JABUTS010000044.1 GCA_021443565.1 Bacteroidales bacterium | reverse complement strand
GCGCATGCTGCGGGATATGTCGAACTACATGAAAAAGAATCATAATGAAATATATGGTAACGGCTGCTGCGGCCGTACTCGCAGCAATTTTCACTTCATCCGGAGCCCGGGCCCAGACTGACACGACGGGAATCTACGACGAACGTCAGGATAGTCTCCAGGCGACCGTATTTGTCTCGCGCCAGAGCGGCAACTACCTGTCGAAGGGCAAGGACCTGCGCACCGAGGTCATCTCCGCCGCAGGTCTGTGCAAGATGGCCTGCTGCAATCTGGCGGAAAGCTTCGAAAACTCAGCCAGCGTGACCGTGGGCTATTCTGACGCAGTCACGGGGGCACGCCAGATACGTCTGCTCGGTCTCAGCGGAACATATACCCAGATGCTGGACGAGAACCGCCCGGTCATGAGGGGCCTTGCATCTCCTTTCGGTCTGAGTTACGTGCCCGGCCAGTGGCTGGAAAGCATACAGATAGCGAAGGGTGCGGCTTCAGTGATCAACGGCACCGAGTCTATGACCGGTCAGATCAATCTTGAACACCGCAAGCCTACTGACGAGAAACCTCTCTTCATCAACTATTCGGTGATGGACGACACCAAGATGGACTTCAATGTCGCCTCATCCCTCCAGATGGGCTACAAGTGGAGCACCGTGCTGCTAGGCCATGTCTCAGGCAACGTCATGAGCATGGACGGCAACGGCGACGGCTTCCTTGACGACCCGCATCAGCTCCAGTTCAATTTCGCGAACCGCTGGCTGTACATGGCTGACAACGGCATCCAGCTCCGTTTCGGAGTACGTGCTCTGAAAGACAGCAGAGACGGCGGCGAAGAGGATGCGTATAGGAAGGGACATGCCGCCTATAACCGCAGCACCTACGCTTTCGGTGACGCATGGGGCTCGTCCATACGCAACAAAAGCCTCAACGGCTATCTCAAGCTGGGCGTTCCCCTCAACGATGATAATTCGCAGAACATAGCCCTCGTCGCAGACTGGAACTTCTATTCCATGGACATGTGGGCCGGCGCCTCATCCTATCTCGCAGACCAGAATTCCGGTTTCGTCAACCTTCTCTACCAGAATGAACTGAACGAGTCGCACAAGTTCACCCTCGGTGCAAGTTCAACCGTGGATATCTACAACGAGGAATTCATTCGCAAGACAGCGCTCTTCGGCTGGAAAAGTACGGACCCGGAAACCACTCTCGCCCAGGCGGGAGCATTCGGAGAATATACCTATCATCTCGGGACCAAACTCTCAGCCATCGCCGGCCTCAGGGCAGACTGGTATGGCGGCGAAGGGGTAAAGCTCAGCCCGAGAGCCACCCTCAAGTGGCAGCCACTTGACGAGATGGTGGTGCGAGCAAATGGAGGCAGGGGAATACGCCGCACCGCGCCGCTCGCTGACAATCTCGGAGTGCTCTCGACTGGAAAGGCCTTCTATTCAGAGGGCAAGCCGGTGACCGCGAAGGATGCCGCCCCGTCCTTCTTCACGCACAACCTCGAGGAAGCATGGACCTTCGGAGGCAACATGACCTTTTATCTGCCTTTCGGCGCATCATCCTCGACATATTTCAGCATAGACTACTTCCACACCGGCTTCAATCGGCAGCTGATGGTTGACTATGAGCATATTGCCAACGCCATAGACTTCTATGTGCTCGACGGGAAGCGTTCATATACGGACAACTGGCAGCTCGATTTCTCTGTCGACCCGATAGAGCGCTTTACCGTCACCACCACCTTCCGCTACACCAAGGCAATGGCCGAATATGCAGACAGGGGACTGGCGCAGAGACCTATGACCAGCCGTTTCAAGGGCGTACTGAACCTCCAGTATGCCACCAACCTCAATAAGTGGATTTTTGACTTCACCGCCTCCGTCAACGGCCCTTGCCGGGTATATGACTTCATGGCGGGGGGTAGCCAGATCGTGCAGCGGAACGGCGGGTGGTATTCTCCGGTCTACCCTCTGCTCTACGCCCAGGTAACCAGGCGTTTCAAGGGTGTGGACATATATGCCGGAGGCGAGAACCTCAGCAACTTCAGGCAGAAGACGGCGATACTTGGAAGCAAGGAAGAAACGGGGCGGGTGAACACCGCCGCACCCGACTTCGATGCAAGCTGCATCTGGGGCCCGATCATGGGCATAAAGCTCTATGCCGGAGTGCGTTTTACCCTATGGAAGACGGAGTAGGCCCGTATTCTTGAAAAATTCGTTAATAAATCATATTTTTGCACATTGACCCGATTATGAAAAAAACATTAATCACAATGGCCGCAGCCATCGCAATGGTTTGCTGCGCATCGACTCAGGCACTCAGGGCATCCGAACTTTCATCAACCTTCGCAGCAGAGTTTTCTGTTGTCAAGGGCGAGGTGAAGACGGTGGTTTTCAAGTCCAGCCTTCACTGCAAGAACTGCATGCAGAAGGTTCAGGAAAATCTTGCATTCGAGAAGGGCGTGAAGGGGCTTGAGATTTCCCTCGAAAAGAATACCATCAAGCTTACCTACGATCCGAAGAAGACCAGTGAGGAGAAGCTTGCAGCGGCGATACGCAAGCTCGGCTACAAGGCAGAGAAATAAACCGCATTCGGTCCGGGGCAATGAGCCCCGGATCGTGTTATCAAACAATTTATGTACAGGATAGAAACCAAGGAAATGCTGACCCCCAACATCTGCAAGATGAGGGTCCAGGCTCCGAGGCTCGCGAAGGCTGCCCTCCCGGGGCAGTTTCTCATTGTCAGAGCCGACGAGAAAGGCGAGAGGGTTCCTCTTACCATCAGCGATTATGACGCCCAGGCGGGCACGGTGACCATCGTGACCCAGACCATCGGAGCTTCAACCACAGATATCAACGCCCTCGAGGTCGGGGACAGCTTTGCAGACGTGGCGGGCCCTCTCGGAGTGCCTTCCGATTTCGTGGAGATGACTGAAGAGGAACTGGCATCACATCGCTACGTGTTCATCGCAGGCGGTGTGGGAACGGCTCCGGTCTACCCTCAGGCAAAGTGGCTCCACGAGCACGGAGTCAAGGTGGATGTAATCGTCGGAGCCCGCAACAAGGACCTTCTCATCTACAAGGAGGAACTTGCTTCGGCATGTGACAATCTCTATATCTGTACGGACGACGGCTCGGAGGGCTTCCACGGAGTGGGTACCGCCCGCCTCGAGGCTCTCGTGGCCGAGGGAAAGCAGTACACCCGCTGCGTCGCCATTGGCCCCATGATCATGATGAAGTTCTCCGTCCTCACATGCAGGAAGCTAGGCATTCCTTGCACAGTCAGCCTCAATACTCTGATGGTGGACGGCACGGGCATGTGCGGCGCCTGCCGAGTCACCGTTGGCGGCAAGACCCGCTTCGCATGCGTCGAGGGTCCTGAGTTTGATGGCTATCTCGTTGATTTCGATGAGGCTATGCGCCGCCAGAGGATGTACAAGCCAGAGGAACAGCATATGCTCGAAGACCATATCTGCAGAATAGGAAGGGGGAAATAATCATGGCAAACAGGATTCCAAGAGTCCCTGCAAGAGAGCAGGAACCGCTCGTGAGGGCACGTAATTTCGAAGAGGTATGCTACGGCTACAACGCAGAGGAGGCCCAGCTCGAGGCTTCGCGCTGCCTTAACTGCAAGAACCCGCGCTGCGTGGGAGCATGTCCGGTAAACGTGAAGATTCCGCAGTTCATAGCCCAGGTGGCTGCAGGCAATTTTGCCGCCGCTTCCGAGGTCATCTCCCAGGATTCGTCTCTCCCCGCAATCTGCGGCCGCGTGTGCCCGCAGGAGACCCAGTGCGAGGGAAGCTGCATACTCGGAGTCAAGAGCGAGCCCGTTTCGATAGGCAAGCTCGAGAGATTCGTGGCAGACTGGAACCGTGCGAACGGAGGTGCGAAAATCGAGAAGGCGCTGTCAAACGGAAAGAAGATAGCCATCATAGGCAGCGGCCCTTCAGGTCTTGCCTGCGCTTACGACCTTGCGAAAACCGGCTATGAAGTCACCATTTTCGAGGCTCTGCACAGGGCCGGCGGTGTGCTTGAGTACGGCATACCCGAGTTCCGCCTTCCCAAGGAGAAGGTTGTGGCTCCGGAGATAGCGGATGTGATGGCAATGGGCGTGAAGATAGAGACCAACGTGATTGTAGGCAGGACGGTGACCATAGACAGACTTCTCGACGAGGAAGGCTTCTCGGCTGTGTTCGTGGGCTCGGGCGCCGGACTTCCGCGTTTCATGGGCATACCCGGAGAGAATCTCAACGGTGTGTTCTCGGCCAATGAATTCCTCACCAGGAACAACTTGATGAAGGCATACCGCGAGGATTATCTGACCCCTATCCATGCCGGAAAGAAGTGCGTGGTGGTCGGAGGCGGCAATGTCGCAATGGATGCGGCCCGCACCGCCCTCCGTCTCGGCGCAGATACAACCATAGTCTACCGTCGTACGGAGAATGAGTTGCCAGCGCGCAAGGAGGAGGTTCATCACGCCAAGCAGGAGGGCATAGAGTTCGCCATGCTTACCAACCCCGTTGAGGTGCTCGGAGACGAGAACGGCAACGTGAGGGCTGTAAAGTGCATAAGGATGGAGCTTGGTGAGCCTGACGCGAGCGGACGCCGCAGCCCTGTCGAAATTCCGGGCTCGGAGTTCGAGATTGAGACCGAGACCCTCATCATGGCTCTCGGTACCTCTCCCAACCCTCTCATCGTAAGGACAACCGAAGGACTGGAGACCAACCGCCGCGGCTGCCTCGTCGCAGACGAGAACGGCGCGACCACGCGCAAGGGCGTATTTGCGGGTGGTGATGCCGTGACCGGCGCGGCGACCGTCATACTCGCAATGGGCGCAGGCAGGAAGGCTGCTGCCGCCATAGACGAATACTGCAAGAACCTGTAGTTGAGATGGCACAGATTCAGAAACCTTCAATCCCTAAGGGTACAAGAGATTTCGGACCTGCCGAGATGGCGGGCAGAAACTATATTTTCGATACCATCAAGGCCGTTTTCAGGACTTACGGCTATGCTCCCATAGAGACGCCTTCGATGGAAAACCTCGGCACTCTGCTGGGCAAGTACGGTGAGGAGGGAGACAAACTCCTGTTCAGGATACTGAACTCCGGCGACGCCTTCTCCGGCATCGATTACTCCCAGTATGAGCTTGAGGGCGACAAGGTGTATAACAGCAAGGCGCTTTCCCTGAAGGTTTGCGAGAAGGGGTTGAGATATGACCTGACCGTGCCCTTCGCGCGCTTCGTCGTGCAGCACCAGAACGAGCTTTCCTTCCCTTTCAAGAGGTTCCAGATTCAGCCGGTCTGGCGTGCGGACCGTCCGCAGAAGGGCCGCTACCGCGAGTTCTACCAGTGTGATGCTGATGTCATAGGCTCCAAGAGCCAGCTGAACGAACTCGAACTTGTCCAGATTGTGGACAGGGTGTTCACAAATTTTGACGTGAACGTCCTCATCAAGATTAACAACCGCAAGGTGCTCACTGGTCTCGCTGAAATCTGCGGCTTCCCGGACAAGGTGGTTGACGTCACGGTTGCCATCGACAAGATTGACAAAGTCGGGCTGGAGGCCGTGGAGGCTGAGATGATGGAGAAGGGGCTTACCCGCGAGGCTGTGGACGTGATTGAACCGGTGCTCACTCTCGAGGGCGATACTGCCGCTAAGCTTGGGGTGATGAAGTCCCTGCTTGGAGGCGCTTCGGCATCGGGAATAGTGTCGGAGACAGGTCTGAAGGGCATAGAGGAACTCGAGGAACTGTTCGCCTTCATAGATGCAGCCGGAATCAGGCAGGAGGTTGAGATTGACCTTTCGCTTGCCCGTGGACTCAACTATTATACTGGTGCCATCTTCGAGGTTAAGGCTAAGGATTTCGCCATAGGAAGCATCTGCGGAGGTGGCCGCTACGACAACCTTACCGGTATTTTCGGCCTTCCGGACATGTCCGGTGTTGGCATCAGCTTCGGTGCTGACCGCATCTATGACGTGCTCAAGGGTCTTGACAAGTTCCCTAAGGAGGTGAAGGCTTCGACGCGTGTGCTTTTCGCCAACATGGGTGCGGACGAGCTACGCTATCTCATACCCGTGGTGCGTGCCCTGCGCGAGGCTGGGGTGCCATGCGAGATTTATCCCGAGGCTTCGAAGCTGAAGAAGCAGTTCGACTATGCCGAAAGGAAGTCTATTTCATTCTTGTCCATTACCGGCGGCAACGAGGTTGAGGCCGGTGTGGTAAACATCAAGAACCTGGAGAGCGGGGAGCAGAGGACCTTCACGAAGGATGATTTGACCGCCATGATTGATTTCATGGCTTAAGTCCAAGCTTTTATCTGAGATATTGTTCGAAGAAACGGAAAATCTCCTCGGTGGTGTCCACATCGTCGAGATGCCAGCCGTGTGCACCTCCTTCGATTTCGTATAGCCTTACCTCGTCACCGTACGGACTGCCGAGATAGCGGTGAAGAGTCACCTTGCGGCTAGGTTTAGACTCGTCTTTGAGAGGCAGGACCGTGGTTTCTTCGTATTCGCAGCCGTTGGCGGAAACTATGTTGCCGACCGCGACAGGGACTGCCAGATACTTGCCCCATCCGCCCTTGTTCCCAGGGTCGCCGAACCACGAGGAAGTCTTGTCGGCAGTGCCGTGGAATTCCATGAAAGGTACGTGACCTCTGATTTTGTGTTCCCTGGCTAACCACTGCATCTGCAGACCGGCAACCGATGCCATGGCGTTCCATTTCTCCGGATGCATGTAGGCCATCATGTAGCACATCTCGCCTCCGTTTGACATTCCGCTGAAGAATGCATTTTCCTTACCAATCCCGTAATCCTTTCGCACCTTCTTCAGCAGTTTCATCACGAAGGCTATGTCGTCGGTCTTCATCTCTGCCTGCTTGGGGTAGCGCACGTTCCATCCTGCCTTGTATTTGCCGTCTTCCTTCCAACCTTGGGGAATTACCAGCGCAAAGCCGTGCCTGCGCGCGCTTTCGAGCATCTCCGGCCGGTAGCCGTCGGCATTTCCTCCGTAACCGTGAAGCATGAAGGCGAGAGGCTTTCCCTCCTTAAGCGTTTCCGGGACATATACATAGTATATGCGCTCGAGGCCCTGGCACTTTATCGTGTGGCGGGTGAGATGCGAGTCGTAGGGCTCTCCCCAAGCAGTCTGCGCCCCGGCTGCCAGGGGTAAAATCAGAAGCATTGCAAGCGCTGCGGCAGCATTTTTCATAATTGAGTACATGGTTGTTTGCAGTTTATTTTGCAATTTACAAAAAAATGTCTACATTTGCAGTCCAATACCGCGGGATAGAGCAGTTGGTAGCTCGTCGGGCTCATAACCCGGAGGCCGGAGGTTCGAGTCCTCCTCCCGCTACTCTTCAGAAGGCAGTCTCCCATCGGAGGCTGTCTTTTGTTTATCAACCTTAAGGCGTAGAATAGAAAAAGGTATGTCCATATTTCAACTGATAAAGAAAATCACGCCCTTCGTGAAGCCGTATCGATGGCTTGTCGTGGCAACACTTTTCCTTACACTGGCAGGGTCTCTCATTGCTCAGGTGAACGCGTTGGTTCTGGACTGGACCGTCGACACAATCAACGGACTCATCGTACACACGGGTGTGGGGGAAATAGGCGCACAGCATTTTGAATGGTCTAAGGCCATGCGCATACTCACCATCATATCCGCAATTCTTCTGGGGAAAGAAGTGTTGTCCGTATTCATTTCTTATGCCCAGAATTTTTTTGGAGAGCGCATGCGTGTGCACGTTTCAAGGGACATGGCTCAGGCGGCCATAGATCGTATCCTTTCCTACCGCATAGCCTTTTTCACATCCGCCGGCAATGAGTCGGGACGACTGCAGTCTCGCATTGACCAGGGGGTGAGCAGTCTTTCCACCACGGTCCAAAGCATTTTCATAGATTTGCTGCCGCTTTTCACCTCTGCGTTTCTGGCGCTGATACTTATGTTTGCAGCAAATGTATATGTCGGACTTGCAGCCCTTTTCATAGTCCCTACATATATTTTCATCACGATACGGCAGGCGAGAAGGTTGAAGGGCTGGCGTCAGGAGATGAGGAGGTACAGGGAACAGAAGAGTCACGGCATCATCAACATCATCGAGTCAATCAACGTCATCAAGTCTTTCAACCGTCAGGAGATAGAGAGCCGCAAACAGTTGGATATACAGAATCAGTTGACTGACAATCAGCTGCGTACCCGTAAGGTGATGCTGTATTTCGATGGATGGAAACGGTTTGTGCAGCAGATAGGAACCGTCATCATCATAATCCTCACCGCTTATCTGGTGCTGATTGATTATCCCGGCATGACCATAGGCAAAATCATGTATCATGTGATGCTTTTCGCCAACGTCACTGCTCCGATTACACAACTGCAGCGTGTGTTCGATACGCTCAATGATGCTCTCGTTTATGCTGAGGGGTATTTCAGCGTTCTCGAAGCGGACAACGAAATCGAATCGACCGGTGATTACCGTCCTGCAAGGATTGAGGGACGTCTGGAACTCCGGAACGTGGATTTTACATATCCCAACGGCACCAAGGCTCTGCATGATATCAATATGACTGTCGAGCCCGGCAAAATCACGGCTTTTGTTGGTTTGTCCGGTGCGGGCAAGTCCACCATCGTAAATCTTCTGGACAAGTTTTATCAGCCGGATTGCGGTACTATCACTCTTGATGGCGTTCCAATAGAACGGTATGATACACAGTATCTTAGAGACAATATTGGACTTGTTCTACAGAAGAATCACATATTTGACGGAACAATAGAGGAAAATATCCGTTACGGACGCCCTGATGCGACGGATGCCGAAGTGGAGCAGGCGGCGAAGAGTGCCTATATCTACGAGCAGGTAATGAAACTGCCGAATGGGTTCAAGTCACAGGCCACACAACTCAGCGGCGGACAACAGCAGCGCATTGCCATCGCACGCATGTTTCTCAAGAATCCTCCGATCATTTTCCTTGATGAGCCGACGGCTTCACTTGATGCTGTGGCAACCGAACAGATAAAGGCGTCCATTGATGCCATCAAGCAGGGACGAACCGTCGTCATCATTTCCCACTCGATTTCGCAGATTATTGATTCTGACATCATCTATGCTCTGCGTGACGGAAGGGTGGAGCAAAGCGGAGATCCTGACAGTCTATATCATCAGGGCGGTATCTACAAAGAGATTGTTGACGCTTCCGCAAGGAGCCTCAATGTCGATAAACTTGCCCATCTGCAGGAAAACTGACAACCGCCCTCCTCCATTCGCCTTGTCGCCTCCCAGCCATCTCCGTACCCTATCTGTTCCTTTGATTGTCCATATCAATGTGCGCGCCCTCGCTGCAGTTGTTGTCCCAAATCCCGCTCCAGCGCGGCAACCGCTGCATGAGCAGCAATTATGAACCAGCTCCAACGAGGCAACCGCTGCATGAGCAGCAATTATGAACCAGCTCCAACGAGGCAACCGCCGCATGAG
>JABUTS010000063.1 GCA_021443565.1 Bacteroidales bacterium | reverse complement strand
GCCCACATGGGAAAACGAAGGTCATAGCATACCTGCAGCAGGAAACGCACACCCTTCCATTCCACTATCACCCTCTCGCCGCCGGGACTGTAGCGCAGATGCTCACCCCCGTAAGTAAAGAGATGGTGCTTGTCATAATGGCTGACCTCACCGTCAGGTTTCACGAAATAGAAACGGTTCCGATACGAACCGTCCTCACTGCTGCAGACCGCAATGCTTCCGCAAACCGCCGCTCCCGTACGGGCAGCCATATCCTTCATCCAGTGGAGGCTGACGCTGTCGTCACTTTCGGCTATCCCTTCTGGGATGGTGGCAAAACCCGTGGTCCACATTTCCGGAAGCACATAAAGCTCGCTGCCTGGAGTTGCGAGAATGGCATTTTCGGCAGCCTGTACATTCAGCTCAGGCTTAGCCCAGACAATGTCCTGCTGTAAGAGAGTCACTTTCATGTCACATCAATGAATCAAAGCCGAAATCCTTCTTCATGCGGTATGCGAGTCCTGTCATCACAGCCACAAGCTCGCCATCCTGGTTGGTTATGCGTATGTCGCAGTATGGAAGCTTGTGATGGTCATACAGTTCGTTGCACTCCGCAACAAGCTTGTCGCCCAACTTTGCGGATTTGAGGAAACTTATCGTGTTGGAAACGCCGAGGGAAAGTATGCCATGGCTGTTGGCGACCGCTGCGAACGAGAAATCCCCGAGAGTGTACAAAACACCTCCCTGACACACGCCGGCCGCATTTACATGCTGCTCGCCCACAACCAGTTCAGCACGGGCGAAGCCTTCCCTTATTTCAGTCAGGCGCGCACCCGCGAGAGCCGCAAAGCGATCCCCCTCGTGGAGCTGGTCAATCAGCGTGCTCATCTCCGGAGGTGGTCTTCGTTGAACATCCTCATCCTCTCGTCCAGCACAGGATAAAGTTCCTCCCTCATCCTGGAAGTGCAGGCTCTGACACCGGCCTGAAGACTGCCTGTGGTGTCAAGATTTATGCTGGAAACGCCGTAGTGTATAAGTTCCCTTACCAGTTCGGAGCCGCTCATGCCCGGATAGGACAGGGAGAAGAAGAAACCGTCGCCTATCTCCTCGTTGACGTCGCGCGGATAGGTGATGGTGAAACCATTGGCAAGAAAAATATCCTTCATCCTTCTTGCCCTGACAGCATACTCCTTCGTATCCTCCACGAAGTTGATTTTGCCCTCGCAGCTGAGACGGAGCATCTCCGCATAACCATACTGGGTGGTGGCGGTGGCGCCGCTGGTAATCATGTACTGTATGCTGGCCGTGAAGGTCGGGCCGAACACTCCGGAATCGTGGTATCTCTCGGCAAGAGCTGGGAAATGCCTGTCATAAAGCCTGTCAGAGATGCACACCAAAGCCATGCGCTGGCCTGCATAACTGAATATCTTGCTCGACGAAAGCATAAGGATATAATTGTCGGTATATCGCGCGGCCGTCCTCACAAAAGGAGCCTCATACGGGTGGCTGAGATCGCGTCGATTATCCATCGCGAAGTATGCAAGATCCTCAAGGACAATAACATCGTACTTTGTCGCAAGTTCTCCTATAATTGCGAGCTCCTCCTCTTCGAGTGAAATCCATGCCGGGTTGTTGGGGTTGGAGTAAATCACGGCCGCAATGTCTCCCCTTCCAAATTCCTCCTCAAGCCTGGCACGAAGGGGCTCTCCCCTGTAAGGGAATATGTCAAATTCGCGCCACTCTATGCCCAGCACCCTCAGCTGGCTCTTCTGGATAGGAAAGCCCGGATCTATGAAAAGCACCTTATCCTTGGATGGATCCCTCTGGCAGCAGGCTATGAAACTGCCGAAAGAGCCCGCCACGCTACCCACCGTGGGAATGCAGGCACGGGGGCTGACCTCCACGTCTATGAAGGCCTTGACAAACTCGCTGGCAGCCAACTTGAGTTCGGGCACGCCGGCAGCCGCAGGATACTGCGAACCTATTCCGCTGTCAAGAGCCCGCTTCTCCGCCTCTATTCCATACCTGTTTGCGGGAAGGCCGGGACTGCCCTGGTCCATCCTGATGAAAGGTATGCCTGTCTTCTGCTCAAGGTACTGGGCCACAAGCAGAGTTTCACCTATCGTTGCATGGGAAAGGTCGGCCACATGATTGACACGGGTCGCCTCTTCCACCAGAGCATCACTGAAGATTTTCATCAGTCCTTGAATTTACGTTTGTCGAGAACATGTTTTGCCTTGCCTATTGAACGTTCGATGGCCATAGGCGGCTGGATATGGATGTTCGGCTTGATTCCCACCATGCTGACTATCCTGTCATACAGCGGCTTTAGGAAAGGCATCTGTTTTTCAGGCGCATAGCTGAAATAAGGCAGCTTGAGCTCCACGTCGAGGTCGAAGGTGTCTTCGTTGCTGACGCGGTCCACCGTGATGAAATAGTAAGGCTGGAAAGCCGGGAACTCCGTGAGGCAGGCCTCGATCTGGGACGGGAACACGTTCACGCCGCGTATGATGAGCATATCGTCCGAACGTCCGAGTATGCGGTCCATCCTGACTGCGGTACGGCCGCACCTGCAAGGCTCATATATAAGTCGGGTAAGGTCGCGTGTGCGGTAGCGGAGTATAGGCATGGCCTCTTTGCAGAGTGAAGTGAACACGAGTTCGCCAAACTCGCCCGGAGCGACAGGCTCGAGGGTGTCGGGGTTGATGATTTCAGGGTAGAACATATCCTCCCAGAGGTGGGTGCCGTCCTGATATTCGCACTCGCCGCCCACGCCAGGACCGGACATCTCGGTCAAACCGTAAATGTCGTATGCCTTGATATGGAGTTTCTCCTCAAGTTCGTGGCGCATGCCCTCGGTCCAAGGCTCTGCGCCGAAGAATCCTGCGCGAAGTTTCATATTGTCTATGCTTACCACGTCGCTGTTGTGAATGGCCTCTGCGAGGCGCATGGCGTATGATGGGGTGCAGGCCAGAGCGGTTGAGCCGAAGTCCTGCATGAGCATGATCTGCTTCTCAGTGTTGCCGGCGGAGGTAGGGAGCTGGACTGCGCCGCGCACGGCCGCTCCTTCATGAGCGCCGAGGCCTCCGGTGAAGAGACCGTAGCCGTAGCTGACCTGGACTATGTCGCCCGGGCCTATGTCGCCGGCGGCCATCACTCGTGCCACTCCTTCAGACCAGTTCTTGAGGTCGTTTTCCGTGTAGGTATCCACCACAGGCTTGCCCGTCGTGCCCGAAGAAGCATGGATACGGCGCACGTCGGTCATTGGAACAGCCTGGAGATTGAACGGATATTCGTCGCGGAGGTCATACTTCGTTGTGAAAGGGAGCTTGCTGATGTCGTCTATGCTCCTGATGTCTTCCGGCTTGACGCCGAGTTCGTCCATCTTTCTCTTGTAGAAAGGGACTTTTTCATAGCATGTCTTCACTGTCTTGATGAGGCGCTCGCTCTGAAGCTTGCGCATCTCCTCGCGGGGCATGCATTCAATCTGGGGATTGTGAATCATAGTATGTTACGTTTTATATTGTATTTTTCATCAATCTGGTGGCCGGCTATGAGCGCGACGCCTCGACCCCCTTGTCGAAGGCCTTCAGATTAGCCTCCACAACGCTCTCGCCCTTCCTTGCGAACACTACGGCGACAGCCTTGCGGAGCTGCTCCACAGAAAGGATTTCAAGGAAAGGTGCAGCCATGCCAAGCAAGACCATGTTCGCTCCGCGCGCGTTGCCGGCATCCTTTGCTATTGCGTCTATGTCGAACTTCACGGAAGAAGGGAGAGAATCTATCTCCTCCATCAGAGCCGCCTCGTCGGGATAGTTCGGGATGTTGATGAAAGCCTTGCTTCCCGTCACCACAGTGCCGTCCTTCGCAAGGTAAGGCAGATACCGGAGAGCCTCCATGGGCTCCATGGAAATCACCAGGTCCGCCCCTCCCTGAGGTATGAGGTCGCTCCAGATGGTTTCAGTCGAGAGCCTGAGGTTACTCTGGACATCCCCGCCTCTCTGGCTCATGCCGTGGACTTCCGCCTGCTTGAGATTGATGCCGGCTTCGGTGGCCGCCTGGCCTATGATGGTCGCGATGGAGAGTATGCCTTGCCCTCCCACACCGCAGAGTATTATATCCTTCTTCATACCGTTACTTTCTGTCTGCCTTTTCCTGAGTTGCCTTCCTCTCCCTTGCATGGCGTGCCGCTACCTGTACGCATTCGCGACGCGGTATCACAACGCTCACGCCTTCGTAAGCTATTTCCTCTCGGAGAATGCGGGTGATTTCCTCCATGTTCTGAGGGAGGGGAACCACCACGCGCACATGCCCGGGCTCAACACCGAGACCGACGCATATTGCCTCATACCTGCTCGTACCTGCACTGTCCTGGCCGCCTGTCATGCCCGTGGTGAGATTGTCAGAGATTACGACAGTGATGTTGGACCCGTCGTTGACCGCGTCCAGCAGTCCCGTCATGCCGCTGTGGGTAAAGGTTGAGTCACCGATTACGGCTACTGCCGGGAAGAAGCCAGAGTCGGCCGCGCCCTTGGCCATGGTTATTGACGCGCCCATGTCCACACAGCTGGAAAGTGCGCGGAAAGGAGGCAGGGCGCCGAGGGTGTAGCAGCCTATGTCACCGAAAATCCTGTAATCGGGATATTCAGAAAGCACCTTATTGAGGGCGGTGTATACGTCGCGGTGACCGCAGCCCTGACAAAGCTGCGGAGGACGTCCCACAAGATTCTTCGCATTGTCGAATGCGGGGCCGGACGGCTTTCCGAGAGCTGCAGCAACACAGTCTGGGGTAAGTTCGCCAGTACGCGGGAGATCGCCGGTGAGACGGCCTTTCACAGGGTATCCGGCGCCGAGCAGGGCAGCAAGTTGCTCCTCAACCACGGGCTGGCCGTCTTCAACCACGAGTATGGCATCGCTTTCGGAAGCGAGTTTCCTTATCTGGCCTGCAGGAAGAGGGTATTGGGAAATCTTCAGGACCTTGGCCTCGTCTCCGAGCACCTCCTTGACATAATTGTATGCTATTCCACATGCTACTATGCCGATACTTCCCGACCCGCTTTCCATCCGGTTGTACATCGACTCTTCAGCCGCCTTTTCCATAAGAGGCTGCTTCTCTATGAGGGCAGCATATTTCTTCCTTGCCATAGCGGGGAGAAGCACCCAACTGTCCTGAGAAACGTCAAGGGCATTCTCTGAGACCGGCTCATGCACCTGAACGGCGGCACGGCTGTGGGCAAGACGAGTGACAACCCTAAACAGAACAGGCTCCTTCAGTCTTTCGGACAGTTCGAAGGCATCGGCAACCATGTCGTAGGCCTCCTGCTGGCTGCCTGGCTCGAACACGGGCACCATCGCGAATTTCGCATAAAAGCGGCTGTCCTGCTCGTTCTGACTGGAATGCATGGAAGGGTCGTCGGCGGCAAGCACCACCAGTCCGCCCTTCACACCGGTTATCGCGCTGTTCACGAAGGCGTCGGCGCATACGTTCATGCCGACATGTTTCATGCACACAAGCGCCCTCTTTCCGCAATAGCTCATTCCGAGCGCGGCCTCCATGGCGGTCTTCTCGTTTGTACACCAGCGGCTGTGGATGCCGCGTTCCTTCGCCACGAGGTTATTCTGAATAAATTCCGTGATTTCGGTCGAAGGTGTGCCGGGGTAGGCATATACGCCGCTTAGCCCGGCGTCTATGGCACCGAGAGCAATGGCCTCGTCTCCCAATAAAAGTTTCTTCTGCATGTCAAGTCCGTTCTTTATAAAAAAGTCTATAAAGTTACGAATTAATTCGTTATTAGCAATAAAAAGATTTATGGCTCAATTTTTTCAGCCTTATTCTTGCATGTTCCGAAATTCTTTTCAAACTTTGTGAAACAATGATGCAGAACAGTTCATATTGGTGGTGGTGCCGGTTACAACTTGAACAGTCGTAATGGGGACGCACTTGTATTGAATATGATATGATACATGGAGTTCAGCCGGATACGACTGAACTCCATTTTTTTGAATTATTTTAACAAAAATAAACAGCCATGGAAAAGAAGATTCCTTACAAGATTTATCTCAACGAGAACGAAATCCCAGCACAATGGTACAATGTGAGAGCCGACATGAAGGTCAAACCCGCTCCCCTCATAAACCCGGCTACAGGCAAGCCCATGACGCTTGAAGACATGAATCCGGTATTCTGCGAAGAACTCAACAAGCAGGAACTTGACAATGACAACAGGTACATAGACATACCTGCCGAAGTGCTTGATTTCTACAAGATGTATCGTCCGTCACCTCTGACAAGAGCATATTTCCTTGAAAAGGCCCTCGGCACCCCTGCCCACATCTACTACAAGTTCGAAGGCAACAACACTTCCGGCAGCCACAAGCTCAACTCCGCCATAGCCCAGGCATACTATGCAAAGAAGCAGGGCCTCAAGGGCGTGACAACAGAGACGGGCGCCGGCCAGTGGGGCACGGCCCTCAGCATGGCATGCGCCTTCTTCGGCCTTGACTGCCAGGTATATATGGTCAAATGCTCATACGACCAGAAACCTTTCCGCCGCGAGGTCATGCGCACCTACGGAGCCAAGGTCACCCCGTCTCCAAGCGACACGACTGAGATAGGACGCAAGATTCTCGCAGAGCACCCGGGCACTACCGGCAGCCTCGGCTGCGCAATCTCCGAGGCAGTTGAGGCAGCGACAAAGCAGGAAGGCTACCGCTATGTGCTCGGTTCCGTACTCAATCAAGTTATGCTGCATCAGACCATCATAGGCCTTGAGACTCAGGCTGCGCTGAAGAAATATGACATAAAGGCTGACATCATAATAGGTTGCGCCGGCGGCGGCTCCAACCTCGGAGGGCTTGCCACACCTTTCATCGGGGAGATGCTCAGGGGCGAGGCCGACTACCGCATCATCGCAGTCGAGCCGGCTTCCTGCCCAAGCTTCACCCGCGGCAGATTCGCATACGACTTCTGCGACACGGGAAGAATCTGTCCACTCGCCAAGATGTACACTCTCGGCAGCCAGTTCATCCCGTCCGCCAACCATGCCGGAGGCCTCCGTTTTCACGGCATGAGTCCCGTACTTTCCCAACTTTACCACGATGGTTTCCTCGAGGCTTGTGCAGTGGAACAGACCTCGGTCTTCGATGCGGCAGTGCAGTTCGCAAGGACGGAAGGCATACTTCCCGCACCTGAAAGCAGTCATGCAATAAAGGTGGCCATTGACGAGGCACTCAAGTGCAAGGAAAGCGGCGAGGCGAAGAATATCGTCCTCGGCCTCACCGGTACAGGTTATTTCGACCTCTATGCTTATGAGAAATACAACAACGGAACCATGAACGACTACATTCCTACCGACGAGGAACTAACCGAATACCTCGCAAAGATTCCAAAGGTAGAGGAGTAGTTCACGCCCTCATACGAATATCGCCGGACAACCCCCTGTCTTCAGGGCCGCTGTCCGGCGATATTATCTGTATTCCCTATCCGGGCGTCTATTTGAGCAGTTTCGAACTTCTTGCTATGAAATCCCCGAGAGCCTTGCCCTTGAGCATGCCGTTGGAGAGAAGCGCCAGGTCGATGATCTGCTTGAGAAGATCGTTGCCGCGGGCATAATCCTGCAGCTCTTCCTTCCTCTTTTCCCCGAGGCCCTTGTTACCGCCATCCTTTGCAGCCTCCTCCGCTTCCGCGCTCTCAACAACTTCTGCAGCAGGCATTTCAGACACGATTCTGGCAACCAGAGGGTTCTGCATATTCACGGTAACATTGTATGACGCAGGCATCTCGCCATAGAAGTTCATACCTCCACCGAGAGCGCTCATCTCACGATAGCGGCGCATGAACTCGGACTGAGTGATGAGCACCGGAGCCTCGTCCTCGCCCAGATTGTCCGGCTGGACAAAATAGTGGCCCTCCTCCGAAGGGAGCACCGCCTGAAACACTGCATCCAGCTCTGCCTTGGCATCCTCGCCCATCTCCGGACGTATCTTCTCCTCCTTAGGGATGAGATTGTCCACGCTGTCGGAATCCACGCGGGCAAAGCGACTGTCGGAAAGCTTGGCTTCCAGCAGGTTGACATAATGCGAATCCAGCTGACAGTCCATGAGCAGGACGTCATAACCCCTGTTCTTCGCAGACTGTATGAAAGGATACTGGGCCTGGACATCGGTCGCATAGAGATAGACGAGTTTCCCGTCCTTATCCTTCTGCTCCGTCTCGATGGCAGTCTTGTACTCATCCATGCTGAAATACTTCCCTTCAGTATTCTTGAGCAGCGCGAACTTCATCGCCCTCTCGCAGAACTTCTCGTCGCTTAGCATGCCGTACTCGATGAACAGCTTGAGATTATCCCACTTGCCCTCGAGCTCTTCCCTCTGATTCTTGAATATGTCCTCAAGACGGTCAGCGACCTTCTTCGTGATGTAGCCGGAAATCTTCTTCACGTTCGCGTCACTCTGGAGGTAACTGCGGCTCACGTTCAGAGGTATGTCCGGTGAATCTATCACGCCGTGGAGCAGGGTAAGGAAGTCAGGGACTATGTTCTCTACGGAGTCTGTGACATACATCTGGTTGCAGTAGAGCTGAATCTTGTTCCTGGTCACCTCAATGCGATCCTTGATTTTAGGGAAGTAGAGTATGCCGGTAAGGTTGAAAGGATAATCCACGTTCAGGTGGATGTGGAACAGAGGGTCTTCCGCCATAGGATAGAGAGCCCTGTAGAACTTGTCATAGTCCTCATCAGCCAGGTCGGCAGGCTTGCGTGCCCACAGAGGCTCAACCTTGTTTATCACATTATCCTTCTCTGTCTCGACACTCTTGCCGTCCTTCCACTCTGTCTCCTTGCCGAAAACCAGGGGCACCGGCATGAACTTGCAATACTTGTCGAGAAGACCGCTGATGCGGGACTTGGACGCAAACTCCTCGCCCTCGCTGTCGAAATGGAGGGTAATCACAGTGCCGCGGTCCTCCTTGTCACACTCATCCATCTCATACTCCGGAGAGCCGTCGCACGACCACTTAACTGCCTTCGATCCGTCCTTCCACGAGAGTGTCTCAATGGTTACCCTGTCTGCGACCATGAAGGCCGAATAGAAGCCAAGGCCGAAATGACCTATGATGCTGCCTATCTGGTCCTTGTATTTCTCGAGGAACTCGCCTGCAGACGAGAAGGCAATCTGGTTGATGTACCTGTCCACTTCCTCGGATGTCATGCCTATGCCGCTGTCGATGATTTTCAGGGTCTTTGCGCTCTCGTCAAGCTCCACTTTCACGACAGGCTCGCCCAGTTCGCCCTTGAAATCGCCGCTCATGGCGAGGGCCTTCATCTTCTGGGTGGCGTCAACAGCGTTGGCTATGAGCTCACGAAGGAATATCTCATGATCCGAATAGAGAAACTTCTTGATCACCGGGAAGATATTCTCGGTGGTCACTCCGATTTTTCCTGTTGTACCTTTCATTATGTGCGAATTTTAATTGTTTTTCTGCTAATCCGCCCCTTTCGGGCGCTCCGGACAAACACAAATAGCGTTCCACACCCCTGTTCTGCCACCTCCATGGACAAATTGTCAGTCCATGTCAGCACCTGGCCGCTGAAGCACAGTCGGCAAGCCGAAGTCCAGAGCAGGCTGACTACGGCTGCGAAGGCATA
>JABUTS010000018.1 GCA_021443565.1 Bacteroidales bacterium | reverse complement strand
TTGCGGAAAGCATCCTCCCGCTGCTGCTCCATTTCCTGCTCCCTCTGCTTCTGGGTGGTTTTCTCGTCTGAACGCTTGCGCCTGCGCTCGGCCTCCCTTGCGCGACGCTCGTCTATCTGACGTATCTTCTTCTCGATGTAGTCGTCCTTCTCCTTCTGCTCCCTTGCCTTCGTCCTGGTAAGCAGGCTTACGAAATTCTGGAGTTCCGCCCTCGCGTCGCTCGTTGCCTCCTTCTCTGCCTGTGACTCCTTGATGGTACGTATGGTGTTCTCTATCTGGCGGTTGGCGCCCTGGACTATTTCCTTTGCCTCCTCCCTCGCCTGGTCGAGAATCTCCTTCTTCATCTGCTTGATCTGCTGCAGTTCCTTCTGGTACCTGTCGGTGATGTTCTCGAGGGTGCGGTCGGTGTTGCGTATCTTCTCAAGCTTCTCGTCCAGTGCCCTTCGGTTGCGGGCAATCTTGCGGAGGTTGCGCTCTATGCCCACGAATTCCTCGCCGGCGCGCAGTTCCGCATCCTTTATGATGCTGTCCGGGAGTCCCATCTTGCGGGCGAGCTCGAAGGCGAAGGAGTTGCCAGGGAGCCCCATCTCGAGCTTGAAGAGAGGCGCTATGTTCTGGGCATCGAAGGCCATGGCTCCGTTTATCACTCCCGTCCCGCTTCCGGATGCGTAGAGTTTCAGATTGGTATAGTGGGTGGTTATCACGCCGTAGACCCCGCGTCTGTCGAGTTCGGCCAGCAAGGCTTCTGCGATGGCGCCGCCTGCAGCGGGCTCGGTGCCGGAGCCGAATTCGTCGATGAGAACGAGGGTCCTGGAGTCGGCATGCTCCATCATCTCCTTCATGTTGCCGAGGAAGGACGAGTATGTGGAGAGGTCGTTGTCAAGCGACTGGTCGTCGCCTATGTCCACCATAATCCTGTCGAAAATCATCATCTCGGACGATTCCGAGGTGGGGATAAGCATGCCCCACTGGAACATGTACTGGAGCAGGCCCGTGGTTTTCAGGCATACCGACTTTCCTCCCGCGTTGGGACCGGAAATCAGGAGTATGCGCTTTTGTGGGTTCAGGCTTATGGTGAGGGGGATTATCTCCCTTTTCTCCTTGCGCAGGGCCTTTTCGAGTAGGGGGTGGCGAGCCTTGCGGAGATCCATCCTTCTCTCTGTGGAAATAACCGGCATGCCGGCTATCATGTCCAGCGCGACCTGAGCCTTGGCCATAATGAAATCCGTCTCTCCGAGGTATTCGGCAGCCTTGACGAGGTCGGGAACATAGGGGCGCACATAGTCGCTGAACGCCGCGAGTATCTTCACAATTTCCCGGCCTTCGGCAAATTTCAGCTCCCTTATCCTGTTGTCGAGCTCAACCACCTCGGCGGGTTCTATGTAGGCTGTCTTGCCGGATGCGGATTCGTCGTGGATGAAGCCGGGAAGTTTCCTCTTGTTCATCGCGCTGACCGGAATCAGCATCTTGCCGTCACGCATGGATACGGTCGCGTCCGTTTCCACCAGGCCTTCTTCCTGTGCGCGGCGGAGTATGGCGGAGATTCTGCGGGAAATCGTTCCCTCACTTTCGCGCAGGGCCTTGCGGATTTCGTAAAGTTCAGGTGATGCTGTATCCTTCACTTCTCCGAATCGGTCTATGATGCCGTCTATCTTCTTCTGTATTTCCGGGAAGGAGGCGATGGGGGCTGACATCCTCTTGAGGCAGGGATATACCCCGTCCTTGATGCCTGCGAAGAACCCCGTCACCCTGCGGAGGGTGCCGAGCATGGTGTTGAGCTTGCGGAGGGAGTTGAGGTCCATGCTCACGAGGGGCTTCTCGAGAGGTCTGAGAAAGTCCAGGCAGTCTATGAAGCCTCCGGAAGGAAAGCTGTCCTCGAACATCATGATGAGCCTCATCTCGTCGGTCAGCTGGAGCCTGTGCTGTATCTCCCTGCCGTCCGTCACGAAATTCTCGCTCTCCGCCCTGTCTGCGGCATATCCTGTGGAGCATTTGCCGGCAACGGCGCTTCTCACACGGTCGAAGCCCAGTTTCTGCTCCAGTCTTGAATCTCTATCGGTCATTTACTTTCGCTGGTGGATGACACGGCATCTTTGAGGAGAAGCTTCAGCTCGTTCAGGTTGCCGATTTCCTTGATCTCCCCGTTTCGCACGAATGAGATGTGGCCGGTTTCCTCGGAAACCACCACCACGTCGGCGTCACTCTGTTCGGTGATTCCGATAGCCGCCTTGTGCCTCATTCCGTAACTTGCCGGAATGTCTGTCTTTTCTGTTATCGGAAGCGTGCACCTCGCGGCTACTATCCTGTCATCCATAATTATCACCGCTCCGTCATGGAGGGGGGAGTTCTTGAAGAACAGGTTCATTATCAGTCTGCGGCTTACCCGGGCGTCTATCATGTCTCCCGTCTCGGCAATGCTTCTGAGAGGGTTGGTGTGCGGGAAGACTATCAGGGCTCCGGTAAGGTTCTCGGACATGTTGCGCACGGCCTCGCTGACCTCGCGTACGGTCGTGCTGTCGAGATTGCCGGTGTTCCTGCCGAGCAGCGTGGCTATGATCTTGTGGCCTCTGCTGGCCCTGGACACATAGCGGTTGCCCATCCTTATGAGGAAGCGCCGGATTTCCGGCTGGAAGATGATGATGAGTGCGATGAGGCCCATGTCGAGTATGGTTTCCATCAAGGCATTCATCATTTTCATGTCCATGGCCGATACGATCACCCTTATTATATACAGCGACATGACCGCCATGAAGATGCTCATCGCCGCAGATCCCTTGATCCACTTGACGAGAGCGAAGATTATGACGGCGACGAGAAGTATGTCAAGAATGTCGACCAGCGACATGTTCAGAAAGCCGAAGATTTCCAGAGGCATAACCACTTCCGTTTAATGGTGCGAATTTACGATTAAAGTCTTAATTTTGCACATTTATTTACAGACGGTCATGATAGCACACAAATACGAATACAGGGAGAGGTTCGAATTCGAGGCCGGAGGGGTGCTCGACGGCATCACCATAGAGTACCACACCTCGAACAGGAACTACGTTCCCGGCAGCGATACCCGCAAGGTAATATGGATATGTCACGCCTATACCGCCAATTCGGACCCGTCCGACTGGTGGCCGGAGCTCGTCGGCAGCGGGAAGTTCATTGACACCGACAAATATTTCGTGATTTGCGCCAACATGCTGGGTTCCCCATACGGATCCAGCGGCCCCGCAAGCATAAATCCCGCAACCGGCAAGCCATTCTTCTTCGACTTCCCGATGGTGACGGTGAGGGACATGGTCCGTGCACACATTCTCCTGCGCAAGCACCTCGGCATAGAAAAGATAGACCTTATCATAGGCGGCTCCATAGGCGGCTCCCAGGCTCTCGAATGGGCCATTATGGAACCTGACGTCATGCGACACCTGTTCTTTGCAGCTTGCAGCAGCAAAGTTACTCCATGGGTTACGGCGTTCAACGAGTCCCAGAGGCTCGCGCTTGAGGCTGACCCGACTTTCCGCGCCTGCAAGGACCTCAAGGGCGGCTCTGCCGGGCTCAAATGCGCCCGCTCCATAGCCCTCATCTCATACCGCACTTACGAAGGCTACAACCTCACCCAAAGCGAATTCGACCCAGACACGCTGTTTGCCGACCGCGCCGGCAGCTACCAGCGCTACCAGGGAGATAAGCTGGTGCGCCGCTTCGATGCGTATTCATACTGGTACCTCTCCCACGCCCTTGACAGCTACAACATAGGCCGAGGCAGGGGAGGCGTGAAGGCGGCCCTTTCGATGGTCAAGTGCCAGTGTACGGTGGTGGGCGTCGACACTGATCGTCTGTTCCCGTGCCTCGAGCAGAGATATGTGGCGGAACACATCCAGGACGCATGGTATTTTGAGCTTACCTCACGTTTCGGCCACGACGGCTTCCTCATCGAGAGCAAGCAGCTGGCAGACATAATGAGACCAGTTCTTCCAAAATAAGAAAATATGTTTGAAAGCAGCGTATACAAGAATAGACGCTCGGCTCTCCTTGCCGGAATGGCAGAGAGCGGCGCAAGGGGACTTGCGATTTTCCTGGGCAATACAGAGGCGCCCATGAACTATCGCGGCAACGACTACAAGTTCCGCCAGGACAGCTCATTCATCTATTTCTGGGGCATTGACTGCCCGGGCTTTGCGGCCATTCTCGATCTCGAGAGCGGCTGCGAATGCATTTACGCGGACGACGTGGACATAGATGACATCGTCTGGATGGGCCCCCAGCCTTCCGTGGCTTCCCGCTCAGCTCTCGCGGGAGTGGAGAAGTCAAAGCCTTTTGCAGCCTTCGCCGAGGATGTGAAGGCGGCGATGGCGAAGGGACGTGCCATACACCATCTTCCGACCTCCCGCTACTACAACAACATGACCGTCGCTGCCCTCACCGGGGCGTCATACGAAGCCTGCACCAGACCTTCATCGATGACGGACGGGGGCAGGCACGCTTCCCTCGAACTCGTAAGGGAGGTGGTGAAGCTCAGGCTCATCAAGGAGCAGTGCGAAATCGAGGAACTCGACAAGGCCGGAGAAATTGGTTATCTGATGCATACGGCTGCGCGCAGGAATTGCCGTCTCGGAGTGGTCGAGCAGGAGATTGTGGGAGCGATGGAGGGAGTCACCCTCGCCCACGGCTGGGGAGTTTCCTTCACCACCATTCTTTCCCAGCACGGCGAGACCCTGCACAACCATCATCATGACGGAACGGTGACTGACGGACGCCTGCTCCTCGTGGACGCCGGCGCCGAAAGCAACACCCACTATGCTTCCGACTACACCAGAACCTACCCTACGGGCGGCAGGTTCACTCCCAAGCAGAGGGAGATATATGACATAGTATATGCCGGCAACGAGCTTGCTGCCGGGCTTGCTGCTCCCGGAATGACCTACCGCGACGTGCACCTTGCAGTTGCCCGCGTGATGCTCGAAGGCCTGCGCGAAGCGGGGCTGGTAAGGGGAAACATAGATGACATGATTGCCGAGGGCACTCTCGGAATGTTCATGCCTCACGGCCTCGGCCACAACATGGGTCTGGACGTCCACGATATGGAAGACTACGGAGAGATTCATGTGGGCTATGACGACGATCAGGTCCGTTCGCCTCAGCTTGGGCTCGGCAACCTGAGGATGGCCCGCAGGCTCCGCCCCGGCCATGTCGTTACCGACGAACCGGGCATATATTTCATACCGGCTCTCATAAGGGATTGGAAAACAGCTGGAAAGAGCCTCGAATTCATCAACTACGACCGCCTGGAAAAGGAATATTCCGACTTCGGCGGCATACGTATCGAGGATGACCTGCTCATCACGGAAAACGGCTGCCGCCGCCTCGGTTTCCGCCGTCTGCCGGCATCAGCCGCAGAGGTGGAAGAGGCTATGGCAAAGGACCGCGAAGAATAAGCCGGCATGAAGGTTACAGAATCAGCATCCAGATACTCCCACCTCGACTGCATGAGTACCCGCGAACTTCTCGAGGGCATCAACAGCGAGGACCATTTCGTCGCCGACGCCGTGGTGCCGGCGATGGACCAGATCGAGAAGATGGTGGACGGAATCGTGGAGAGGATGGGGCGCGGAGGCAGGGTGTTCTATCTTGGAGCCGGCACCAGCGGGCGCCTCGGCATACTTGACGCCTCTGAAATCCCCCCGACCTACGGTGCGCCCTACGACCTTTTCATAGGCTTGATAGCCGGTGGTGACACCGCCATACGCAGGGCCGTGGAAGGGGCCGAGGACGAGTTTGACGGAGGCTGGAGGGATATGCAGCCATACCACCCGACCAGTGAGGACACCGTGATAGGCATAGCTGCATCCGGCACCACCCCATATGTCACGGGAGTGCTGCGCAAGGCTCGCGAGATGGGCCTTTTGACAGGGTGCATTACCTGCAATCCCGATTCTCCAGTCGCTGCCGAGGCTGAGATTCCCATGGTGGCCGTCGTCGGCCCGGAGTTCGTAACCGGCAGTACGAGAATGAAGTCAGGCACTGCTCAGAAGCTGATACTCAACATGATATCTTCTTCGGTGATGATACGCACCGGCCATGTCAAGGGCAGCAAGATGGTGGACATGCAACTGAGCAACGCAAAGCTTGTCGATAGGGGCACCAGAATGATAATGGAGGATACGGGCATCTTAGACTACGGGACTGCCAGAGCCATGCTTCTGAAGCATGGCTCGGTCCGGGCTGCCCTGGATAATTTCAAAAACTAATTCAGTGCCATGGCAGCATTGGATTATAAGGGCGAAAAAAGCCTTCTGGTCTCAACAATGGACGGCACTGTTGCCTTTCTTGGACTGTAAATCGGTGAAAAATAGTAATTTTGCTGCCGATTTACCGCGAAATACAGAAAACAAACAAATTTACATTTACGAGATATGATCAATTATGTAACGGCAGACGAAGCCGTAAGCCACATCAAGTCACACAGCCGCATCCACCTGAGCAGCGTTGCAAGCGTTCCTCACATACTCATCAATGCCCTGTGCAGGCGCGCAGACGCCGGTGAGGTCGAAGACCTCCATTTCCACCATTTCCACACTGAAGGTCCGGCACCTTATTCGGAGCCTCGCTACGAAGGCATTTTCTTTGACCAGGGATTCTTCATCGGTCCCAACGTCAGGGCAAATGTAAACACCGGCTATGCAGACTATCTCCCTGTCCACCTCAAGGACTCCCAGCTGCTTTACCGTTCGGGAGCGCTGAAGCTTGATGCCGCCCTCGTGTCGGTTTCCCTTCCCGATGCCGATGGTTTCGTTTCTCTCGGCACGTCCGTGGACTGCTCGCTTGCTGCTGTGGAAACGGCAAAGCTCAAGATTGCGGTGGTTAACCCCAACGTGCCTTTTGCCTACGGCGATCTCGTTCACATCAGCACCTTCGACTATCTTGTCGAGGATAACACCCCGCTCGTTACCAAGTCTTTCGCCGAGCCTACCGAGACGGAGAAACTGATAGGCCGCAACTGCGCAGCCCTCGTGGAAGACGGAGCCTGCCTTCAGATGGGCATAGGCGCCCTGCCTAACGCACTTGCCGCCGAACTAACCGGCCACAAGAACCTTGGAGTACACACTGAGATGTTCGCTGACGGAGTACTCGGCCTCATCAAGAAGGGCGTGGTCAACAACGCATGCAAGAAGATAGACACAGGCAAGACGGTTGCGTCCTTCCTTCTCGGTTCCGATGAGGTCTACTCTTATATAAACAAGAATGAGGCGGTCCTCATGAAGGACATAGGATACACCAACGACCCCTGGGTGATTTCCCGCAATCCCAAGGTGGTAGCCCTGAATTCCGCTACTGAGGTCGATTTCACCGGCCAGATCTGCGCAGATTCCATAGGCACACGCATCTTCTCCGGCACGGGCGGACAGCTTGACTTCGTGCACGGCGCGGTTATGTCCGAAGGCGGTCGCTCCATCACGGCTTTTGCCTCACGCACCAACAAGGGCAAGAACAAGATAGTCTCAGCCATCAATATGGGCGGCGGCATTGTCACCCCGAGGGCAGACGCGCACTGGGTGGTTACAGAGTTCGGCGCAGTTGACCTTTTCGGACGTTCCATTCAGGAAAGGGCGAAACTCATGATCAGCATAGCCCATCCTGACGACAGGGAGATGCTTGACCGCGAGGCATTCGAGCGCTTCGGCCCTCACTACCACAACTTCAGCATATAGAATTTCTTTTGATTTGCTTGCGGCATAATTCAGGGACTTCGAGGGTTATTTCCTGACAAAGTTCCTGAATTTGCACATAATACCCTGCCCGTAAGGGCTTTTCGGGACAAGGAGAAATGCAGAATGACAGTATGCTACATATTTGACCGCCTTGATGATTTTGATGAGTCTGTCCTTGAAGCGGCATTGGAACTTGTGTCACCGTCGCGACGCAAAAAGGCCCTGTCATACGTCAGGATGCGCGACAGGAAGACCTCGGTTGCAGCC
Source organism: Bacteroidales bacterium (assembly GCA_021443565.1). Classification (GTDB taxonomy): domain Bacteria; phylum Bacteroidota; class Bacteroidia; order Bacteroidales; family UBA932; genus Cryptobacteroides. The sequence goes on along the minus strand of JABUTS010000018.1, from coordinate 1,683 downwards.
GAACTGCTTCTGCGCTATGCTCTGAAAGATATGGGTATCAAAGGTCCGTTCCCGGAAATATGCAACGAAGCAAGCGGAAAGCCTTTCTTCAGGGACATACCGTCACTTCATTTCAATCTGAGCCATTGCGCTCTTTGCGTCGCGTGCGTGGTCGGTGACGAGCCCGTCGGTGTCGATGTGGAATGCACGGGTGCGTATTCCCCGGAGCTTGCGAAGTTCGTGCTCAATGCTGAAGAGCTTGCCGCTGTCCTTCAGGCTGCGAGCCCCGAGATAGAGTTCACACGCCTGTGGACCATGAAGGAAAGCCTTCTCAAATGTACCGGTGAGGGTCTGCGCGAGGATATGAAAAATGTACTGGCCACATTACCGCACGAATCCACAGGCACGATTCCAGTGCTGGATCATGCGTCCTTAAGGTGTGACGGAATGAGTTTTGTGTCAACAGAGACCGACGGTCATTGTTTCCATACAACGGCAAGCCCCGGGGGCTATGTACTCACGGTCTGCTCCGGCCGCGTCCCTCTCCGCGTCTGCCGCCTGAACTCTGTTACGGCGCTTATTCGTTGAAATTGCGGGAGGCGAAAGGCAGTGACATGCTGAGAGCCTCGTGCCAGTACTCCCAGTTGTGAACCCCGTCGCGTATGCGCAGTTCGCATGGAATGCCCTTGTCACGCATCACTTTGTAGAAATCCAGATTGATGTTGAGGATGAAATCGTCATCGCCGCAATCCACGAACCATTTCACGGTCTTGAGCTTTTCTATGACTTTGTTGTCCGCCTCTGTCAGGAATCTGATTGAAGAGTGGTCGGATACGGACTTGCACACGATATCAAGCTTGGAAGGTGTTTCGCCCAGTTTTACCTGAGACGGCTCGTTGGTCATCCACGCGCTCATCGCATAGCATGATGAGAAAAGTTCGCTGTGTCTCTGCGCGTAGACGGTGCTGCCGCCGCCACCCATACTGAGACCCATGACCGCACGCTGGTCCTTGCTTCCGCCGCATTTGTATTTGCTTTCGACTGCGGGCAGGAGCTCCTTAAAGAAAAAGTCTTCGTAGTTCCAGCCCGGCATGTTGAAATAGCCGTTCCATTCGTTAATCCTGTCCACATTGCCGGCATTTGGCATTATGATGACAGCGGGCATCATTTCCCCGCTGCGTATCATCCTGTCTGCCGCCATCTTGACGTTTCCTTTCCTGTCCCAATCGGTATAGTCTCCGCCAAGGCCGTGAAGCAGATATATTGCAGGGTGATGACCAGCCTGCTCATAGTTCTGTGGCAGATATACGTTGTATCTGACCGTAGCTGAAAGAATCCTGCTGTAGAGGCTGTCAGTCACTATTGCGCTTTTCTGAGCCCGGGCACCGGTGCAGCAGAGCATTGCGGCAAGTGCCACAAGAAAAATTTTCCTGTTCATGATGTCTTGATGATGAAGTGTTGGTAAACGCAAATATAAAAAACTTTCTCCCGAGATGTATGAAGGTAAGCGAACCAAATATTGCGATGCCAGGAGAGGCTTGGACCAATCGCCCCGGTATCAGGCTAGTGCACTATCTGCATCCCAACAAAAAGCCGGCCCTCGACAGGTCGGCTTTTCTGTGCCTCGGACGGGACTCGAACCCGTACAGCCTTTCAGGCCAAGGGATTTTAAGTCCCTCGTGTCTACCATTCCACCACCAAGGC
>JABUTS010000102.1 GCA_021443565.1 Bacteroidales bacterium | reverse complement strand
CCTGACCGCCAAGGGCAGTCAGCAGGAGAAAAAACGAAAACAAAAATTTTTTCATGATTCTGCAAAATATTTAACCGATTCAACAATTTCACCTGTGTCTATATACCAGAGAAAGCCTTCCACGCGGCTGTAGCCCATACGTCTGAAAAGGGCGCAATAGCGGGCGACCTGCGAGGCGTAGCCGGCATGGACCTTACCGAATTTGAAGTCTATGACCTTCACCGACCCGTCAGGGGCGAGTACCGCACGGTCAGGGCGGTGTATGGTCCCGTCAGTGTCCATGATTCCTCTCTCCCTCAACGTCTTGCCCTCTCCAAACCATCCCAGGTCGCGCACGGATTCAAGTCTCGTTTTCAGAAGTACAAGCGCCTCGATGGCCTGACCGGGAGCAAGCAGCCCCGCATCCTCTGCCTGCCTTACCGAAGCCTCGAGTTCAGCCTCCGAATCCACCCGCGAGAGTATGTCATGAAGCACTATTCCCCTTATCCTTTTTGAAGCCGCAACGCCCGTCTCCCCGTCATCCGAGAAGAAATCCACAGCATCCGTACTGAATTTCAGCCGGCTGCGCACACGCACGTCCATCAGTTCCCCGTACTCATCCAGCACCATCTCCGGGCCGTTTATGTCGTATGACTCGTACGAAAGTGGAAGGGGCGAAGAAATATCCTCCGCTTGCTCGGGGACCGGGACGGCTGTATATGAGCCTTTGAGGGCATCCTCGAGCCTGTTGGCCAAGCCCTCGATCCGGAGCGATTCAGGCGTGACTGCAAGGAAATGCGTACCTCCCAGAGCAGCGTCTTCATACGGCACGACACTCACATGCATCCTCTCGTCGAAGTTGCCTGCTCCGTCCGAGTGAGTGCGTGTGCAGTCGTTCACATACCACCACAGCAGCTGCGAGAAATTCTTGTACTCCGGCTTGCCTTTCCTGAGACTCTCGAGGAAAGTATTTCCGAGAGGCTCAGCAATCACATGCAGTCCCTCCACCGCCCTGGTCATAGCCACATAGACGAGGTTTGTTACGTCAATCGCCTGCATTACAGCCTCTTCCTCGTAGTCCTTCTCGAACAGACTTCCCCGAAGCCTGGCGCTCAGCGGCACGTCATAGACGGCCTTGGGTATCCCCCCGCCGGACTGGTCGTCAACGGCGAAGGACGTTCCTTCGAGATCCGGGCAGCACCATGAACTATTGGACCGGAAAAATCCGAAGGCATCCACGAAAGGAATTATCACATATCTAAAATCCAGGCCCTTGGACTTGTGGACGGTGATGATTCTCACGGCATTGGTCCTTGATGGAGAACTGATGCACTTGCTCGCGACAGACTTTTCCTTCAACCAGGCCAGAAAGGCGTGGAGACCGTTTCCCTTCCTGGAACTGTAATCCCTTATCATGTCCATGAACGCGAGATTGTAAAGCACGTCGGCATCGAAAGCCTCCTTGTCGTGTATCCTGAGCAGCCTGAAAAGTTCCTCGCAGAGGTCGGAGAGCGAGTTGTAGCCTAAGTCCTCGGGCAGGCTGTACTCACTTGCAAGATAGCACGCGGCTGTGTCCGAAGGGTTGTCTATGCTGCTCATCATCGCAATCACCCTCTTTACGCTGAGAGCCCCCTGAATCCTCAGGGAATCGTCGGTGACCACAGGCACCCCTTCCCTGATGAGGGCGGTGGCAATCTTCGTACCCTCCTTGTGGCCGCGCACCAGCACGGCAATGTCAGAATAGCGCATGCCGGTCCCGAGCGCAAGGCGCACCGAAGCCACCAGATGGTCTTCCACCGAGGCTCCCTCCTTGTCCGTCCAGCTGAACCTTACCAGGCCCAGGGCAATCGTGCTCCTCGCGGGAGTCTGAACCACGTCGGTGTATATGTCCGCCACCCTACTGTCTCCCCCGCAGACCTTGTCTGCAATCTCCCTGGAGGCGTGGTGGAAGAGATTGTTGTTGAGTCTCACTATGTTGGCCCCGCTTCGCCAATTGCTTAGCAGAGGCTCGTCATCCTTGATTCCGGCGCTCCCGAGGTCCTTTTTCACGCCTTCGTGCATGAGATGCCAGTCGGAATTGCGCCAGCGGTATATGCTCTGCTTGACGTCGCCCACTATGAGGTTGTATGCGCCCTCGGCCATGCTGTTCTCAAGCAGGGGTCGGAAGTTGTCCCACTGCACGAGGGAGGTATCCTGGAACTCGTCGAGCAGGAAGCTGTTGTAGCGCACTCCGGTCTTTTCGTAGACAAAAGGGGTGTCGGTACCGTCTATGAGGTCGCGGAGTATGGTATTGGAGTCCTCGAGGCAGAGCACGTTCTTTTCCTTTGTGAGGGCCTTGAATTCCTCGTTGAAACGCCTTGCGATGCCGAAGTTGCCTATCTGGCTGCGCAGTTCGAGCGCCGTGCGGTAGAGGCTGTAGCGGTCCGTATCATCGAAGAGTCCCACGAGGTCGGCCACGGGGCGGTCCAGCATGCCGGAGAGTTTCTGTTCGAGATGGGCCTTGGTCTTGGCGAAGTAGCTGCCATTTACCACAGCGTCCCTTAGGCTTTTGTTGGGAGTCAGGTCAGCTTCGGCGCCTATGCCGAACTTCAAGAAAGAGCGTACCTGGCCTATCTTGCTCTGCCCGGGATCAACTCCGGCAATCCCGAACTGCCGCACTATTTCTTCGGCTGCAGCTCTCACCTCCTTCTCGAAAGGAACTATGATTGCCGTGCATTTCTTCCTGAGCGTCCTGAGATTCTCCTCGGAGAACACCTCGTCCTCCCTTATTCCCAGTTTTTCCTTCTTGGAGAGATATTCCGAAGACTTGTATCTCCTCGCAAAGGCGTAGAGAGGTTCCTCCAGCTTGAACCTACCTCCGTCCTGAAGGTTGCTTATAGCGTTTTCAGTGAGCCATCCGAGCAGTTTCCCGTCCGTGAGTTCGAGAGAGTCGAGCATTGAATCCACGGTCTCGTCTATCAGGGCATCCCTGTCCAGTTCAATCTGGTAGGATGCGAACTGTCCGACTTCCCTCGCGAAGGATTTCAGGGTCTGCTGGAAAAAGCGGTCTATAGTGCTGACTGAGAATGCGCCGTAGTCGTGAAGTATGTCGCAGAGCACCCTGTGGGCGTTTTTCTCAAGCGCGGACGCACTGTCCCAGCGCTTTATCCCCTCTTTTTCAAGGGTCATGAGTTCCTTGAAATAGCCGGATTCCGAAGCGGCTGAGGCGAGCACGAAGAGTTCCTTCACTATGCGGCTTTTCATCTCGTCAGTGGCCTTGTTGGTGAAGGTCACTGCGAGTATGTGCCTGAATGCGTGCGGGTCGTCGCTGTCCAGCAGGAGCATTATGTATTTCTTTGCCAGGTTGTAGGTCTTGCCCGAACCGGCAGAGGCTTTCAATATCTCTATCATAGGCTATTTTCCGCAGATTATTCTGAAGTCGCAGTATTCGCAGGTTGTTTCCCCGCCTTTCTTCACAAAGTCCGTGAGGGGATCCTTCATCTCCTGTATGACCTTCCCTATGCCCTCGCTTATCCCCTGGACGAAAACTTTGTCCTCCCCGTTCACCCTCACCGGGTGCTTGAAGAGGTCTGTCACGGCATACATGGTGTTGGTCACCTCCCTGCCCGCGAATCTCCTGTCGTCATGGACCATAAGGTCATATATCGCAAACTGCACGGCAGCCTTGCCTTCATGCTTGCCCTCAAGGCAGACCTTCAGCCTTCTGGCAGCATCATTCTCGTCCGCAGAAGGCACAATCTGGTCGGGGTTGTCCGAGCCGGACTTGTAGTCGCACACCCTCAGACGGCCGTTTATCGAATCCAGACGGTCTATGAAGCCCCTGAAAGGCATTCCGTCTATGGTGGTCTTGAATTCCTCCTCAAGCGCGAGAATCTCGAAATGGTCCGCACCCGCAGCCTCAAGTATCTCAATATCCCTGCTGATGGCCTGAAGCACGTAGCTGGTAATGACTCCGGCCCTGATGAGATCCCTTCCTCCCGGCTCGACCGTATTCATCTCGTGCCTGATGAAGGCCACCACCCTTCTCTTGATGTCGGCTTCCCTGCCCTGCCACTCCCTGAGATAGTCAAGGGTAAGTTCCTTCATGTGCGGTTCGGGCTTGTTTTTGTCAAAGGCCCTGTCCGAGCACATCATATCCTCGCCGCAGAGCAGCGCCCTCATGGTCTCGTGCCATACGTTGCCCAGAGCCGCCGCGTCCATGGTTTCGTTTATCTCATCCTCCAGTTTCAGCCCCAGCACCTTGGCGTAGAAGAACTGCGCGGGACATTCGAGATACTGGTGGAGGGACGATGCCGACAAGGTGAGTTTCTCTATTCTGGCTATATGCTCTGCCGTCTTGGGTATGCTTTCCTCGACCGCCGGCACCGAAGGCGCAGCGCCAGCCACCCTTTCGTCCATACTGTGCCTGAAATGGTAGCGAAGCTGCTTGATGAAGCGGCTTTCCTCGCCCGTGGAAGTGCCCTCGGTGCGGGAGTCGTACAGCATCCACACCCTCTCCGGGCGGGCTATCATCCTATAGAAGTAATATGCCCACATGGCGTCCTGGAGTTCATAGGTGGGAAGCGCGAAGCCCCTGCGGAGCTCGGGCGGGATGAAGGACGAGCTGACGCTCCTGCGGGGGAAGGTGCCCTCGTTGGAGGACATGATTATTATGTTCTTGAAATCCAGTGCGCGGGTTTCGAGAGGGCCCATGACCTGAAGCCCCTGCAAAGGTTCGCCCTTGAAAGGCACGGACACGCCGGAGAGGAACTGCTGAAGCAGGTGGAACCAAGTCGCCGGCGCCACCTCCAGCTTCATCTTCGAAAGTTTTGCAAGGCAGCCCCAGTATTCCTTGGCGAAGTCGAGTTCGAGGAATAGCGAAGGCTTGCCCTTCATCCTTCCTGCCACGAAACCCACCACGTCCATAAGGTACTGCGCGAGTGCCCCTGTCTGGGCGGAGGATGCTGTCTTGGGATCCTTGGCCACGGCCCTGAAAATGAAGGAGAGTTCTCCGAGCACCCCGAAATCCTCTTCCGGGACGAAGAATTTGGATGCCTTCCTGAGTTTTCTGGCAGCCTCCATCTCGTCTTCAGTCATCACGGAACGCATGACGCCGCCCTGAAGTATGTCCCACACGTTCTTATGGTAGAAATGCCAGGCCCCGGCCTTCTGCCTCATGTGGAGCTGGAGTTTCTGCACGTCGTTCATGAAGGCCCAGAGCTCACCCGAAGACAGAGGATAGCCCATGGTAACGTTTATGCTTTTCACAGACTCCGGGATGGTGTTCAGGATGGGTATCAGAAGGCCTTCGTCCGGGAGCACGACGGCAGTGTCCATTTCCCTTTCGTCTTCCGGTATCTCCGAGAGTATCTCGGGAAGCAGTTTGGCCTGGCCGACCGAAGACGGCACGCTCACGACCGTGACATGTCTGGCCGAATCGTCGGTTTCCTCCGGTTCGAAGGCCTGGCCGAAATTTACAAGGTTGCCTGTGACCACTCCCCCGGGCAACTTGCGTTTCATGAACATGGAAGCCTTGTTGAGCGGGTCCATCAGCATGGGTGAGCCGCAGTCCCAGCAGAATTCCGCGAGGCCGGCGTTCTTCAGCGCCTTCATGACCTTCTCCTCGCACGGGGTGAGCACGTTCAGGCCCACGAACACGAAGCCACGGCAGTCCGGGAAGCGGTCTCGGGCGAGCTGCACAATATCACTGCTCTCTGCAAGTTCGCGGTAAACCATGCCCTCGTAGCTCATGCCGGCCGCCTTGAGGCTTTCACGGAAGTCGTCGTACAGTTTCTGGAGCATGTTCCAAATCGAAAGGAAGGAAGCACGCGCGTCGTTCGGGGAAGAGGAGACTGAGCGTCTGTCCGTCCTTACGCGGAAACTGCGTATGAATTCGTTCATGGCCTTCAGCTGCGCCTCGGTCATGTATTCGTAGTTGTCCTCTATCTCCTTGAGGTCGGAAATGTTGCGGAAAAGCTGCTTGGGGTCCACAAGGTATTTGTCCACGTCATTGAAGTCCCCGAGCAGCACGTCGCCCCAGAAGATGAACTCGTCCAGGCTTTCCGCCCCGGCATAAAGCGCCTTGTAGCAGTCATAAAGTCTTACCAGAAGTTCCACACGGTTTTCCGGCTTCTCCCCTGTCATGCGATAGAAAAAGTCGTTCACCGCAACCATCTCAGGCATCAGGAGAGGCTTGTCCTCCCCTTCACGGCCTGTCCGGGAGGCGGCGAATTCCTCGCCCAGCCACTTGCGAAAGAAAGCCATGGACCTTCTATTGGGGAAGACGAAGCACAGCGAGGACAAGCTGTCCCCTCTTTCGATATAATGTCTCGCGACCTGTTTCAGAAAAGGCGTCATCTTTCTTTTTGTCTTTTGCAGCCTATAAAGTTAGTCCCTTTTCAGGGATTATGTAACGTTGTGGGAAAAAATGAAAATATTTTCGTTTGTGCCACACATTGGCACAAACAATATATAACTTTGCATAGTCAGACTTCAGGAAGGGCATGCGGGGATAGATGTCGGGCGATTCTTGTTTTTTTGACAGTCAAAATGACTTGACAGACGAAAGGAAGGCAATCTTTTGACTATATTTGCAACAGAGGCGGCTGCCATGGAGCAGATTCCACGCCCCTGAAACATTTGGCGAAAAACAATTTAATACTATACAAATTATGGCAAAAGAAGCAGCAGGCATGGAGAATGCGGCAGCAAACGCAGCAAAGCTCAAGGCGCTCCAGGCTACGATTGACAAGATTGAGAAGGATTACGGAAAGGGAACCATCATGAAGTTGGGAGACGCTCCCGCTGCAGACGTGTCAGTGATTCCGAGCGGTTCGATTGCCCTTGACCATGCCCTCGGAATAGGCGGCTACCCTCGCGGACGCGTGATTGAGATCTACGGACCGGAATCTTCCGGAAAAACCACGCTCGCGATTCATGCCATCGCCCAGGCCCAGAAACAGGGCGGCATAGGCGCCATCATCGACGCGGAACACGCCTTCGACAGGACATACGCCAAGAACCTCGGCGTGGACCTCGACAATCTCCTCATCTCACAGCCGGACAACGGAGAGCAGGCTCTCGAAATCGCCGACAACCTCATCCGCTCGGGCGCAATAGACGTGATAGTGATTGACTCGGTGGCAGCCCTCACCCCGAAGGCCGAAATCGAAGGAGAGATGGGCGACGCGAAGATGGGTCTCCAGGCAAGGCTGATGAGCCAGGCCATGAGAAAGCTCACCGCAAACATCAGCAAGACCAACACCTGCTGTATCTTCATCAACCAGCTCCGCGAGAAACTCGGCGTGATGTTCGGCAATCCGGAGACGACGACGGGCGGAAACGCGCTCAAGTTTTACGCCTCAGTCCGCATAGACGTGCGCAGAACCACGCAGATAAAGGACGGAGAGGAAGCCCTCGGCAACCGCACAAAGGTGAAGATTGTAAAGAACAAGATGGCTCCTCCTTTCAAGAAGGCGGAATTCGACATCGTATTCGGAGAAGGCATTTCCCATGTGGGAGAAATTCTCGACCTCGCAGTGGAGATGGACATCATCCACAAGAGCGGTTCCTGGTTCAGCTATAACGACAACAAACTCGCCCAGGGCAGGGAGGCCGTAAAGCAGTTCCTCAACGACAATGTTGAGCTCTGCGACGAGATTGAGGCCAAGATACGCGAGGCCCTGAGCAAGGTCGAGGACTAAGCCTTGAATTCCTGCCTGTTGGCAATGCTTCGGCCGAGCGTGAGCTCGTCAGCATATTCAAGGTCGTCACCGAAGCCGAGTCCGCGCGCTATGGTTGTCACGCGCACTCCCGAAGGAGCGATTTTCCTGAAAATATAGAATGAAGTAGTCTCGCCTTCCACGTCACCGGGGAGGGCGAGTATTATTTCCATGCCATCCCTGTTCCCGGCTTTGTTCACCCTTTCGACCAGCCTGTCTATCGAAAGATCCGAGGGGCCGACTCCGTTTATGGGGCTGATGATGCCTCCGAGGACATGGTAGACACCATTGTACTGACCAGTGTTTTCTATGCTCATCACGTCGCGTACGTTGGCCACCACGCAGATGAGGTCATGGTTCCTCCTGCCGTCAGAGCAGATGGAACAGACCTCTCCGTCGGAAATCATCATGCATTCGCGGCAGTAGCAGACTTCGTCCCTGAGAGCGTTTATGCTGGCCGTGAAATGGTGTACGTTCTCCACCGGCTGCCTGAGCAGGTGCAGGGCAAGACGCATGGCACTCCTGCGACCCACACCGGGCAGAGTCGCTATGGACTCGACTGCTTCCTCGAGAAGTTTTGAAGGGTAGTTTTCCTTTGAGTACATGGCTGTTTATCTTTAGGGGGCCAGGTGGTATTCCACCAGAGCGTCCAGAGGTGAGGCAAGGAAACGGCGGAAGCGTATGCCCTTACGTTCTCCCAGTTCCGCAATCATGTCCCTGAACTCATAGCCGAAACTGCCGGCTATCGAGACACTGTATTTTTCCACATCGTACTTGAGTAGCTGGCGCCCGATGTAGGCGGAGAAATTGTTCCTCAGCAGATTCCGGACATAGTCATCCTCCCTGTTGTCGGCAAGGAAAAGCGCGAGGGAGGCGAGCCAGCGCGATGGTGAAGGTTCGGAATATACCTTGCGGACTATGGTCTGGTAGTTGAGGCCGTATCTTTCATTGAAAGCCTTTTCAAGAGAGGATGGCAGTTCATGTTTGAGATAGTCGGAGAGCAGCATGCGGCCGGCAACTGCGCCCGAACCCTCGTCTCCCAGTATGAAGCCCCCGCTGTATACTGTTCTAGTGAATGAAGTCCCGTCGTACAGGCAGGAGTTTGAGCCTGTGCCCAATATGCCCGCTATACCGGCTTCATGTCCGAGAAGTGCGCGGCAGGCAGCCATGAGGTCGGACTCAAAATGCAGTTCCGCATCAGGGAAATGAGCGGAAAAGAGTTCGCGCATCATTATTTCTCCGGTTCCGGCCGTCAGCCCCGCCCCGTAGAACCATATATGATGCACTTCGTCCGGGCATATTGCGGGAAAAGTGTCGGAATAGGCGGAATGGACGGAGAGAGCCACGGAAGCCATCAGGTCGGACGCGGCCTCCCTGCTGAGGAAGGCGGCATTCAGTCCTGGGGTCCGGAATCTCCTTTCGCCGGAAACGGAAGCGAGGCACCAGTCACACTTGGTTGCCCCGCATTCCGCTATGAGTATGGCTCCGTCCATCCGATTTATGAAATTAGAGAACCTCGAGAAGCTCGACTGTAAAAATGAGGGTCGAGTATGGAGGTATTGCCCCGGGGGCACCCATCTCGCCGTAAGCGAGATTGTAAGGAATGTAAAGTTCCCACTTTGAGCCTTCTGCCATGAGCTGAAGGGCCTCTGTCCAGCCCGGGATAACCTGGTTCACGCCGAAAACGGCAGGTTCATTGCGCCTGTAGCTGCTGTCGAATACGCCTCCGTCTATGAAGCGTCCCTCGTAGTGGCACTTCACCTTGCTTGAAACACCCGGCTTCTTGCCTGAACCCTCGCTGACAACCTTGTACTGAAGGCCGGTTTCGGTTACCTTCACGCCTTCCTTGAGGGAGTTCTCCGCGAGGAACTTGTGACCGGCTTCCATGGCAACTGCACCCTGGGCAGCCATTTCCTCGTTCTTCTTCGCCTCAACCTCGGCAAAATACTTGTCGAGAAGCTGTGCAGCCTCATCGAAGGTGATTTCAGGCTCGCGTCCCTGAAGAAGGGCGGTAAGTCCTGCAACGAAATCTTCCACAACTATATCCTTTACACCGGATGAAAGCATGTTGTGGGCAATGCTCATTCCGAGAGCGTATGAATTTTTGTCCATTATACTTAGATTTGATTGTTCAGATTCTGCAAATATAGCAACTTATTCCCGACCGGGAGCAGTCAAGGACGCCAGAGCGTCACGCACATCGTCATAGGAGTAGCCCCTTCCGAGCGCAAAGCGCAGGATCTTCATCTTCCACTGGGGGTCGTCTCCCAGACTTTTCATCTTGACTGCCAGCACTTTCTC
>JABUTS010000165.1 GCA_021443565.1 Bacteroidales bacterium | reverse complement strand
TCCGTTTCCTAAAGGGACTTGAGCGCCTTGTTCACCTCGAAGGCGAGGAACTGGTAGTGCTCCTTCTGCTCGCCCTTCGAGCTGTTTGCACGTTTGTTCATAAGTGCCTGAATGTCAAGCAGGGTGCTGAAGAATATCTCCTTGCCCTTAATCTTGATGTCAGACTCCTTCTTTATGGCTGCAATCTCTCTGTTGCCGGCTTCCCTGCACTCTATGCATGAACATGGCCAGCCGTTGTCAAAGTCCTCGCGGAACATGTCATCAGCGAACTTGGTCGTGGATGCCTTGCTCTCGAGCATGTCAAGTAGGTCGAAAAGGCTGTAGACGAAGGCATATTCCATATTCATGTCGGTGGCGTTGATTTTCTTGCCGCTTATGCTCTTGCCGAAGACAAGATTATAGAGGTCTGAGATATACTCCCTTGCAGTATACGGGTCGTCAGAAAGCTTTGAAGTATAAGTAACCTTAGGGTACTTGTAGATCAGCGAAGAGATATATGAAGCCTGGAGGTCGCGGAGAGTAATGTTCCCTGGCTCGAACAGGCTGAGCACCTTAAGGTCTCCCATCCATGACTCGATCTCGGATATGCTCCTGAACACGAACTCAAGGGCTTCCTTCTGCTTCGCGCGGCTCACCGGAGTGAAGGCCGGCTTCCCGTCACCGTAAACCGGATACTCAAGGAAGTTGCCGCCAATGTACTTGGCTGCATGGCCCATATAGCGCTGGAACTGCTTGCCTACCTCGTTGTACATCTCGGCGGTGTACGAGTAGTCGCGTCCTTCGCGGGCGGTCCAGTCCACAAGATTCTCCATGATGACCTTCAGGTTGCGTATTCCGTACTCGCTGGCAAGGACTGCGTCGTCGCCGAGACATTCGCTCTGGGCTGCAGGATCTATCTCAGTGAGGAATTCCTGCTCGCCGTATCGGTACATAGGGTCGTCGACCTTGTCCATAATCCACTTATTGAGCGTCGGTCTCTCGTCTTCGGGAGTCTTTGCCTCAGGTATAGGCTTGTAAGCCCAGCTGATGGCGTATACGTCGTAGACGCCGAGCCTTGGAGGAAGCAGCCACTGCACGCCGTCTCCCGGTTGTGCTATGTAGTTGTAGCGGGCGTAGTCCATGACTGAGGGAGTTGTTCCGTACTGGGCGGTGAACGCAGGGTCGCGGAGAGATTCCACGGGATAGGCGTACGAAGCCCTCATGTTGTGCATGAGTCCGAGAGTGTGGCCGATCTCATGCACCACAAGGTAGCGAAGGAGAGGACCCATAGTCTCGTCGTCATAGACCTCCTTGCGCGCAGCCGGATTGACAGCGGCGGTTTGGATGAAGCTCCAGTTGTGGAGGAGCTTGAGCACATCGTGATAGAAGTATACGGAGCCCTGGATGATCTCGCCTGAGCGGGGGTCTGTCCATGAAGGGCCCATCGCGTTTGCCACTGTGGTTGACGAGTAGCGCAGGCAGGAGTACCTGATGTCGTCAGGATTGAAGTCAGGGTCATCCTTCGGGTAGTCGAGGGCAATGATGGCGTTCTTGAAGCCTGCCGCCTCGAATGCCTTCTGCCAATCCTCTATGCCTTCTTTAAGATATGGCCTCCATTTGTCGGGGAACGCGTCGTCGACATAATAGACGATAGGCTTCTGCGGCTCCACGAGCTCTCCGCGAAGGAACTTGTCCATATCCTCCGGCTTAGGCTCGAGTTTCCACCTGGTCACATACTTCACAGTCTCAGACCTGTCCTTTTTCTCCGTGTAGATTCGGTGGCTGTCAGTAAAGTAGCCCACTCTGTAGTCTGCAATCCTCGGGCGCATCGGGGTGTCCGGAAGAAGTATCATCGACAGTGACATTATGGCCGTGAAAGGCTTTGTAGCCACGGTGTAGGCCATTCTCGAGCGTACGAGTATGTTCTGAGGGAAGGCCTTGAAGTCAAGCACCTGCGACAGGTCGGACTTGAAACTTCCCGACATCTTTGCGCCTCCGAAAAGCGCGTCGAGAGGCGAAGCCGGCGCGAAAGGCGACAGGTAGTCTTCGTCTGAGCAGAAGAACTTGCCCGCATTGATGACCACCGCGCTTGAGTCAGGGCTGACCGCTTCAATCTTGAACGCCTTCCTGACAGGCTTCATGTAGTTTCTGTTGAAGCCCTTTGCTATGGTTTCCGTACTGTCACAGACAGCCTTCAAGGTGGCGTCGAGGAGATAAACGTTGTCCTCGTCGCAGCTCCACTCTATCATCTGCGGATCGGAAGGCATCTGACCGGCAATCACGTCCCTGTTGTCGCTGGTTGAGGAGACCTTGCTGGAGAGCAGCATAGGCTTGCCCATCACCGCATAGGGAATCTCAAGGTAGTAGTTTGACTTCACCTTGTGGATGTTCATCATTCCCTTTGCGCTTTCTGCCTCGGTGGTGATTACCTTGTCATAAGACTTCTTGCCTTCCGTCGCCGTCTTGGCAGTGTCTGCCGCCTCGGTTTTGCCCTTGGCAGACTTTATTGCGTCGAGAAGTGGGGACTGGGCAGCTGCGGAACAGCAGAGGCTCGCAGCCGCCAGTATGCAGATAAACTTGTTGATGCTCATTGATGGTTGTTTTACTTTTTGTTTCTTACAAAGCGTAGCGGTTGCCAATCTCCTGAAGATCAATCCCGAGTGCGTCTTTCACGGCTTTGGTGATTATTCCGTACTTGTTCTTGAGCGCGTCATAACCCGCCATCAGTTCCTTCATTTGGGCCTCGCTGTGGGTTGTGATTACCCTCACCCAGTCTGCAACGTCCTGTTCCTTGCTCGGAGTTAGCATGTAATTGCTGGTCCCCATAGGATAGTTGAGGGAGTTCTCCTCGTCCACGAACCAGATTCCCACCTGCTCGGGGATAAGGTTGTCACGTTTGACATTGTACTCATAGTAACCCTCTGACACCTCGAAGAAGCCGTCCGGGATGGTGAGCAATCCGTTGGCCACCATGAGGTTGCCGATAAGCATGCCGTTTACCCTGCCGCGAGCCTCGTTGCGGATCTCGTTTGCTGCGGCTACCGCTTCCGGATCGCTGCTGTCAGGATGGAGCACGGAGCTCAGGTATTCTTGACGTATCTTTCCTATTGCCAGATAGTTGCGGCCATATTTGCAGAACTTGTCACCGAAATAAACGTTGTCATTTGTGTAACCGCTGCGGTAAAGAGTGTCGGCAAGCATAATCTTGATAGGGAAGTATTTCTTGCGGAAATCGTTGTCGTAGCAGTCAAGGAGTATCTGCTTCACATATTCGATACCATCCTGGAGTACGCTCTTCTGCGGTTTCACAAGGACGTTGTTTGAGAGCGATGTGGCATTGAGATTCCACTGGAAGTCAATATCGGAGTAGTCATAAAGTATGGTTACGCCGGTCTGGTTGTAGAAATTGTATATAAAGTTGTCAATCGGGTCGCTGCTGTCTTCCAGCGGATAGAAAGGGGTACCCAGCTCGGAGGTCAGCGGCTTCTCGTTGTAGCATGATGCTGCGAGGAGCACTGCCGAAAGTATTATAAATATTCTTTTCATGTCGTCTGGTATTAATTGCCTGCATCAGGGTTAGTTTCAAGTCCTTGACGTTCAGGCCTCTTGATGTTTTCGAGGTCGCTGTCCTGAAGTATTACCTCCTTAGGTACGGGGAGGGTGTAGGCTACGTCGTCCTTCTCAAGCACGAAATAGAGCTTGTCGTTCTTTGCGGCCATGCTCGGTGCGAAGGAGTGTACGATTCTCGGCCTGTCCCACCTTCTGAGGTCGAACCAGCGGAAGCCTTCGAAGCAAAGTTCGCGACGGCGCTCTGACTTCACGGCGTTGAGGAGTTCATTGCCGCTCAGTCCTGCAAGCTCGGAGTAAGATGCCGCCTTGATACGGTTGCGGCGTATGTTGTTGAGGTCTGCGAGAGCCTCGGACTCCTTGCCTGACTTGTGGGCATATGCCTCAGCCCTGTTGAGATATGCCTCAGTGTTTCTTATGGCCTTTCCGTGCACGCTGGTGTCAGAAGAGTCATAAGACTTGCGCGGGCAGTACCTCTTGCCTGCTCCGAGAAGCCCGGTTGAACCGAGCTGCCGGATATATTCTCCGGTGGTATTGTTAAGCCTGAGGTCGCCCGTGGTATATTCTGCGCGGAGAGAAGCGGATGCCTGATAACATGCTGCAGAGCCCGAGGTCCAGTAAGGGGAATAGTAGTAGCCGAAAGAGAAGAGTATCTCAGGGTTCCCCTTTGAGAAGAAATAACTTGTGCTGCTGTCGCTGTTCTGCTTGTCTTCCATGTTCCAGAGGCTTGGCTTCTCTGCTATGGCCTCCCCGGCATACTTGATTACGCCGTCCCAGTCGTGGGTGAAAAGGCATACCCTCGAAAGGAAGACCTTGGCGGCATTCTTGTTCCAGCGGTAGATGGTGGTGTAGTTGTCCTTTTCGAAGAGTTCGACGGCGGTCTTGCAGTCCTCTGTGATGAGGGCATAGATGTCGGCAGCGCTCTCCCTTTCGAACTTCTTGTTCTGGGCACCTACGAGGTCATTCACAGGCACGCCCATCGCGTTCGGAAGGATCTCCGGGTCGTAAGGCTCTCCATAGAGGTTGACGAGCATGAAGTATGCGAAGGCACGTATCATGTGAGACTCTGCCTTTATGAGATTCTTCTCGGTTTCAGTGCCGTCAACATTGTCTATGTCGTTGAGTATCATGTTGGCCACCAGAATCTGGTGATAGTAGCCGGCCCACGCCGCATCGCTGTTGAGCACGCCTTCCAGCTGGTTTTCCGGAGACTGCTGCCAGGTGAAGTATCCGTATCCTGAACCGCGGTTGTCCGGATTGAGTATGGTTGGCTTGGTCTTGCTTCCGATGAAGTCCTCCACGTCGTCAGTCATAGCGTCCAGCCATGTGTGGTAGGAGGAGTAGTTGTTATCCTGATATACCTCTCCGGCAATCAGTTCCTTGTAGTCAGAGGCCTTGTTGGGCCTGATTTCGTCCTGAGAACTCTCCGTGAGGAAGTCCGAACACGAAACCATGAACAGGGATGCAGCGCTAAGGAAAAATATAATTGTCTTTTTCATGTTCGCTTCGTTTAGAATGTGATGTCAAGTCCGAGGGAGAAAGATGCCATAGGAGGTGTCGTGTAGCCTATGTTGCCCATGCCAAGCTGCTCCGGATCCTGTCCCTTGAGTTCTTTCGGACAGACGACGAAGAGGTTGTTGCCCTCTATGCGGAGATTGGAAGAGCCTATGTGCAGGGCCTTGCAGACCTTCTCCGGAAGGGCGTATCTGAGATATGCCGTGCGGAGTCTGAGGAAGTTTGCCGATACCACGCGCAGGTCGCTCTGGTTGTACATCTGCCAGCCGTTGTCGGCGATAGGAATGTCGCGGGTGCCTATAAGAGCGCTTGTGGACATTGAAAGATCCGAAGTCGAGAGCGCGGGAATTACTGCCCATGCCTCGTCGCCCGGCTGTCTCCACCTGTTGACAAACTCTGCGGACATGTTCTGCTGAGGGTTGGGAAGCTTCTGGCCGCTATTGCTGTAGAGGTTGTTGAGACGACCCATGGCTCCAAGACTGTAAGAGAAGAAGAGGCCAAGGGTCAGATTCTTGTAGGTAAAGTTGGAGCTGAAGCCACCCTGCATGTCAGGAATACGGTTGCCCGAGTAGGTGAATACCTTGTCGTACATATCTTTCTTGGTCGCCCCCTCGGTTTCCTCAGTGTCCTTGAAGGTAGGGAGACCGTTGGCGTCAAGTTTGTCGAACTTGTAGGAGAAGAAGGAGTTGATTGCATAACCCTTGAGCACTGCAGTGCCGTTGAGGTACTGGTTGTATGTGTATTCTTCCTCCGCGCCGCCCCTCGTGACGAGGTTGACGTTCTTTGCAGAGTTGAACGAAAGCGACCACTTGAAATCCTTTATAGAAACGGGTACTGCATTGATTATGAGCTCATAACCCTTGTTCATTATATCACCCACGTTGAGGCTCATGGTTGAAGATCCAGTGGTAGGGGATACCCTCATGGACACAATCTGGTCGTTACCCTGCTTGCGGTAGTACTCGAGAGTACCCGACAGGCGGTTGTTGAGGAAGGAGAAGTCGAGGGCGAGGTTGTATGCTGTGGTCTTTTCCCACTTGAGGAAAGGATTAGGCAGTTTGGAGAGGGTTGAGATGTAGTCTCCGCTGAGCTCGTCTATGGAGCCGAGCTTGATGATCATGCTTGGGGTCTGGTCGTCTGACACATTACCCTGGATACCATACGAGCCCCTGATTGCGAGGTCGTTAAGCCACATCACATTCTCAAGCCAGCTTTCGTTCATGATGTTCCACCTTGCCGAAACTGACCATATCGGAAGGAAGCGGGTGCTCTTGTCCTGACCGAACTTGTTCGAGCCGTCTGCCCTTATGTTTCCGTTGATTATGTAGCGGCTTTTGTATGCATAAGAGAGGACTCCGAACACTGAAAGATAGTTTGAAAGCCTGTCTGTCACGACGTTAGGATTACTCAGAACCATGTCGTTGTACATAGGCCACTGAACAGGATCTATGGTGACGAAGGACTGTCCGCGGTCAGGGAGATAGCCCCACTGCACAGACTGTATGCCGTCATACTTTGTGCTCCTTGCCTCATAGCCGGCAGCACCTGAGAAATGATGACCCTTTATGTACTTGGTATAGTCCAGCTGGAATCTGGCGGTGTAACCGAAGTTCCTGGTCTCCTTGCTCTTGAGCTCGCCGCCGTAAGGAAGCTTGCACTGCTGCTCCTGCCATGGATTGCTGGTGCCTGTGGATTCAGGGAAAGGAACACCGTAGTTGAGGAAGCGGAGCTTTGCTGCAGCGAAGCTCTTGTCGCTGAACCACTCCTGCTCAGAGGTGTTCGCGTAGTTGACAGCCACTGTGCCGGTCGCGCGGAGGCCGTTGATTATCGTCCACTCGAGGTTGGCGTTGAAGTTGAGTCCGCCACCGTCCACTGTCCTGCCGGAATTGTCCATTTCGTGGAGGACATTGTACACGAGCTGTGACGAGTGTCCCTGCTGTGCGTTGTAGAAGGCGTATGAGCCGTCCTCGTTGTAGGCTGGAATAGCCCTTGACATGTTATATGCATAGCTGTAAGGGGAGATGCTTGAGTGGGTGTAGGTCTTCTTCGAGAGATTTCCCCTCATCTGCACCGTACCTATGAGGTTTTTGAGGAAGCGGACCTGGACCTTGCTCATGATGTTGTAAGAGTCGACGCCCGTGCCTTTTACTGTGGCGTTCTCATCGCTGTAGGCTGCAGACACGTAGTAGTTGACTTTCTGGTCTGCACCGGAAATGGAGAGATTGTGTCTGTGGGAAACCGAAGTCCTGTAAAGCACGTCGAACCAGTCGGTGTTCATGGTTTCAATCTTCTGCACTGCAGAGAGGAACTCGTCAGTGGTGTATTTGCGATCATAGTAGTCATAGAGCAGACCCTCATAACCCACTGCTGCTGGTATGTAGCTGTAAACCAAGCCTTTCTGTACAATTTCCTTGGAAACTTCAACCCTTTCAAGTGAGTTCATCAGGTTAAGGCGGTTGTAGCTTGGCCTCTCTGTGACAGTCATCGTACCGGAATAATTCACTCTCGGCGCGCCCATCTTACCCTTCTTGGTTGTGACCACGATGACGCCGTTTGCCGCGCGCACGCCGTAAATGGCGGTGGCAGATGCGTCCTTGAGGACGTCAATCTTCTCAATGTCGTTAGGGTTGAGCCCGGAAATCGCGTTGCCGATGAGGTTCACGTTGTCGAGGTCGTTGAGCTCCTCTGTAGAAATTGACACGGGGTCATCGAGTATGACTCCGTCCACCACCCATAGAGGTTCCCTGTTGCCAGAGATGGTGGAAGTTCCTCTGATTCGTATTTTGGTGGCTGCACCCGGAGTGGAAGATGAGGAGAGGACGGAGAGGCCTGCGACCTTACCCTGAAGCATGTTGTCGAGGGTGGTGGCATTGCTTTGGAGAATGTCCTCTCCGGAGATGGACGTCACGGAAGAAGCCGAGAGCCTGCGGTCAAGTTTCTGATAACCGGTGTTGATGATGGCTTCGGCAAGCATCGACATGTCATCCTTGAGGACGATGTTGAAACTGTTTTTGTCAAGTTTGAACTCTTTGGTTTCCTTTCCGATTGAAGAGAACACGATGATGGAGCCGCTTTTAGGCGTGCACTTCAGCGTGAATGCTCCTTTCTCATCGGTCATGGTGCCGGTCGTGGTGCCCTTGAGGAACACGGACACTCCCACGCATGGGGTGCCGTCTTCATTGGTTACCTTGCCGGTTACTGTGGTCTGGGATGTTGTCTGGGCAACGGCCTGCACCGGACTTGTCATCACGGCTGCGAGGCCTATGCAGACACCCAGCCATGCGGCGCGAAAACTGCGCTTTGACAAGATGTTAAGCATACTTTTAATTGTTTATGATAAATATTATTCTGGTGTTGCCACTCAAGTTCCCCCGGTCCTTTATAAGGACTGGAAAAACCTCGCAAAGTTACTACAAACCCAAAAGTTTTCAAAGATTTCCGGCCTTAAAACGGCTTATGCCACGCAGTCTGGGAATTTGCTGATCATTGCTCGGCAGCATTCGTCACTCAAATCAGACGGCACGTCACATACGCTGTCAGAAAATCATAAATCGCACGTCATGGACCTTAGGGCAGTTCCTTCGAAACCTTCCGACTGCTACCTTTGCCTGCAAGCGACCATGCTGAAAATTACCGAAAGCCCATGAAAAATCTGTTTGAACATATCATCAGTCCCCGCCGGTTTTTTGCGACCACCCTTGCTGCAGCGGGCGCTTGTTTGCACTTTGCCTTCGCACCTGGTGCCTTGGTCGCACACCTCTGCAGCTGCCGCCCGCTTGTCTGCAGCCTCGCACTGTCTGCAGTGGCATGCTCCGGAGAGACAGGCTCGCTGGACGAGCCCTACAAAGGCCGTGACGACAGGCCTGTCCATGCAGAGGACGACATCGCTGCGAAGAGTGAAATTCTGGTGATGACGGCCATGGAATATCCGCCCGGTTACGATTGGGTACGAGACACAGCCAGAGGCACCGTGCCGTGCAACCTGGTTCTCGAGATGGATGGCCGGAGAATAAAGGAAATCATGGTGAGCGACAATGAGCTGGTCTCCTCCGACCCGGATATGCACAGGGTAATAGACGGCAATGTCTACACGGACTATTCTGTCTTCGGCTCGTCTGCGGGCAACGATGGATGCACGGTCATCAAGAGGGACGGAATCGAACTGTTCCGTTATGACGGATGTGAGATGATACTTTCAATGGAGGAACATCGCGGCTCGGTTTATACTCTCGGTGAGTCCCGATCGGGTGGGCAGCTTCGCTTCAGGGCGAACGGCCGATTGCTGTACTCCCCCTCGCCCGGGCAGACTTGCTCCGGATTCCTTGATCGTGATGAAAGCGGTTCAGTCTGTCTGATCTTGTGGGAAGGCTGCTCAATCAAGAAGGTAGACAGTTCGGGCTCCTTGAAGAATCTTCCGCATTCGGGAGCCCTCGCATCCGTGGACGATGCAATCCTGACAGGGGGCTGTTTGTGTCTGGTAGGCCACTCTGTTTCGGGAGAGCCCATGCTTGAAAAAGACGGGCGTGCAGAATTGCTTGATAGCCGCACCGGATGGACGGTGAGGAAATGCATATTCATGCGTAACCAGAAGGATGTGCTGGTAATCAAGGGCATGGTGGATGAAAACCCGGACTGTGGCAAACCTGTGTTCTGGCAGGGAACCGACCTGTTGTACATCTACAGTTCATACGTTAATCCGATAGCAGTCCATCTTACCAGCCGGGGGTATTACTGCCTTTCGACGGCATGGAACAGAGATTTCCGACTGAGCGGTCTCAGCACCAGAGATTTCCCAGCGGAATACGTCCTCAGGTCGTATGCCGCCTCGACAGTGGTTGACGGGAAACTCTATGTGGGCTTCAGCCTGAAAGGGGACGGCAGAGCAATGCTCTGGCACGACGGCAGCCTTGACACTCTGGGATTCAACGGCTATGTGAC
>JABUTS010000013.1 GCA_021443565.1 Bacteroidales bacterium | reverse complement strand
TGCACCACCGACCTCTGCCTTCAGCACGGAACTGCCATAAAGAGGGGCCACGAGGGCGCCGTTTCCGGCCAGCATCCACAGTCTTGAAACATAGTCACCCAATCCCCGGCCTTCCGTTGAAGCCGGAGTCCTGTCCAACTGGTTGAGAGACGCGGAATCTGAAGGGTGGAGACAGAAATCAAGACACTCGTTCAGGGAAATTTTCTCAAGCTGGTCTGCCCAGGAAGCATCCGCAGTAGCATCCAGCCAGCAGCCCAGCGCATGGGCATAGGCAAAGAGGTCGTCGGAAGCATATCTGTCAGCAGCCTTTCTCCAGTTGCGTTCGTCCACTGTCTGCGCGTCTATCTCCACGGCTCTCCTGAGCGATTCATGCCCGCCTTCCGCATTGTACCTGTCCGCTTCAGCCACCATTTCGGCAATGGCGCCGCCAGCCCTTACCCCGGGCTGGGACACATGACGTGCAAGCCATCCGCGCACTTCAACATCCAGTGCGGGGCGAAGTTTCTGCGCTCCGAGAGGGAGGCAGGCCAGAAGCATGAATATGAGGGCGCGGAAACGCACTACTCCCTTGAAAACTGCGCTACTACAGATTTGTAGAAATCCCTTACCGCAGTCCATTCATAATAAGGCCAGTTTCCCGTTTCCACAGGAATCTTCGCCTCATGGCCGTTCATCACGACCTTCACGAGCACATCCTCCGCATTGAGTTCGCGGCCGGGCCTGGCTGACTTCTTCGGACGGTAGAACACCATCTGGACATTGCTGGCCATGCAGGAATAGAAGGTCTGGAAATAGTACTTGGTCTCCTCGGCGGTCTTGGGATGAGGCCCGTGGGAGTCGATGTGGAGCAGCATCATGAGAGGCATCACCACATGGTCGTGGCCGAAACGGAAGTCTCCCCCCCTGAGATTTGCTGCGATGTGTTCGTCTGCAGTCGAGACCATATCCTCAACGATTGCCGAAATCTCGTGGGTTGCGGGATACCAGCCCAGCATGTGCTCATAATTCTCTATCTCCCACATTATCGTATACTCCTCGTCGGTGAAGATGTCGTCGAAATC
This sequence comes from Bacteroidales bacterium, assembly GCA_021443565.1. GTDB lineage: Bacteria > Bacteroidota > Bacteroidia > Bacteroidales > UBA932 > Cryptobacteroides. The sequence continues at coordinate 8,977 of JABUTS010000013.1, read as the reverse complement.
CACCCTCACATCCTCGTCAAGGCTGTTCATTCCGCCTTCGAGCATGTACATTGAACGGATCTCCTGATATACGTCACGTCCCTTGACAGCGAGGTCCACGTCCTTGAAATACCTGCCCAGGAAGCCGCGCCAGTCGAACTTGCTCCCGAAAAAGTCTTCAACCTTTTCCGTACATGGCAGAGGCTTTGCTTCCACACGCTGTCCCTTGTACGGATTGCCGTCGTCGTTGGGGTGGGTGCAGTGGAGGTACTCCCTGCCGTTATGGGCAAGTATTTCCAAGCCAGGACATGACTGACCGAGCCCCAGGCAGAAAGCGCTCATGCTCATTGCAGCGCGCATCGATGTCGAACTGTTCGCCCTTACGCGCGCTCCCTTTCCGAATGCTGAAGGGAAATTCCCCGCCATGATACCGGCTATCCTGTACTGCTGGTTCCAGCCCGCATCCGTAAGGTCTCCTATGCGGTTCTTCACCTTTTCGCACAGAGGAAGCACCCTGTCCAGGAAATTCTTGCCTGCAGGGGTCAGGTTGTTCTCCTCAAGGCCACGGGTGAGAATATTCCTTGGCATCTGATAGACAAAGCTTCCATACGCGTAGCGGGAGCCGTGACGGCCGTAATGGTCCACATAGAAAGCCTCGTAGCCTTTCGGTGCAGGGGTCATCTCCGGGTCGTCGAAGATATAAGGGCTATCCAGGCCGCAGGCCTTCATGTGATTTGCGGCAACTTCCTCAAGTACATTCAGACGCTGTGCGCCGAGATTGAGGGAAATCGCTGATAAAATAACGAGGGCAGATGCCCTGAAGAGTGATGACATTTTCATAGTCCTGTATTTTATGACGCAACAGCCATTGTTTATTCCGCAAATATCCGGGCATGGCTGACGCGGCAGGCACCGCCTTCATTCCTTTCAGGCCTCAGCCCAGATGTATACCTTGTCTCCGCGGCGCAGCTTGGAGTCCCGAAGAGCACCGCATTCGTCGCCGGCGGCAAGTTCGCACAAACCGAGGGCCTCTTCCCCGGCACCCGGAACCACTTTTGAAAAATCTATCGGAACTGAACAATAGGTACCCTTATCCGCCTGCTGCACCGGCTCCAGCTTCACCCTTATCTCCGGCACCTCATACTCGACAACGCCTGTGGTGGCACCCATTATGAGTATCTTGTCACCGAGTTTGAGGGAAGCCGATTCCACTAGTATCTCCACCACTCCCAGCCTCGCGAACCAGTTGGTGACCTTTCCGGAATAGACCTTCTTCCTGGTGGCGCTGCTGCCATAGACCTTGCTCCATTCGCCCAGACGCGCACCCTGGTAGTACCCGTCCCAGAAGCCGCGGTTGAACACCTCCTCCAGTTCCTTCTTCAGGCTGGCGGCAAGTTCCGGAGTATAGGTTCCGGCCTGCACCGCATCGGCGGCGCGACGGTAGCACGAGCTTGTCTTCTTCACATATTCCGCGCTTCTCGCGCGGCCCTCAAGTTTGAACACCTTCACGCCCGCATCTATGATGCTGTCCATGAACTCGATGGTACACAGGTCCTTGGGAGACATAATATATTTGTTGTCCACCAGCAGCTCGTTTCCGGTCTCGAGATCCTTCACCTCATATCCGCGCCTGCACACCTGATAGCACGAACCCCGGTTCGCAGAGGCTCCGTACTCGTGAAGGCTGAGGTAGCACTTGCCCGAAATCGCCATGCAGAGCGCTCCGTGGGCAAACATCTCTATCCTGACCTGCTCTCCGGACGGACCGCAGATATTCTCTTCCCTGATGATGCGGCTGATTTCCTTGACCTGGCCCAGATTCAGTTCTCTCGCAAGGACTATCACGTCCGCAAACCGGGCGTAGAATTTCAGGGCCTCCGAGTTGGACACGCTGAGTTGGGTGGAGATATGCACCTCCATGCCTATGCTGCGACAGTAGCTGATTGCCGCCATATCCGAAGCGATCACCGCGCTTATCCCCGCTTCTTTTGCAGCATCCAGCGTTCGCTTCATATCAGCGAAATCCTCGTTGTAGAGGACTATGTTGAGGGTGAGGTAGGTCTTGACGCCGTAATCGGAGCATATCTTCACGATTTCCGGAAGATCCTCCATCCTGAAATTGTTGGCGGAATGGGAGCGCATGTTGAGTTTCTCCACCCCGAAGTATACGGAGTCCGCCCCGCCCTGTATGGCAGCCTGCAGACATTCGAAGTTGCCGGCCGGAGCCATTATTTCAAGTTCGCCTTTCATCTCCCTTAAGTTCTAATACTGCCTGCCGAGAAGACCGGCCGCGTATCTCTTCAGCATTTCCACCTGCATGCCGCCAAGTCCCACTCCCGTTATGGCATCAAGAGCCTTGACATGATAACGGACTATCTCCTCCTGGGCAAGGGCTCCTATGCCCAGGCTGCGGTATATGTCGCTGACCGCGGCAATCTTTGCCGCCTTCTCTCCATCGCTGCCTGCAGGAAGGGCCATCGCTTCGCGGAGGGCTGCGCGCAGGCTGTCGTCAGCCACTTCCATGGCCTTGGTAAGAAGCCAGGTCTTCTTGTCGTTGAGTATGTCGCCTCCGATTTTCTTGCCGAATACGGTCACGTCGCCAAAGGTATCCAGCCAGTCATCTGCAATCTGGAAGGCTATGCCGAGGTTTATGCCGAAGTCGTAAAGGCTGTTGCATATACTCTCGTCCGCTCCCGCTATGAGGGCGCCCATCTTCGCCGAGCATGCCATCAGCACAGCCGTCTTAAGGGTTATCATCCTGATATAGCCGTCCATCGGCACCTGCTCCATGCTTTCGAAATCCATGTCGTACTGCTGGCCTTCGCACACCTGGGCGGCGGTGGTGCTGAACAGTTCAAGAGCCTGCGGAAGAACCTTTGTAGGAGCCTTCGCCATCCTTTTGTAGCTGTCTATGGACATCACATCTCCTGAAAGTATGGCAGTATTCTCATTCCACCTGCGGTACACGGTGGGCACGCCGCGGCGTATGTCCGCCTTGTCCATGATGTCGTCATGGATCAGCGTGAAGCTGTGGAACACTTCCAAAGCCGCTGCCGGAGACAAGATGCTCTCGTCAAAACTATCCTTGAAGAGGGCATAGGCAGTCAGGCACAGTCGCGGCCTTATGCGCTTGCCTCCTATCTGTATCATGTATCTCAAAGGGTCGTAGAGCCCTGCAGGCTCGCTTTCGAAAGTCAAGGTCGAGAACATCCTTGACACGGCTTCCTCTATTCTGGCTTCACTTATCATCGTTCAAATCCCGCAAGCGTTTGAGTTTTATGTGATTTATGCGCACCTGCGAGTTCATACCGCATCATATCGGTACAAATTTAGGAACGATGAATAAATATGTCGCTACAAATTATGATATATTTTCGGGCAGTCAAGCCATCATCATCTGTAACAGCTGAAAATACTGTCCGTAAAACTCCTGTCCATCTTCGGGGTCAGCATGCTCACGAACGCCACCACCACAAAGCCCCCGGTCATCGCGATTGCTCCACATATTATGGGATTGACGGGGTTGCCGAGGACCATATTCGTTAGCGTCAGCCCCACGCCCCACGCAAAGCAGGCCCAGACGGAAGCCTTGGTCACACCCTTCCAGTACAGGCCGAGAAGGAAGGGGGCCAGAAAGGCTCCGGCCAGGGCTCCCCAGGAAATGCCCATGAGCTGGGCAATGAAGGTCGGGGGATTGAGCGCAAGCATAAGGGATATGACTACGAAGAACACAATGAGAACCCTGAGTATCACGACTTTGCGCTGTTCTATACGCTTGGCGACCGCATCGTCTATAGCTCCGGATTCCACCTCTCCTCCCACAATCTTCCTGTCGCTGTAAATAAGGTCGAGGGTCATGGTGGAGGCCGATGTCAGCACGAGCGACGCAAGGGTTGACATCGAAGCGGAAAGCACGAGCAGTACAACTATCGCAATCAAGGCATCAGGCAGCGTGGAAATCATTGAAGGCACGATTGCATCGTAATCTATCCTGCCGTCGGAGAAAAAGGAAGGTGTTCCGAAAAGCCGCCCGAAGCCCCCCAGAAAATAGCAACCACCCGCCACGATCAGCGCAAAGACGGTGGAGACGATGGTTCCCCTCCTGATTGCCGCATCGTCAGCTATGCTGTAGAACTTTCCCACCATCTGCGGAAGCCCCCAAGTACCGAGAGAGGTGAGAATAACGACACCCAGCAGGTTCCACGGATCGGGGCCGAGTATGCTTGCAAATCTCCCATTCAGGCCCGGGTCATTGTCAGAAGGCAGTTGGGCCATAGCCGAAAGGGCCTCGGAAAGCCCGCCCTTGAGTTTCAGTACGGAGAAAATCACTACAACTATACCTGCCAGCATGATGACGCCCTGGATGAAGTCGTTGACGGCCGTGGCCCGGTATCCTCCGAGAATTACATAAAGGGCGGTCAGCGTCGCCATCACAAGTGCGCAGTACTGATATGGTATGCCGAATCCCATTTCAAAAAGCGTGCTGATTCCCTTGTAGACCCCTGCAGTGTAAGGAATAAGGAACACGAATACTATTATGCTCGCAACCACCCTCAATTTATGGGAGTTGTAGCGCGTTCCGAAGAAATCTGGCATGGTACAGCTGTTGATATGCCTGGTCATCAGGCGGGTGCGGCGGGCAAGAACAATCCACGCGAGCAGCGAGCCGATAACGGCATTGCCCACGCCTATCCAGGTGGAGCTCAGGCCATATTTCCAGCCGAACTGCCCGGCGTATCCGACAAAGACCACAGCGGAGAAATAACTTGTGCCGTAGGCAAAAGCGGTGAGCCATCCACCCACCTTGCGCCCTCCGAGCACGAACCCGTCAACGCTTGATGCCTGTCTGCGGGAGTATATGCCCACGGTTACCGTGACGGCAAAGAAAATTAAAGTGAGAATTATTTTTATCAACATGGTTATATCAGTTTAAACGGACTTGTAACTGGCACATGATCATATGAACCGGAGTGCGGGTAAAAAAGGACCTGTAGTCCGTATCCGCATTCTTGAAGACATATTGAATCTGGATACGGCATTTCTTGTAAAACCAGTACTGGAGGCCGGAAACAGCCTTGAACATGTCTGCCCCCTGAGCTGTATTGAAGTTGAAATAGTCGGCACTTGCCACAAGATCGAGGGTTTTGGGGAGTATGGACACCGAACCCGTGAGATAAACTCCGCTGCTCACCACATCGCCGTCATACCCCCGCAGGTATTCTCCGTGGAAATCAAGCCTGTCCGACGCAAAGGCAAAACCGGCTGTGACCCTATTTCGGGCATATACCTCCCCCGCTGCAAGCCCGGGATTGAACACGGGACTGTCCACGAGGGCCCTTCCCCTTCCATATTGTCCGGTCACACACAGGTTCAAGCCCTTGACGGGTCTCAGTTCCAGCCTGGCTATGAGGTTTTTGAAATTGTCGTTATCGCGCACGTTGATGCCTGTGCCGTTGACAAGTTCCACCTCGTACCGGAACAGCTTGTCAGACGTCTCTCCAAAAAGGAAAAGCCCCAGATCTCGTCCGTACTGCAACCCGTTAAGCGGATCGGAACCGCAGCCGGTGAGAAAGGTAACCCCCTCTGAGTAAACGTCTATGGTCTCCATTGAGGTCGGGGAAAGGGGATTCTCGTAGGAAAGGCCTGTCTTGCCCTGCCCTATGCGTATGTTGAAAAGATTGTTGCCTCCGGCCCTGAATTCAGTGTAGTATTCCTGCACTGCGCTGTTGAAATCGTGCATGAAGCGGAATGACCAGCGTTCACCTAAATTCGAATCCACCCAGAATATGGTGCGCCTGAGCAGAAAGGTATTGGCAAGTTCTCCCCCCGAGCTCCGGAAATCATATCCGCCCTGGGCATAGCCGTGAACCTGCACCCTTTCAGCAATGGGATTCACCCACTCCGGTACATTATGCCGTTTTGTCTGGGATTGGGCAGACATCCCCTCTTCAGCCCGCATCGGAGCAGACAGGAGGCAGCTGAGGACAATGAGGAGAATCGTTCCTTTTCCTATATCAATAAATCCATTCTTCATCATCATGATTATATCCCCTACGGGAAAGAGTATGCAAAGAAGGCCATTAATTTCGTTTCAAATGCTAGATATTTTACCGAAATTAATACCATTAATACCGAAAACTGTATATTTGCGCATAAAATAAGGATATATGGTAAGGGATATAACTGATATTGAACAAATCAACGCCTGTTTTCACCAGCAGACTCTGAATAGGATGGTGGCGGTGGGGAACCTTGCATTCGCAGATTTTTCGCTATTCATCACAAGAGAATACAATCTCTTCTGCATAGTTATGACCGATGACGCCTTTGGAGAAATCCGCCGCGACGGGTCCATTCTGGAATACGGACGGGACAGCATCTTCTCCATCAGGCCCGGACAGAAATTACACGTAAAGCCCGACCCCGGGCTCAGTCCCAGGGGAATGATGCTCGCCTTCAGCCCCGAACTTCTGGTCAAGACCGGACTTGGGCGTGACTTCTACATGTTCAATTTCTTCGACTTTGACAAACCCGAGGCCGTAACGCTTTCAAGTAGCCAACGGGAACTGATGATAGACTGTTTCGGGGCCATACGTTCAGAACTCAACAACCCGGAGGACAACCTGTCGGGACACATCCTGAGACTATGCATCAGCCGTCTGCTATCATATTGCAAGCGCTATTTCGAGCGAAAGTTCGAGGAGCAGGGGCGCCAGCACAGCGATATCTCCCAGCGTCTGGACAAGCTTATCACGAATTACATATCCAGCGGAATGGCCCAGCAGAAAGGGCTGCCTACCGTGTCCTGGTGCGCCCGGCAGTTCAATCTTTCCGCGAACTACTTCGGAAGTCTGGTAAAGCAGGAATTCCATATCACCGCCCAGGAATTCATCCACCAGAAACTGATTGAAAGTGCCCGGGCCATGCTCTCAAACCAGAACTACAGCATCAGCGAAATCTCCGAATCTCTGGGGTTCGCCTATGCAAACCACTTTACCCGCTTTTTCACCAATAAGGTAGGCATGACCCCTTCAGAATATCGGAAAGGGTAGGAAAATGACAGCCCGTACATGAAAAACAGACGGGGACGATGAAAAAATAAAGTTGCTATCTTTGCCACAATGAAAGCCACAGTCGTAAAACATACCGGCAGCCACTACCTGCTCACCCGCCTACCCGGATGGGACCTGTTTCCCGCAGTGCTCAGGGGCAGGATACGTCTCAAGGGCAGCAGCGCCACAAACCCCGTGGCAGTGGGCGACCTCGTGGAATTTGAGGCCGAAAACCCCTGCAGCGAATCCAGCCCAGCCGTCATAACCGGCATAATGCCCCGCAGGAACTACATCATACGCCGCTCCACGAACCTGTCCCGCCAGGCACATGTCATAGCGGCCAATGTCGACAGAGCCTTCATAATCGTCACCCTGGACTACCCCGAGGTGAAACTCCCCTTCCTGGACAGATTGCTCGTAACCTGCGAGGTCTACGGAGTGCCCGTGACCATAGTCCTGAACAAGGTCGACCTCTATCGTGAAAGCCATGCCGGCATGCTTGCCGCCTTCCATGAAATATACGAAGGTGCGGGCTATGAGGTGCTGGAGCTTAGCGCCATGACGGGAGAGGGAGTGGACGGACTGAGAGAAAGAATTGCAGGTGAGAGAGACGGAGAGGGGGTCTGCCTGTTCTCCGGAGTGTCCGGCGTGGGCAAGTCCTCCCTCATAAAGGCCATAGACCCTTCCCTTGAGCCGCGCACAGGCGAGATTTCCGACGTCCATCTCCAGGGCAAGCACACGACCACATTCTACGAGATGTACAAGGTCGGCAGCGGAGGCTTCATAATCGACACCCCGGGCATCAGGGGTTTCGGCCTGGTCGACCTGGAAAAGGAGGAGATTGCCAAATACTTCCCCGAGATGCTGCGCGTTGCTCAGGACTGCCGCTTCACCCCCTGCACCCACACCCACGAGCCCCACTGCGCCGTCAAGGAAGCCGTCGAGAACGGAATCATCAGCTGCGACCGCTATTCCTCATACCTCGGAATGCTGGACGAGGAGACCAAGTACAGGTAGGAATCTGAAGACGACATTTCAAACCAGAGCAACAGAACATCCATGATATGCGACGCCGCCCCAAATCACTTCGGAGCGGCGTCAAGTCTTAGAGTATATGAAGGGTATCCCTTGAGGGATATATGAAGTCTCTAGAGTTGAAACCTCAGACCAAGTTCGGCGCCGAAGCCCAGAGGAGATACGGTGCGTGAACTCTTCGGAACTTCTTCGTTCTTGAACCAATAGTTGAGGCTGGGGTCTAGATAAATCGCCACGCGCCTGCCGAGAGCATACTGAATACCGAAACCCGCACCCACAGTGAACTGCGTTGCGTCCACCTTGCTGCTCCAGTTGTCCGAACGGCTGTCGTTCTTCATGGCATAGTCGTTTGCAAGGCACCATTGCGCCCCCGCTCCTGCACGTACATAAAAGTCCACCTTGTCAGATGAGAGTATGCTGTAATATATGTTCGCGCGGGCTCCGAGCCAGTGCTGTGTGTTCACGATGGAAGTATATGACACCGGCAGGTCGTGCGGGTCGAGGAAGAGACCTGTGAACTTGCGGCTGAGCAGGCTGTAGTCTGCGCCAAGACCTATGCTCCAGCGCTCGGAAAGTGCGAACCTTAATCCGAGGCCGAACTCAACCGGAGGAAGATATGAGAGGTCTCCGCTTTCGATGATGCCCACTCCCGGGTTGAAATCCACACCGGCGAGAGTGCCCGAAAACTGTCCGTTGCCACGGGCGGCCGGATTGACGGCATTGCCCCAGACGGAAACGGCCGGGCGTCTGTAACGGAGCTGACGCTGTTCGGAATCTACTTCCGGACCATCCCAGCGTCCTGATTCCGCCACTTCGACATGCTGCACGGACTTTTCCTCAGCTGCCGGTTCCGCTGAATTACCGACTGTCACCACGGCATCTGCCTCAACTTCAGCCGCTTCTTCAGCAAT
>JABUTS010000177.1 GCA_021443565.1 Bacteroidales bacterium | reverse complement strand
AAAGCGATAAACTAAAAAAAGTAGAGAAAAAACGCGGTCATGCCCTTTCACCAGCAATTTCCGCCACGGCATTTTTAACGGACAATTCCCGCGTGTATATACGCTATACCCAATATGCCCGTATGCCGAGTATTTTTGAAATTCCGGTCGCGTCGAAAATCTCTCGGATTGAAGGCTGCATGTTTTTGACCTTGAACTCCGAACCATTTGCCTTTGCCTCTTTGTATATGCGCACAAAACAGCGTATGCCACTGCTGCTTATATAGTTGAGCTCGCCAATCTCAAAAGTTACGGCCTTGATTTCCGCTGTCAGCAGGTTCTGGGTATCAAGGTCCAGCTTGCTTGCCCTGGGAGTGTCAAGCCGCCCTGAGATGCTCACTATGATGCTCTCATCCTGTCGGGTAATCTTGTAGTTGTCCATATGTCAGTGCATTAAATGTTATTCTAAATGGTATTCTTGGCTGTCAGTCCGCTCCAGTTGCCTCTGCGCATATTTCCAGTTCGTCAGGATCCATGCCCCTTTCAGACAGAATGCAGAGCAGTTCTGCAGTGTGCGCCAGGTCAATCTTCTCATTAGCCATCTCTGTGTCCAGGACGGCTTTTCTCGAACTGGCATTGACAAGGAACATGGCAACGGAAAATAATACCGTCACCGCACCCGTAATGTATATTCTCAACCTGTTTACCAGTCCAAGCCTTTTCATGATTCCCGAAAATTTTGTGTATTGCCATCCAATACAGAGGATAAATTCACAAGCCATAAAAGTACCAAAAAATGCCGACATGACGCCATAAATCGGAAATAAATTTTGGATTTTGATTTTGACAGGACTTTTCCGTAATTTAGTTAAAGTTTTCAACCTTGAAGGTCGCGAAGGCTTGTTGATGAGATTCCAATAATTCACAATGTATATGAAACGTTTTCTTTTGACTGCTGCGGCTATGCTGCTCGCAGTCGGCGTGCAGGCAAAACTTGCACTCAGACAGCCGTGCAGCGACGGCATGGTATTACAGCAGAACAGCCAGGCAGTTGTGTGGGGACACGCCACCCCGGGGGCATCTGTCAGCGTAACCACATCATGGAACGGCAGGAGCTACAAGGCGAAGACCGATTCCGAAGGCTTCTGGCAGACTGCAGTCCAGACTCCGGAGGCTTCTTACAAGGCGTGCTCAATCACTTTACGCGGCGACGGAGAGACCATCACCATCAAGGACGTCTTGATTGGAGAGGTCTGGTTCGCTTCAGGCCAGTCCAACATGGAAATGCCTCTGAAGGGCTTCTACAACTGCCCTGTCGAGGGTATAGAGCAGGTTATGAGCCAGACTCCAGCACCGGATAGAATCAGGATGTACAACGAGCCAATCACAGGCTCGTACGAACTGGTGACCGACGGCAAGGGCAGGTGGCTGAAGGCGGTTCCGAACGAGATGGCAGACATGAGCGCCACCGCATATTTCTTTGCGCGCAAGCTCAATCAGGTGCTTGACGTGCCCGTGGGCATAATCAACTGCTCTTACGGCGGCACAAGGGTTGAGAGCTGGCTGCCAAAGGAGGACGTTGGCGCATGGGGAGACGACGTTTCTTTCGAAGGTCTGGAAAATACACCGGCATGGCTCCGCACTTCATGGGCACACAATGCCATGTTCAATCCTCTCGCCGGTTACACCATCAAGGGCTTCATCTGGTATCAGGGCTGCTCCAACGTCGGTGCCGACAATGTCTTCGTGGAGAGAATGAGTCACCTCATAAAGTATTTCCGCTCCCGCTTCGGCGACGAAGGCAGCGAACTTCCTTTCTACATGACCGAGATAGCACCTTTCGTATACAAGCCTGAAACGAACCTGGCTCCAGCGCTCAGGGCCGCACAGCACGAAGTTGCCCATGCCGTGGAAAATACAGGCACGATAGTGACCAACGACCTTGTGGCAAGCTTCGAGAAAGACAACATACATCCTTGCCGCAAGATGGAGGTGGGGGAGAGGCTCGCATTCTATGCGCTCAACCGCCAGTACGGATTCACTGGTATAGCCTGCGAATCTCCTGAGGCAGTGGAGATTTTCCATCCCGACGGCAATCCGTCAATGATAGGTGTGCGCCTTACCAACTGTCCTCTCGGCCTGAACCGCTGGAGGGAAATAGAGGGGCTCGAGGTGCGAGGCGGCGATACTGTCTGGTATCCTGTGACTTACGCTCTTTATGAATGGGGCGGCTACCTCAGGATTACGAGCGAATTCGTGCCGGATCCGAAGGAGGTCCGATACGGCTGGGGAGACTTCAAGCCGGGCAATCTTGCCAATGTACAGGGACTTCCTGTAGCACCGTTCTATCTGCATCTGTAGCGGATGGCAGCCTTTTCCGGGAAACTCTCTAAACAAAAAGAGGTGACAGAATTTCTGCCACCTCTTTTATGTTTCGTACATCTGTGCGATGCTCAGAAGCTTACTGCTTGATAGGAGCGTACTTAGGTACGAGGGACTTCATAATTGACCATGCGATGAGATAAGCCACGCCGCAGAAGCAGAACATGATGAAGTAGCCTGCAGGCTTGCCCTCGAAACCGAGGAAGGTGAAGGATGAGCCTGCTGTTTCAGCGTAGGTGAAGAGCTTGCCCGCCACCTTCTGGATAATCATTGAGCCTATGCCGCCTGCCATTGCGCCTATGCCCGTGATTGTCGCGATGGTGCTCTTTGGGAACATGTCGCCTACAGTCGAGAAGAGGTTTGCCGACCATGCCTGATGGCCCGCTCCTGCGAGACCTATAAGTATTGCCGGCCACCAAGGGCTGTTGAAATGCATTCCGAGAGGCTGTGCGAGAAGTGCGCAAAGCGGGAAGAATGCGAAAATCAGCAGTGAGAGCATACGGCCGTTGTAAGGGTGCATGCCCTTCTTCTCCACGAAAATCTTGGGCAGGTAGCCGCCGAAGATGGATACTACGGTAACGATGGCATATAGAGTGAAGATAAGTCCCTGTCCGAGAGCCGTGTATGATGGCGCATCGAACTGGTTCTTGAAGTAGCTTGGGGCCCAGAAGAGGAAGAACCACCATACACCGTCTGTGAAGAACTTGCCGGCGATGAATGACCATGTCTGCCTGTAACCGAAGCTCTTGAGCAGAGGAATTGCCGCCTCTTCAGTCTCCTCGGTGGCAACGGCCTTCTGGTCTTCCTCGTCATCCTGATGGATGTATTCAAGTTCGGCTTCGTTCACGAATCTGCTCTTTTCAGGCCTTTCGTACATGAATACCCAGAAGAACATCCAGAGGAAGCCGAGGGCACCGATTACGATGAAAGCCATTTCCCAACCCCATGCCTTTGCGAGAGGCGGGATGCAGAGAGGGGCTGCAAGAGCGCCTACAGACGCGCCTGCGTTGAAGATTGAAGTGGCGAATGCACGGTCCTTCTTAGGGAAGTACTCGGCAGTGACCTTGATTGCTGCAGGGAAGTTTCCGGCTTCGCCGAGGGCGAGAATGCCGCGGCAGAGGAGGAAGAGGTATACTGAAGTGGTCGCCACTGCGGTTGCGGCAGTGCCACCCTTTGCGAGGGCTTCTGCAATAGGTTCGCCTACAATTGCCTCGGTGCCCAACCCGCAGAGCGCATGGATGCATGCACCTGCAGACCATACTCCAATGGCGATGAGATAACCCTTCTTGGTACCCATCCAATCCACGAACTTGCCTGCGAAGAGGCAGAAGATGGCATAGAGGATGGAGAAGATTGAAGTGATTGTGCCGTAATCGTTATCGGTCCAGCCGAACGCCGGCTTGATGAAGTCCTCATAGGTGAGGGAAAGCACCTGACGGTCGAGATAGTTGACTGTAGTCGCCACGAAAAGCAGCGAGCAGAGCCACCAGCGCCAGTTGCTCATCAGTTTGGTTTGTGTACTCATATACGTGGTTGTTATTTGACTTCCTTGATAATTTCAAGCGCTCCCTTGCAGAGCTCGGTGATCTTTGACCACTCCTTTGCCGCGATTACCTCCTTAGGGAAGAGATTGCTGCCCATTCCGACGCAGGTCACGCCTGCCTTGAACCAGCCTTCGAGGTTCTCGCGGGTAGGCTTGACGCCTCCTGTCACCATAATCTGGCTCCAAGGCATAGGTGCACGCAGCCCCTTCACGAAAGCAGGTCCGAGCACGTCGCCGGGGAATACCTTGCAGAGGTCGCAGCCGAGTTCCTGGGCCTTGCCAACCTCAGATACGGTGCCGCAGCCGGGGCAGTAAGGTACGAGCCTGCGGTTGCAGATAGGGGCGATCTCAGGGTTGAAAAGAGGACCGACAACGAAGTTCGCACCAAGCTGGAGGTACATTGCCGCTGTTGCGGGGTCAACCACCGAGCCTATGCCCACTATCATGCCGGGAAGTTCCTTGTTGGCATACTTCACGAGTTCGCCGAATACTTCCTGGGCGAAGTCGCCGCGGTTGGTGAACTCGAAAGCCCTGACTCCACCGTCATAGCAGGCCTTGAGCACGTTCTTGGACACTTCGGGATCCGAATTGTAGAATACCGGGACCATTCCGGTCGCCTTCATGGTCTGGATCACTTCCAGTTTGCTGTATTTTGCCATGTCTCAGATAATTAGCGTTGTACGCGTCCGTTTGCATTTCCGCCGGCAAGACTGAGCACCTCTGCCTCGCTGACAAGATTGAAGTCGCCGTTGATGGTGTGCTTGAGAGCAGATGCGGCAACTGCGAACTCAAGGGCGGAAGCCTGGTCGCCTTCGTACTTGAGCATGCCGTGGATGAGACCGCCCGAGAATGAATCTCCGCCGCCAACGCGGTCTATTATAGGGTCAATCTCATAACGCTTTGACTGATAGAATTCCTTGCCGTCATATATTAGGGCCTTCCATCCGTTGCGTGTAGCCGAGAACGACTCGCGGAGGGTAGATACCACATACTTGAAACCGAATTCCTGCATCATCTGCCTGAAGATGCCTTCGTAGCCGGCTGCGTCTGTGTTGCCTGCCTCCACGTCTGCGTCAGGCTTGAAGCCGAGGCAGAGCTCTGCATCCTCCTCGTTTCCTATGCACACGTCGACATATTTCATGAGAGGTCGCATGATTGATATTGCCTTCTCGCTGGTCCAGAGCTTCTTGCGGAAATTGAGGTCCACGCTGACAGTGACTCCGTGACGCTTTGCAGCTTCGCATGCGAGCCTGGTGAGTTCAGCCGCCTTGTCCGAGATGGCAGGGGAGATGCCCGACCAGTGGAACCATGAAGCTCCCTCCATGATTGCGTCAAAGTCGAAGTCCTCCGGGTTTGCTTCTGCTATTGCGGAGTTTGCGCGGTCGTAGATGACCTTGGAAGGACGCATGGACGCTCCAGTCTCAGCATAGTAGAGGCCTATGCGGTCTCCGCCGCGGCTGATGTAGTCGGTGTTGACGCCGTACCTGCGGAGGGCGTTCACTGCAATCTGGCCGATTTCATGCTTCGGAAGCTTGCTCACATAGTATGAGTCATGTCCGTAATTGGCGAGGCTTACTGCCACGTTGGCTTCGCCGCCGCCTGGAATGATGCGGAAAGCATCTGTCTGGATGAACCTGTCGTTTCCTTCAGGGCTGAGTCGGAGCATGATTTCTCCGAAGGTGATAACTTTTGCCATGTGTTTATAGTATATTATGTTTTTTCACAATTGCAAAAATATAAAAGATTCCGTGATTTTCGTGCACGGTCACGGAATTTTTTTCTACCTTTGTTTCAGAATATGTGTGAAAATATGGATGAAAAAAAGATAACTATCTTTGACGTTGCGGAAAAGGCTGGTGTATCCAAGGGAACTGTTGACAGAGTGCTCCATAACAGGGGTGAAGTTTCAAAGAAAAGCGAGGCCAAGGTACGCGAGGCCATCAAGCTGCTGAATTATGAACCCAACCTGTATGCATCCCTGCTTGCAACCAAGAGCAAGAGGGAGATTGCGTTGCTTCTTCCCAAATACAACAAGGGAGAATACTGGGAAATGCTTTACGACGGCTTCGTCGCAGGAGGAGAAGCGGTCTCTTCACTCAATATCTCCACAAACGTATTCCTTTATGACCAGTATGATTCTGCATCTTTCAAGACGGCTGCGGAAAGGATGCTTGAGAGCAGGCCGTCGGGCGTGGTTATACCTCCTCTGTTCAAGAACGACACCATGGAACTGGTCAACAAGCTGAATGCCATGGATATACCTTATGTTTATGTGGATACCAGACTGGAGGAGGGAAACTATCTGGCCTATTACGGCATGCCCATGTACAAGAGCGGCTACCTCTGCGCCAGCCTTCTGACAGACCGAAGGCGTGAGGATGAGGTGAAGGAAATAGTAGTGGTGAGAATCCAGAGGGACAAGTCCCGTCTTTCTGACCCTACGATCAACCGCCGAGCGGGCTTTACGGATTTCATCGAGACCTATTTCCCGGAGTGCGTAATATACAATCTGTTCATTGACCCTTCAGATGCACGGTCCACCAATGAGGCGCTGGAATCCTTCCATGAACTACATCCCGGAATCAAGCATGTCGTCATGTTCAATTCCCGTGTGCATCTGCTATCCGACTTCTTCAAACGACACCCTGACAACCAGCGTTGCGTGATAGGCTATGACAACCTGGACGGCAACGTGGAAGCTGTAAGGGAGGGTCTTGTGAACCTTCTTATCACCCAGCATACAGACAGACAGTCACATGATGCCGTGGTGACTCTGGCTGATTATATTATAATGAGAAAGCAACCGCCGATACGCGACTGCTATGTTCATATGGATATACTAAACAAATATAATCTGGAAAATTATTGACAGTCGTGTCAAAGGGCTTTGTTCCCAGCTCATAAACATGAGAAGGGGGTGGACGGAATTTCTGTCCACCCCCTTCTGTCTTAAAGGGTTACGCCCTTCTTGAAGATTGCGATTTCCCTCGTTCCGTTTTTCTCGTTGTTAACTGGATTTCCGTTAACGGCGGCCAGCACGAAATCCCTGAAGCGGGCAGCAGTGACTTCCATCGGCTCGTCCTCCGCGATTACCCCGGCGTTGAAGTCTATCCAACCCGGCTTTCTGGCCGCGAGAGGTGAGTTGGTGGATATTTTCATGGTAGGCACGAAACTTCCGAACGGAGTGCCGCGGCCTGTGGTGAAAAGCACTATCTGGCAGCCGGAAGCCGCAAGGGCGGTGGACGCGACGAGGTCGTTGCCCGGAGCGCTCAGGAGATTCAAGCCCTTGACGCTCAAACGATCGCCATATTTCAGCACGTCCCGCACTATGCTCTTGCCGCACTTCTGGGTGCAGCCCAGAGACTTCTCTTCGAGGGTGGATATGCCTCCAGCCTTGTTGCCCGGCGAAGGGTTTTCATAGACAGGCTGCTCATTCTTCATGAAATAGGCCTTGAAGTCGTTTATGAGGCTCACGGTCTTCTCGAAGGTCTCTGCGTCCTGGCAACGGTTCATCAGTATGGTTTCTGCTCCGAACATCTCCGGCACCTCGGTCAGCACCGTCGTGCCGCCTTGGGCAACAATCCAGTCGGAGAACACGCCGAGCAGAGGGTTCGCTGTGATGCCTGAAAGTCCGTCCGAACCTCCGCACTTTAGCCCCACCTTCAGCTCGCTGACTGGCACTTCGCTGCGCACGTCATTTGAACATACATCGAAAATCTCCTTCGCGAGCCTTATTCCTTCAGCTGTCTCGTCGCCTTCAACTTGCTGAACCTTAATGGTTTTAACCCTCGAACCATCAACCTTTCCCACAAGTTCCATGAAAGGCTCAAGCTGGTTGTTCTCGCAGCCGAGAGAAACAATCAGCACACCTCCGGCGTTGGGGTGATGAACCATATCGGCAAGAATCCTGCGTGTGTTTTCATGGTCCTCGCCCAACTGCGAACAGCCGTAATTATGAGGGAAGGCGACAATCGCGTCAACACTTCCCGTCGCGCTTCCCACCTGCTCGCGAAGACCTTTGGCTATGTTCTCGGCAACGCCGTTCACACAGCCGACCGTAGGTATGATCCATATCTGGTTGCGTATGCCAACCTGACCGTCACCGCGTCTGAAACCTTTGAAAGTCAGTTTGTCGGCCGAAGGCTCGATTTCGGTAAGCGAAGGCTCGTAGCAGTAGTCGAGCAGACCTTCGAGATTAGTCTTGATGCAGCTGTGGTCTATGCAGGTGCCGGCGGCTGCGTCTCTGGTGACATGACCAATAGGGAAGCCGTACTTGATGACGTTGTCTCCGGCCTTCATGTCCGTGAGGGTGAATTTGTGGCCGGCAGGTATGGTTTCGCTGATGACCACTTCGGCTTTGCCGTCAACATTCACGGTGAAGCCGGCCGGGATTTCCTTCAGGGCTACCGCGACATTGTCAGCAGGGTTGATTCTGAGGTAGGTTGCCATTACCTAAAAGTTGAAATAATTCTTTGCGTTGTTGTATGAGATGTCTTCAACCATCTTTCCTATGAATTCGAGTTCTGAAGCCGGGAGCTTGCCCTTTTCGAGGTCTTCGCCGAGCACTGAGCAGAGTATGCGGCGGAAGTATTCGTGGCGAGGATAGCTGATGAAGCTGCGGGAATCGGTGAGCATGCCCACGAAACGGGAGAAGAGGCCGAGCACTGAGAGGGCGTTCATCTGCTTGCGCATGCCGTCCTCCTGATCGAGGAACCACCAGCCTGAGCCGAACTGCATCTTGCCCGGTACTGTGCCGTCGTTGAAGGTGTATGCCATGGTCATGAGCACTTCATTGTCCTTGGGATTGAGGCAGTAAAGTATGGTCTTGGCGAGGCGTCCCTCCTTTGTGAGACGGTCGAAGAATCTGTGTCCTGCTGCTGCACACTGCACATCGTGGATGGCGTCGTAGCCTGTGTCGGCTCCGAGTATGTCGAACATCCTGCTGTTGTTGTTGCGTATTGCACCGATGTGGAACTGCTGTGTCCAGCCTGCCTCTGCGTCCATGACGGCAAAGTCGTGGAGACAAGCGCTGCGGAATTTCTCAAGTTCCTTCTCGCCCGGAGTCTTGCCGAGCATAACCATCTTGAAGATTGCCTCAATTTCAATCTGTTTGTAATCAGCAGCATAGAAAGTCTCAAGACCATGGTCTGAAAGTTTGCAGCCCATAGACTCAAAGAAAGTGTGGCGCTTGCGGAGAGCTTCCATCAGGTCGCTGTACGAACTGATTTCCATATCTGCAGCTTCTCCGAGTTTCTTGACGTATTCCTTGTATGCCTTTGGATTCTCAATTGCCATGGCCTTGTCGGGACGCCATGCTGGTATCACCTTCACACCGAAAGGCTTCTCCATAATCTGCTTGTGGTAGCGGAGGTCGTCTGCAGGGTCGTCAGTGGTACAGACGGTCTCGACATTGAATTTCTTGATCAGTTCCTGACCGCGGAATTCCTCCGTTGCGAGTTTGGCATTGCACTCCTCGAAGATTTCCTTGGCAGTGGCAGGGGAGAGAAGACTGTCTATTCCGAACACCCTCTTGAGCTCGAGGTGAGTCCAGTGATAGAGAGGGTTTCTCATGGTATACGGCACTGTCTCTGCCCATTTCTGGAACTTCTCCCAGGAACTCATTCCTCCTGTTATGTATTCTTCGGGAACGCCGTTGCCTCTCATTGCGCGCCATTTGTAGTGGTCGCCTCCGAGCCAGAGTTCCGTGATGTCTTTGAATTGCCAGTTTTCCGCTATCATCTGAGGAATCAGATGGCAGTGGTAATCTATGATGGGCATTTTTTCGGCATGCTCGTGGTACAGCTTTTCAGCGTACTTGTTCGTGAGCATGAAATCTTTGTTGATGAATGACATATCGGTTAGTGTTATGATTGTTCCAACCACAAATTTAAAAATAAATCAAACTATTTCCGTGTACGTTCACGAATTTTTTTATACTTTTGTCTGCAACACTAAAAATAACGGAACAAAATGGAACGTCTAAACCGCAAAACTGCTCCTGCAGCAAAAACTTACGTCGAGAAAGTAATCCAGTTCGGAGAAGGCAACTTCCTCCGCGGATTTGTAGACTGGATTATCTGGCGCACAAACCAGAAGACCGATTTCAACGCATCTGTCGTCGTTGTCCAGCCCATTGAGAAAGGCATGGCGGACATGCTCAACGAGCAGGATTGCCTCTACCACCTCAACCTTC
>JABUTS010000184.1 GCA_021443565.1 Bacteroidales bacterium | reverse complement strand
TATGAGTGCCACATAGGCATGGCCACCGAAAAGGAAAAGGTGGGCACCTTCGAGGAGTTTCGCAGGGACGTGCTGCCCCATGTTGCGGAACTGGGATACGACACCCTTCAGGTGATGGCTCTGCAGGAGCACCCGTACTACGGTTCGTTCGGCTACCAGGTTTCGAATTTCTATGCCCTCAGCTCGCGCTTCGGCACCCCGGAGGAGTTCAAGGCTCTCGTGGACGAGGCGCACGGATTGGGCCTGGCTGTGGTCATGGACATAGTCCACTCCCATTCGGTAGACAACGAGGCCGAAGGCCTTGGCCTTTTCGACGGACGCGACGACCTGTATTTCTATTCCGGAGATCAGGGCCGCCATCCGGCATGGGGTTCGCGCTGTTTCAACTACGGCAAAACCCAGACCCTCGCCTTCCTGCTGAGCAACTGCAAGTTCTGGTCTGACGAATACAAGCTCGACGGCTTCCGTTTCGACGGCGTGACCAGCATGATGTACTGGAACCACGGTCTGGGGAAAGATTTCGTGGGCTATGATCCGTACTTCGACGGAGGGGTGGATGAGAGTGCGGTGACCTATCTCGCCCTTGCGAACATGCTCATAAAGGAGGCAAATCCCGATGCCGTGACCATAGCTGAGGATGTCAGCGGAATGGCCGGTCTCGCGGCACCTTTCGAGCAGGGAGGGGTGGGCTTCGACCTCAGGATGAGCATGGGGGTGGCCGACAACTGGATAAAGTGGATCAAGGAGATTCCGGACCAGGACTGGAGCGTGGGAGAGATGTGGTGGCAACTCACCAACAAGAGGGCCGACGAGGGCACCGTAAGCTATGCCGAGTGCCACGACCAAGCCATGGTTGGAGACAAGACCCTGATTTTCCGTCTGATAGACAGCGAGATGTATACGTCCATGAACAAGGAGTCGGTTTCGGCCGTGGTGGATAGAGGCATAGCACTTCACAAGATGATAAGGCTAGTGACCATGGCGACGGCGGGTAACGGATATCTCTGCTTCATGGGGAACGAATTCGGTCATCCGGAATGGATAGACTTCCCGAGAGCGGGAAACGGATGGTCGTACAAGTACGCAAGGAGGCAGTGGAGCCTGATGAAGGCTGACTATCTCCGCTACCGGGGACTCATGCTTTTTGACAAGGAAATGCTCTCCCTGGCCCGTCAGGCTGAACTTCTGTCCGTTCCTGCCGAACTCATGGTTCAAGATGAAGAGAAAAAGATTCTAATTTTCCGGCGGAAAGATTGTATCTTTGCGCTAAATTTCAATCCAGTAGGTTCTTTCGCGGATTACGGGTTCGCGGCTCCTGCCGGAAGATGGGTGACGGTGTTGTCCACAGACATGGAACAGTTCAGCGGTTTTTCACGCGTCAGGACGGGCGAGGAGCATTTCACCCTCGATCGGAAGTCGCCGAACGGGGTGAAAGGGTACGACGCAACTCTGCAGCTATACCTGCCAAGCAGGACGGCAGTTGTCCTGATGAAAAAAGATTAACATTAATTTGACACCAATATGGCTTTTCTGAAATTCAACAAGTCCGAGCTGGTGAATCTGTCATATTCGCTCAAGAGGGAAATTATCTTTGCGAACAGGACGGGTGCGTATTGCAACACGTCGATCGTGACATGTAACACCAGAAGGTATCATGGACTTTTTGCTGTTCCGGTGGATGCTTTCGGAGGTCAGAAGCACATGCTCCTCTCTTCCGTTGACGAGAGCCTTGTCGTAAACGGCAAACAGTTCAATCTCGGCATTCATTGCTACGGTGACGTTTATGAGCCGAGAGGCCACAAGTACATTGTCGACTTCGACGTCGACACAGTTCCAACCATCACATACAAGGTCGGAGCCATCGTGTTCAGGAAAAAGATCATGCTTGTTCCCGGCAGCGACCAGCTCATGATTTCGTATGAACTTGTGTCTGCGCCTGCCAAGGCCAGCCTGAAACTCAAACCTTTCCTTGCGTTCAGGCATGTACATGACCTCACGCATCAGAACGACACGGCATACACCGGCTTCACCGGGATTCCGGGTGGCGCGGCTTACTGCATGTATCATGGCTTCCCGACTCTCAACCTCCAGCTCAGCGCCCCGGCAGAGTACCGCCACTCACCTTACTGGTACAACGGAGTGACATACTCTGATGAGATGCGCCGCGGTTTCGACTGTGTCGAGGACCTTCTGGTTCCAGGCATCTTCTCCCTTGAAATGAAGCCGGGAGACGTGGTGGTGCTTTCCGCATCTCTCAAACCGGTGAACCAGAGATCGATAAAGCGCAAGTTCAACGAATATCTCAAGAACGTATCTCCTCTGGAGAGCTATATGGATGTTCTTCTTCACAACGCCAGCCAGTTCAAGGTGGAGCGCAACGGAAAGAAGCAGATCTGCGCAGGATTCTCATGGCTTGAGACCGGCCTTCTCCGGGAAACCCTGCTTTCCCTCCCGGGCCTCACCCTGTATGCCGATGGCAACACGGCGGACTTCGAAGCCATTCTCGACAATCTCATAGCCGACAATCAGGAGCGTCTCTTCCACAAGACCACCCAGATAGAGGCTCCGCTTCTCATTACCGACGTGCTCCAGCAGTACATCCGCTTCACGGGGGCCGAGAAGAAGATATGGACAAAGTACGCTGACACCCTCAAGGGCATCATAGAGAGTTATGCCCCGGGCGTGCGCAAGGAAGTGACTCTCCATCCTAACGGCCTGCTCTGGGCCCAGATGGATGGTGTTGCACTTACCTGGATGAACACTTATGTCGACGGCCGCCCCGTAACCGAGCGCGCGGGCTACCAGGTTGACACCAACGCATGGTGGTACAACGCTCTCTGCTTTGCCATTGACATGGAGGCTAAGTACAACAGGAAGAAGAGCGAGTTCGTGAACAAATGGTCGAAGGTGCGCGACCTTGTCCTCGAGAACTACCAGAAGACCTTCTGGAGAGAGGACTGGGGCTATCTCACCGACTATGTCGACAACTGCGGCGACCATTATGAGGTCCGTCCAAACATGCTCATACCTGCATACGTGGAGTATTCTCCTATAGACGATGAGGTTCAGAACGAGATCATGCACACGGTCAAGTCCGAACTTCTCACCACCAGAGGCATCAGGACACTTTCTCCCCGCAACATAAACTACCGTGGCGTATACGAGGGCTCGCAGCGTGACCGCGACCTCACCGAATATCAGGGCTGCGCATTCCCTGAACTGCTGCAGCGCTACTACGAGATCATATTCAACATGAACGGCGCGAACTCCCTCAACAGGGCCGAATACCTGCGCGAGGGCTTCATGGCCGACATCAACCGCCACGGAGTGAGCGCGTTCTCAGAGCTTTACGACGGGGATCCTCCTCACGAGGCCCATGGCGCCATTTCAAGCGCATGCACTACAGCCGCGCTTCTCAGATGCGAGTATCTCATCAACAAATACAAGGAGGAATAGTATATGAGAGTGCTTATGCTCGGCTGGGAATTCCCGCCGCATATTTCAGGCGGTCTAGGCACAGCCTGCTACGGCATGACCAAGGGTCTTGCCGAGAATGGTGTAGAGGTGCTTTTTGTCATGCCTTCCGCATCCGGTGACGAGGATCAGACCAATGCCAAGATCATCAACGCCAGTGATGTAGCAGTGGACGTCATGACTTCCACCGTTGACGAGTTCCTCGGAAAGGTCAAGTTCGTCCATGTGGGTACCAACATGGTCCCTTATGTGGGAGCGGAGGCCTTTACCGACATCGTGGAGGAGGAAAGACGCCGTCAGGTGGAAGATTTCCGCATCCAGTACGGCCAGAAATTCAGATTCTCCGGGAAATACGGTGCCAATCTCATGGAAGAGGTGGCACGCTACGCCATGGTCTGCGCGACCATAGCCATGCAGCACAAGGATGAATTCGACATCATACATGCACACGACTGGCTCACCTACCTTGCCGGCATCGCCGCCAAGGAACTTACCGGCAAGCCTCTTGTCATCCATGTTCATGCCACGTCTTTCGACCGCGCAAGCGACGACAATATTGACACGCGCGTATATGCCATAGAAAAGAAGGGCATGGCTGCAGCCGACAAGGTTATGGCCGTTTCCGAGCTGACCAGAAACATCTGCATAAACAAGTACGGCTGCGACCCGGACAAGGTTGTGGCCACCTACAATGCAGTTGACTTCAGCGGGCGCGAGAGGCTCAATCCCGAGAGGGGCGTGAAGGACAAGGTTGTCACCTTCCTCGGACGCGTGACCTACCAGAAGGGCCCTGAATACTTCATCGAGGCTGCGGCGAAGATCATCAAGAGAGTGGACAACGTCCGTTTCGTGATGGCCGGCAGCGGTGATATGCTCAACAAATGCATACGCCACGTCGCCCGTCTCGGCATCTCTGACCGTTTCCACTTCACCGGTTTCCTCCGTGGAGCCGATGTCCAGAAGATGTTCGAGCTTTCAGACGTCTACATCATGCCTTCGATTTCGGAGCCGTTCGGCATTTCTCCGCTTGAGGCCATGCAGACGGGTGTGCCTTCGATAATCTCCAAGCAGTCTGGCTGCGCCGAGATTCTCAAGTATGCCATGAAGACGGATTTCTGGGAGGTGGATGCAATCGCAGACGCAATCTACGGCCTTCTCAAGTACCCAGCCCTCAGCGAATTTGCTGCAAAGGAAGGCTTCGACGAGGTTAATGCCCTCAAGTGGACGGCTGCCTCGGCGAAAATAAAGGAAGTTTATGAATCAGTAATCAAATAAGGAACCGGATTATGAAAAAGAGTATATGTCTGTATTTCCAGGTACATCAGCCTCAGAGATTGAGACTGTTCAGATTCTTCGATATAGGCAAGGATTCCCACTACTATGACGACTTTGCCAACAGAACCATCCTCAGGAGGATAGCCCAGAAGTGCTACATCCCTATGAACCAGCTTCTTCTTGACCTTATAAAGGAGAGTAAGGGAAAGATGAAGGTGTGCTTCTCAATCACCGGCTCGGCTCTTGAGCAGTTTGACCGTTATGCGCCGGAGGTTATAGACAGCTTCCGCAAGCTCGCTGAGACAGGCAGCGTGGAGTTCCTGTCGGAGACCTACTACCACACTCTCGCTTCTCTCGGCAGCCAGCCTGAGTTCGAGCACCAGGTGCTCAAGCACAAGGCGGCGATAGAGGAGTATTTCGGCGTAACCCCAAAGGCTTTCCGCAACACGGAGCTCATCTACTCGGACGCGATAGGCGAGATGGTATACAACATGGGATTCAAGACCGTTCTCACTGAAGGCGCAAAGCACATCCTCGGATGGAAGAGCCCGAATTTCGCATATAGCGGCTTCCTGGCACCGAAGCAGAAGCTTCTCCTCAAGAACTCAAGCCTCAGCGACGACATAGCTTTCCGCTTCTCGGACCGCGGATGGTCAGAGTGGCCTCTCACTGCCGACAAGTACCTTGCATGGGTAAAGAAGGCTCTCGAGACTGATGATATTGTGAATCTTTTCATGGACTATGAGACTTTCGGAGAGCACCAGAAGCCTGCAAGCGGCATCTTCGACTTCATGAAGAACTTCGCAGAGATGGTCATAGCCGACAAGGACGTGGAGTTTGTCACTCCGAGTCAGGCTGCGCGCAAGCTCACTCCGGCTGATACCCTCGAGGTCCCGGACGCGATTTCATGGGCAGACGAGGAGAGGGACGTGACCGCATGGCTCGGCAACGAACTCCAGAGGGACGCCTTCAACAAGCTCTACGCCCAGGTGGAGAAGCTCTCACTCCTCAACAACGAGGCCCTGTGGTCGGATTTCGGCCACCTCCAGGAGAGCGACCACCTCTATTATATGTGTACAAAGTTCTTCTCAGACGGAGCCGTCCACAAGATGTTCAACCCTTACGACACTCCATACGAGGCGTTTATCAACTATATGAACGTGTTGAGCGATTTTATTTTGAGGGTAGATGATGCAATTTCCGTTTCAGATGTTAACTTTGCAGCCCCAAAGAAAAAGACAACTACGAAAAAGAAGGGCAGATAAATCGCCCTTATAGTGTATTTACCGGGAAACCTCATCCAGAAATGGACGGGGTTTCCCCTTTGAAATTCAAATATGCAGTACAGAAAATTTGATGTAAAACAGCCTTCCTGGAACAGTGTCATGATCGCCAGGCATCTTCCTGAAAAACTCAAGGACCTGGAGACCCTTTCACGAAACCTTTGGTGGTGTTGGAACGAAAGTGCGAAGAATCTATTCAAGGCTGTAGACGCCGAAGCATGGGTAAAGTCAGGTGAGAATCCGATTGCCATGCTCGACAGCGTGAGCAGGAAAACCTATCATAAGCTTGAGGCCGACGAGGCCTTCCTTGCCCAGCTCAAGTCCGTTATGGACGAGTTCAACACATACATGGCGGCAAAGGCACAGAGGAATACCCCTTCCATAGCCTATTTCTGCATGGAGTATGGTCTCGACACCTCGCTCAAGATCTATTCCGGCGGTCTCGGCATACTTGCCGGCGACTATCTCAAGGAGTCCAGCGACATGAACGTGAACATGGTCGCAGTGGGCCTTCTCTACCGCTACGGCTACTTCACCCAGATGCTTTCGTCTCAGGGCGAGCAGGTTTCCAAGTACGATGCTCAGGATTTCATGAAGATTCCTGCATCTCCGGTTCGTGATGAGAACGGCAACTGGATGACTGTATGCGTATCTTTCCCGGGCCGCAATCTCAACGCAAGAATATGGAAGGTTGAAGTCGGCCGCACCGACCTCTACCTGCTTGATACCGACTATCTTGACAATCTTCCGGAGGACAGGCAGGTTACCCACCACCTTTACGGAGGCGACTGGGAGAACCGCCTCAAACAGGAAATGCTGCTCGGCCTTGGAGGCATAAGGACTCTCCGCAAACTCGGACTCAATCCTCAGATATACCACTGCAATGAGGGCCACGCTGCGTTCATAGGCCTTGAAAGGCTTTCAGAGTACATAAACGGGAATGGACTCGAATTCACCGAGGCTCTCGAGGTTGTGAGGGCATCTTCTCTTTTCACCACCCATACTCCTGTGCCTGCAGGCCATGACGCCTTCGACGACGGTATGATGATGAGGTACCTCGGCCACTTCCCTCAGCGTCTCAAGATAGACTGGGAGACTATGATGGATCTCGGCAAGGTGAACGGAGCGAATCCTTCCGAGAAGTTCTCCATGAGCACTCTTGCTGCCAATATCTCCCAGGAGGTCAACGGCGTTTCATGGCTTCACGGCAAGGTCAGCCAGGACATACTTTCATATATGTGGCCGGGCTATCTTCCTGAGGAACTTCATGTGAGCTACGTCACCAACGGCGTCCACTATCCTACTTGGACAGCGCCGGAATGGAAGACCATCCACTCACGCGTGTTCGGAGACGCCTTCAAGACGCACCACTATGACAAGTCATGCTTCGAAGGCATACGACAGATCACAGACGAGGAGGTATGGTACACCAGGAACATACTCCGCCGCAGGCTCGTGGCTCAGATCAAGGAAAGACTTTCAGACCCGGCAGCCACCAACCACTACTCGCCCAAGCAGATTGTGACAATCAAGGAGACTCTCCGCGACGACGTGCTCACCATAGGCTTCGCAAGAAGGTTCGCTACATACAAGCGCGCCCACCTTCTTTTCCGCGACCTCGACCGTCTCGACGAGATTGTGAACAATCCTCAGCATCCTGTGCAGTTCATTTTTGCGGGCAAGGCCCATCCGGCAGACAAGGCCGGCCAGGATCTCATCAAGATGATTGTGGACATCTCGAAGCAGGACCGTTTCATAGGCAAGATAGTGTTTGTCCCTAACTACGACATCACTCTCGCGAAATATCTCGTCCAGGGCGTGGACGTATGGATGAACAACCCTACCCGTCCTCTCGAGGCATCCGGCACGTCGGGAGAGAAGGCGGCAATGAACGGCGTCATGCATTTTTCCGTGCTTGACGGATGGTGGGTTGAGGGCTACAAGCCGGGTGCCGGCTGGGCTCTCCCTCAGAAGAGGACCTACACCGACCAGAACTTCCAGGATGAACTTGATGCCGCCACCATCTACAACATAATAGAGAACGAGATTGCGGCTGCGTTCTACCACAAGGATCCTGTCACCGCGATTTCCGCCGACTGGATTTCCCATATCAAGAACACAGTGGCGATGGTGGCATGCAACTTCACCACAAACAGGATGCTCACTGACTATCTCAACCAGTATTATGTGCCTCAGGCAGAGAGATTTGAGAAGATTGCCGCAGATGACTTCGCAAAGGCCCGAGAGATTTCCGCATGGAAGAATAAGCTCCGCAGCGAGTGGCATAAGGGTAATGTGGTTTCACAGGTCCTTCCGGACTCAGGCATCAACGAGGTGAGCTTCGGCCAGCCTTTCAAGGCTGAAGTCAAGGTTTATCTCGGCGAGGTGCTGCAGCCTGAAGAGATAGGTGTAGAGCTGCTTTTCGCAAAGACCGACGAGAAGGGCCGCCATCATATTCAGGAAGTATATGAGTTCGTTCCGGGCAGCAAGGACGAGGATAACGTGGTGGTATATACCGCTGACATCGCACCGGACCGCGCGGGCTTCTATATGACCGCCTGCCGAGTCTATGCGAAGAATGCAGACCTTCCTCACAGACAGGATTTCGAACTGGTAAGATGGTTGTAGCAACCGGATTTTTCGACGGTGTCCATCTCGGGCACCGTCTTGTTTTAGATGAGCTTGTGAGAGTGGCCCGCGAGCGTGGGGAGGAAAGCGCTGTCGCCACCCTTTGGCCTCATCCCCGTAATGTCCTGCAGCAGGATGCGCGCCATCTCCGTCTGCTTACCTCGCTTGAAGAGAAAAAGGCCATGATGAAGGCTCTCGGAGTCGACAGGGTGGAGGTCCTTGAGTTTACCAGGCGTTTCAGCGCTTTGACTATGGAGCAGTATCTGAGTGAAATAGTAGTCGGCCGCCTCGGTGCTGGAACTGTGCTCCTCGGATATGACAACCGCATAGGCTCCGACTGCAGTTCTCCAGAGGATGTGGCGTCCGTGGCGGAAGCCCTCGGTCTGGAGGTGATACGCACCTCTCCTCTTCCGGCAGGGGGCAGGGCGGTGAGTTCCACCCGCATCAGGGAGGCACTGTCTTCCGGTGACGTGAAGTCGGCCGCGGGCATGCTGGGATATGCCTACGGACTCCGGGGCGTGGTGGTCGCAGGCAACTGTCTCGGCCGTACCATAGGCTTCCCCACCGCGAACATGAAACTTTATGAGCCCCTTAAACTTATACCCGGCGGGGGTGTTTATCTGGTGAGGGTCAATGTGCTCGGAGAAGAGTACCACGGTATGTGCAACATAGGCTGCCGTCCAACTGTTTCCGGCAACGGAGCCATGACCATAGAGACCAACATATTTGATTTCGACGAAGATATCTACGGGCTGGATATGGAGATTTCCTTCATGGAGAGAATCAGGGATGAAAAAAAATTTGCATCTTTGAACGAACTCGGCAGACAGCTCGCGAAGGACCGTGAGGGCTGCCTCAGATTCATTTGAAATGGAAAAGCGTGACAAGAAAGCCAAAGGACGCCGCTCCCGCACGGCGGCGGCAGAGGTCGAAGTGCAGAAACTGCTGGATAAAAAGGATTTGCGCAAGGCTGTCCTATGGTCGGAAATACTTGCTCCCAAGTGGAAGGAGCTTTGATTTTTCGAGGGATTTTTTTATATTTGCAATCGTGATACGGGTTCTGCCTCCAGGAGGCGGGACTCCTTTTTGATATTGTAACAAAATTAGACAGACATGGCAAAAATCCATTATGTAACCCAGGAAGGCCTTGCCAAGCTGAAGAAGGATCTTCAGGATGCGCTTGCCCAGCGCCCCGTGATTTCTGCGGCGATTGCGGAAGCGAGAGACAAGGGAGACCTTTCTGAAAATGCGGAATATGAAGCGGCCCGAGAAGCACAGGGCTTGCTCGAACTCAATATAGCCAAACTTCAGGACCTTGTGGCCGGAGCGCGCGTCATAGACGAGTCGCAGATAGGCATAGAGAAGGTGCAGATGCTCAACAAGGTGAAAATCAAGAATTACGCCACCAATTCGGTGATGGAGTTCACCCTCGTGGGCGAAAGCGAGGCTGACTTCTCTCATGGCAAGCTTGCGGTGACCACCCCCATAGGGAAAGCCCTTCTGGGCCATTCCAAGGGCGAGATCGTCGAGGCGAAGGT
>JABUTS010000138.1 GCA_021443565.1 Bacteroidales bacterium | reverse complement strand
CCATATATCCTCAGGATTTCCTCGACTATGTCGCACTCCCTGTACACGTCTATCATGTACGAAGGAACTGCCACCACGGCGCCTTTGTCAGTCTTCTCAAGGAAGCTGTACGCGAGGCTCTCGAGTATGAACTCTATGGTCTCAGTACCGATATTCTTGCCTATGAACTTCTGTATCCTTTCGTAGTCGAGGTCAACGACCTTGTTCTCGATCACTTCCGGATACGATTCCTGAACCTTGCCGCAGATTTTGCCTCCAGCAAGTTCGCAGATAAGGAGAGCGGCCCTCCTGAGGGCATAAGGAACGGCATTGGGGTCGGCGCCTCTTTCGTAGCGGAACGACGCGTCAGTCTTGAGTCCATGCCTCTTCGAGCTCTTGCGTATTGAAACAGGGTTGAAATATGCGCTCTCGAGAAAGACTTCCGTGGTTGTTTCCACGGTACCCGAGTGCTCTCCTCCGAACACGCCTGCGAGACACATTGCCTTCTCGGTATCGGCAATTACGAGGTCAAGAGCCGAAAGCGTCCGTTCCACTCCGTCGAGAGTGACGAACTTTTCGCCTTCTGCAGCCTTGCGCACAACCACCTTGCCGCCTGAAATGTGAGATGCGTCGAAGGCATGCATGGGCTGTCCTGACTCGAATAGCACGAAGTTGGTGATGTCCACCACGTTGTTGATAGGGCGAAGGCCCACTGAAAGGAGTTTCTTCTGCAGCCACTCCGGTGAAGGGCCGACTTTCACGTCCCTGATGGTGAGTCCCTGGTAGCGCGGTGCACCGTCCGAAGCCTGCACTTCGACAGGAATGGCCTCCCCTTCCGCTTCGGCAAAGGCAGAAACGTCTGGAATATTGAGTTTGCATGGGATATTGTTCAGCCTGAGGTATGCGTAGAGGTCTCGTGCGACTCCGATGTGCGAAGCTGCGTCCACCCTGTTGGCCGTGAGCCCTATTTCTATCACTGCGTCCGTAGCCAGGTGGAGATAATCCTTCGCAGCCGTGCCGACCTGTGCATCCGGGTCGAGCACCATGATGCCTGAATGGTCCTGGCCTATGCCAAGCTCGTCTTCAGCGCATATCATACCGAAAGATTCCACCCCTCTGATCTTGGATTTCTTGATTTTGAAGTCTTCTCCGAGAACAGTGCCGACAGTCGCAAGAAGGACCTTCTGGCCGGCAGCCACGTTAGGCGCTCCGCAGACTACCTGAAGCAGTTCGGGCTCGCCGGTGTTGAGTTTCGTGACGTGAAGATGGTCAGAGTCCGGATGCTCTGCACACTCCACCACTTCAGCAACGATAACACCTGCCAGACCGCCGGGGATTTCCTCGACAACATCAAGAGAATCAACCTCCAGACCTATGGAGGTGAGGGCTTCGGCTACCGCCTCAGGGGCGAGGTCGCACTCAAGGTAGTCCTTGAGCCAGTTATATGAGATTTTCATATCTTGTTGAATTTATTTCTATCTGAGATCTTCCTTTGAGAACAGCGATTCGACAAATTCCTTCTTGTCAAAGACCTTGAGGTCATCTATGCCTTCTCCCATGCCTATGAATCTGATCGGGAATCTGAACTGGTCCACTATGCCTATTACCACACCGCCCTTTGCAGAACCGTCCAGCTTGGTGACGGCGAGGGATGTGACATCAGTCGCCCTGCTGAATTCCTTTGCCTGCTGGAAAGCATTCTGGCCGGTGCTGCCGTCAAGCACGAGGAGCACCTCGTGCGGCGCATCTGCTATACTGCGGCGCATCACATTGCGTATCTTGGTAAGTTCATTCATGAGGTCCACCCTGTTGTGGAGACGGCCGGCAGTATCAATCAGCACCACGTCCGCATTCCTTGCAACGGCCGACTTGACCGTATCGAACGCCACAGCTGCCGGATCGGATCCCATCTGCTGCTTCACGATTTCGACTCCTGCCCTTTCCGCCCAGATGCTGAGCTGGTCCACTGCGGCTGCCCTGAAAGTATCCGCTGCGCCAATCACCACCTTCTTGCCGGAAGCGGCAAATCTTGAGGCCAGTTTGCCTATGGTTGTAGTCTTCCCGACTCCGTTCACGCCAACCACCAATATCACGAATGGCTTCCTGTCAAGCACGAAACCATCCTCGGTGTTTTCAGAGTTCTCGACATCGAGGAGTTCGGAAACCTCCTCGCGCAGCATCTCCACCAACTCGTCGAAAGACATGTACTTGTCCTTCGCCACCCTCTCTTCGAGGCTGTCGATAATCTTGAGAGTCGTGTCAACGCCCATGTCAGAGGCGATGAGAGCCTCCTCTATCGCATCGAGGGTGTCTTCATCCACCTCCGACTTGCCCACGACAGCCCTTGAGAGACGCTCGAAAAAGCTTCTCTTGGTTTTCTGCATTCCCTTGTCGAAAAGTCCCATTGCTCTACCTTTTGAATTAATGAATACATACAAAGTATGTAACCTGCAAATTTACGCAAAAACGCGGGCAAAAAAAAGAGGCCGACCACCAAATGGGGCCAGCCTCGTAATCTGTCGGGCAGATGCCTACTTCTTCTCGAAGAATTCCTTTGCCTTTTCTGTTTCCACAAGCTCCTCTGAGAACACGTATGCACCGGTCTTTGGAGACTTGTCCATGCGGATGCACTTCACCATGCTCTTTGAGCCTGACTTTGCTGCGAATGTTGCGACTGCTTTCTTTGCCATAACTCAATCCTCCTAATTATTTGATCTCACGATGGAGAGTCACCTTCTTGAGGTATGGGTTATACTTCATCCTCTCAAGACGCTCTGTCGTATTCTTCTTGTTCTTGGTGGTAATGTATCTTGACATACCTGGTACACCGCTTTCTCTCTGCTCGGTGCACTCGAGGATCACCTGGACCCTGTTGCCTTTAGCTTTCTTTGCCATAGTCCAACTCTAATTAAACAAGTTTGATATAACCTTTCTGCTGAGCATCCTTGATGCATGCGTCAAGACCATTCTTCATAATTGTTCTCATACCCTTTGTAGTGACCTTGAGGGTAATGAACCTCTTCTCCTCTTCTGACCAGAACCTCT
This sequence comes from Bacteroidales bacterium, assembly GCA_021443565.1. GTDB lineage: Bacteria > Bacteroidota > Bacteroidia > Bacteroidales > UBA932 > Cryptobacteroides. Next base: position 7,300 of record JABUTS010000138.1, on the reverse strand, counting down.
TATGCTTGAGGTTGAGATCGAAGGTGCGCTTGGTGCGGAGCTTTGAGTGAGCGACGTTGTTGCCGATCATTCTCTTCCTGCCGGTGATTTGACAAACCTTTGCCATAATATATTAACTTTTAAAATTTTCTAAACCAGAGGGCTGCAAATATCGCGAAGTTTTTCCTGAAAACCAAATTTTTACACGAATTTGAAGAACCTCTTCCATCTTATGCTTTTAGGGAACTGCCTGTTCCCGTCTGTTGAGAGCCAGACCATTGCCGGTCTTCCGACCACATGGTCTTCAGGCACGAAGCCCCAGTATCTGGAGTCAAGCGAGTTGTGCCTGTTGTCTCCCATCATGAAATAATAATCCTGCCTGAAGGTATAGGTTTCCGCCTTCTCTCCGTTGATTATGATGTCTTCCCCTGCAAGCTCGAGGGTGTTGCCCTCGTATGCCGTGATTATCCTGCTGTAAAACGGAAGGTTTTCCGGCGTAAGGTCGATGCTGGTGCCCTTTGAAGGTATCCATATCGGCCCGTAGTTGTCTCTCGTCCAGTGCTGGCCCCTGATGAAAGGGAAAAGTGTCATGAACGAGTCGTCGTAGGCTGACGGCCACGTGTCTATGTTCGGCCTCACGCTCTCGACTGAGCTGAAGTTTTCAACCTTCTGTCTCATGTCTTCCGTAAGGGGGAACTGAGGATAGCCGGGAAGATACGGGTCATAGACGAGTTCCGCCACATTGACTCCGAGTTCATCAAGTATCCTGGCCGGCAGCTTCTGGCTGCTCTTCATGGTCACGGTGCAGGTGTACTGCACTCCGGGCCACACTTCCTGTTTTTCCCATTCCCGGTCTGCGCATGCCCTAACCCAGACATATCCGTCCACCACCTTGAGAGAATCGCCGGCTACAGCAACGCAGCGCTTCACGTAGTGGTCCTTCTTGTCCATAGGCCTTGCCACGACCGGACCGTATTGACTGATGACATTTTCTCTTCCCGCCATCCTGCAGAGAGCATGATAGTCTTCTGCGGGACATCTTGTCAGAACAGTGTCACCATTCGGGAAACCGAAGACCACTATGTCGCCTCTTTTCACATCCCTGTAGCCCGCGAGCCTCCTGTAATCGTTCTGGATGAGCGTGGAGTACGACTCCTTGCCTCCGGGGAGGACATTGTGGGTGAAAGGGACGCTTAGGACTGTCTGCGGGAGCCTCGGTCCGTAAGTCAGCTTCTCGACGAAAAGATGGTCACCCGTGTAAAGGGTGCTTTCCATCGAAGAGGAAGGTATCTTGAAGGACTGGATGAAAAAAATGTTGATGAACGTGACGACAACGACTGCGAAGATTATGGCGTCAAGCCAGTCCAGCAGCATGTTGGGTTTCTCTCCTTCCCTGTATTCTTTTTTCCAGAAGGTCCAGTTGACCTTTCCGGTAACATTGTAGTCGAAGATTACGGCAAGTCCGATTATCCACCACCAGTTTCCGAGCCAGATGACCCAAAGCAGATAAAGCGTAGCCCAGAAGCCGAACTTTATCCAACTTTTTCCGGGGACCTCCTTCAAGCTCATCACAAACTATTTTACAGAGTTGATGATAGCTTCGAAAGCCTGAGGATTATTCATGGCGAGGTCTGCGAGAACCTTGCGGTTGAGGCCGATGTTCTGCTTGGCAATCTTGCCCATGAACTGAGAGTAATTCATTCCGTACTGGCGTGCAGCTGCATTGATTCTCTGAATCCAGAGAGCGCGGAACGAGTGCTTCTTGTTCTTGCGGTCACGGTAAGCATAGGTAAGACCCTTCTCGTAGGTGTTCTTTGCTACCGTCCATACGTTCTTTCTCGAAAGAAAATAGCCGCGGGTCTGCTTGAGGACCTTCTTGCGGCGAGCCCTTGAGGCTACTGAATTTACCGATCTTGGCATAATTTAACTGTTTTCCGGAGGCAGTGTCCGGCTGTTTCACCGAAGCTTTGTACTGCTTTCCTAGTTTAACTTAGATTTACCTGGCCAACAAAGCCTTTACCCTCTTCACGTCAGCGGTCTCGATTACTGCCACGTGGGTAAGGTTCCTTTTCTGCTTCTTGGTCTTCTTGGTGAGGATGTGGCTCTTGTAAGCATGCTTCCTCTTGATTTTTCCCGTTCCGGTAAGCGTGAAGCGCTTTTTGGCACCGGAGTTGGTCTTCAACTTTGGCATAGTTAAATTTTTTTGTTGTTGTTTATAAAATCGTATACCTCTTCACGAGGCAATCATTTCTTCTTTATGGGAGCGATCATCATTATCATGCGCTTTCCCTCGAGCTTCGGCATCTGCTCCGCCCTTCCGAACTCCTCAAGCTCCACGGCGAACCTCAGGAGAAGTTTCTCGCCTATCTCGGAATAGAGAATGGAACGGCCCTTGAAAAACACCGAAGCCTTCACCTTGGAGCCTTCCTGAAGGAACTCCTGGGCATGCTTGAGTTTGAACTGGAAGTCGTGCTCATCGGTATTTGGTCCGAAACGCACCTCCTTTATGACTACCTTGGCCGAATTCGACTTCATCTCCTTCGCCTTCTTCTTCTGCTGGTACAGATACTTCTGGTAGTCAAGTATCTTGCACACCGGAGGATCGGCCTTAGCGCTGATTTCAACCAGATCAAGACCCTGATCGTCAGCCATCTTCATGGCATCGGCAATCGAATAGATACCCTGCTCGGGGATGTTCTCCCCGACAAGGCGAACACTCTGGGCAGTAATCTGTCCATTGATGTTCAATCCGTCCTCATCTTTCTTGACAGGAGTCCTGTCATTCTTGGGGCGTAAATTGTTCGGCTTGGCCGGACGTGGTCTGAAAGGTGTTGCGATGGTTAAATCCTCCTAAGTATTTGTGCCTTACGGCTGTTCTTAATATGTATAGGGGCCTACGCAAGCTGAGACTTCACCTCGTTCTGGATGAACGCGATGAATTCTTCAACAGGCATGGTGCCCTGGTCTTTTCCGCCTTGCTTTCTCACAGCCACGCTGCCGGCTTCCATTTCCTTTTCGCCGACCACAAGGATGTAAGGTATTCTCTTGAGTTCCGTTTCCCTGACCCTCTTTCCGATGGTTTCATTACGGTCATCAATAGAGGCGCGAATATCGGAATTATTGAGCAAATTGCAAACTTTATTTGCGTAATCAGCATACTTTTCGCTGATTGGCAGCACAATAACCTGCTCCGGAGTGAGCCAGAGAGGAAGCTTTCCGCCGGTGTGTTCAAGAAGAACGGCCACGAATCTTTCGAGAGAACCGAACGGAGCCCTGTGGATCATGACAGGACGGTGCTTGCCGCCGTCGCTGCCCACATACTCGAGTTCGAAGCGCTCCGGAAGGTTGTAATCGACCTGGATTGTGCCGAGCTGCCATGACCTTCCTATGGCATCCTTCACCATGAAGTCGAGCTTAGGGCCGTAGAACGCAGCCTCGCCGTACTCCACAACCGTAGGGAGCCCCTTCTCTGCAGCAGCTTCGATGATTGCCGACTCTGCCTTCTCCCAGTTTTCCTCGCTGCCTATGTACTTTTCGCGGTTAACCTTGTCGCGAAGTGAAATCTGAGCAGTGAATTCCTTGAAGTCCAAGGTCTTGAACACATATAATATGATGTCTATGACCTTGCAGAACTCCTCCTTGATCTGGTCCTGGCGGCAGAAAAGGTGGGCGTCATCCTGGGTGAAGCTGCGGACGCGGGTAAGTCCGTGGAGCTCGCCGCTCTGCTCGTAGCGGTACACTGTTCCGAACTCTGCAAAGCGGAGCGGAAGGTCCTTGTACGAGCGAGGCCTTGTGCGGTAGATTTCACAATGATGAGGGCAGTTCATAGGCTTGAGGAGGTATTCCTCACCCTCCTGCGGAGTGGTAATGGGGCGGAACGAGTCCTTACCGTACTTTGCCCAGTGGCCCGAGGTGACGTAAAGAGCCTTGTTGCCTATGTGAGGGCTTACCACCTGGAGATAGCCGTATTCCTTCTGTATCTTGCGGAGAAACTGCTCGAGGCGGTCACGGAGCGCGGCGCCCTTGGGCAGCCACAAAGGAAGGCCCTGGCCCACTCTCTGGGAGAAGGCGAAAAGTTCCATCTCCTTGCCTATCTTCCTGTGGTCCCTCTTCTTGGCCTCCTCGAGAAGAACGAGGTATTCGTCGAGAAGCGACTTCTTCGGGAAGGTTATGCCGTAAATGCGGGTGAGCATCTGGCGGGTTTCGTCGCCTCTCCAGTATGCACCTGCTATCGCGGTGAGTTTCACAGCCTTGATTACCGATGTATCCTTGATGTGAGGACCGCGGCAGAGGTCGGTGAAGCCTCCGTTCCGATAAAAGCTGATGGTACCATCCTCGAGTTCGCTTATGAGTTCCTGCTTGTACTCGTCGCCCTTGGAGCTGAAGTATTCGAGGGCCTCGGCCTTGGAAACCTCTTTCCTCACGAACTCCTCCTTGGTGCGGGCGAACTCTATCATCTTGTCCTCTATGGCCTTGAGTTCAGCTTCCACAAGCTGGTGGCCGCCGAAGTCCACATCATAGTAGAATCCGTTGTCTATGGCTGGTCCTATGCCGAACTTAACGCCCGGATACAGGGCTTCGAGAGCCTGGGCGAGAAGGTGCGAAGAAGAGTGCCAGAAGACCTTCTTGGCCTCGGCGTCATCCCATTTGTGCAGCTTGATGGCCGCATCTTCGCAAATCGGACGGGTTATGTCATATACTGTTCCCTTTCCTGTCTCGTCAGAAGCCGGAATGACTGTAGCCGCGAGAACCTCCGCGGCAAGTTTAGGACTGATGCCCATGGCAATCTCGTATGCAGTCGTGCCGTTTTCGTAAGGCCTTACGCTGCCGTCAGGAAATGTAATGTTTATCATATTATTGCGTTCACTTTAGTATCGAGCTGGCAAAGGTAGGAATTATTTTCTATCTTTGCGTCTCGTAAAAGGAACATTATGAAAGAAATAATCACACGGAAGGACGTTCTCAACGAGGCGTATGCATTGGGCGCGGTTCTGGGCATCATACCTGTATGCTGCCAGCTGATAAATTATGCGGTTGCCGGAGCCGGAGCATTCATCGTCACCCTCGTCTCATTCGTACTGTGGGCCGCAAAGTTCGGGGGCTGCATTTATCTCATGAGATGGTGGATGGTACGCCTGTGCAGCACTTATGACGAGGTCACGAACAAGGACACCCGCAGGCTCGGAGTGCTGGCCGCCCTTTTCTCCGCCCTCATCATAGCCGCATGGACTTTTGCTGACACCAGTTTCATCCACAGCGAACTTTACCAGCAGTCGATAGACTCGGTATTCTCCCAATACTCCTCGATGCTTGATTCCAACAGCACGAGCATGCTCCAGAACGTCAGGGGCAGCATGGGCTACATAGGCTTCTTCAGCAATTTCATATACTGCTTCCTGTTCGGCTATGTCCTCTCGGTGATTCTTTCATCCAGGATTCCTTCACGCAATCCGTTCGCAGACGTGCAGGATTAGGGCCGCGAAGTAGCCATTGATTCGAACAAACCAACCCAGCGTCTGAAAATGAACAAGGAAGAGAACTATCCATTGGAGATATCCGTGGTGGTATCGCTATTCAACGAGAACGAATCCCTGCCCGAGCTCTGCTCATGGATTTCCAAAGTCATGGCGGAAAATGGTTTCAGCCATGAACTGATAATGGTGGACGACGGCAGCACCGACGGTTCATGGGATACGATATGCTCCCTCAAGGAGCAGTTCCCTGCCATAAGGGGCATCTCCTTCAGGAGGAACTACGGCAAGTCTGCCGCCTTGTATGAGGGCTTCAAGGCTGCCAGGGGCAGGGTGGTGATAACCATGGATGCCGACCTGCAGGATTCTCCGGACGAGATTCCGGAACTTTACAGGATGATTGGCGAAGACGGATGGGACATAGTGTCCGGATGGAAGGCGCACAGGCTCGACAACAAGTTCACAAAGAACCTTCCTTCCAAGCTGTACAACTGGACTGCACGCAAGATTACCGGCATAAAACTGCACGACATGAACTGCGGGCTCAAGGCCTACAGGAACGAAGTCGTGAAGAACGTGGAGGTGTACGGCGAGATGCACCGCTACATACCTTATCTCGCAAAGAACGCCGGCTTTGACAGGATTACCGAGAAGCCTGTCCATCACATGAAGCGCAAATACGGCAAGAGCAAGTTCGGCATCGAGAGGTTCGTAAACGGTCTGCTTGACCTGATTTCGCTCTGGTTCCTCAGCACCTTCGGCAAAAAGCCTATGCACTTTTTCGGCTTCACCGGGCTGGTGACCTTCTTCATAGGATTCGTCTGCGCCGTATGGGTGATAGCAGACAAACTGGTCGCACAGGCCCATTCCATGAAATTCAGGGCTGTAACTGACCAGCCTCTGTTTTATATCGCGCTTCTGGCTGTTCTTCTGGGGGCCATGCTGTTTCTTGCAGGCTTCGTGTCGGAGCTCATCTCGAGAAGCACACTGGAAAGGAATAAATACAACAAGAAGGATTATATCGAATAGGCTTTCCTACCATTCGGGAAGAACTTCCTTAAGGAAAGTCTGCATATCGCAGCCTGCAGGATAAAAGATTGCAGGCAGGCCGGCTTTGAGTGCACCCTCTACGTTCTTGAGTGAGTCGTCGATGAACAGTAGTTCATCAGCCGGAAGGCCGATCTGGTCAATGACCGCCCGGAATATCTCCATGCCGGGTTTCAGCATCTTCATCCTGTATGACAGGAAAATCTTTTTGAAAACACGATTGACCTCTATTCCCTCATCCTCCATGAGTTTCACGCACAAGGGCCATGTGATGCCGTTGTTGTTGCTAAGGATATAAAGATCATATTTGTCTGAAAGGGACTTGAGAATTTCAGCCTTGCGGGAATCGACACCTTTGAGAAGACTCCACATGGCAAGGTCGATATATTCCGGTGTCATACCGGGTAATGAATCTTTAAGAATGCCTTGACGGAACTGATCCGGAGATATCTGTCCACCCTCAAGTTGCATGTAGATACCCTTCTGGATTGAAGAATCGAGAATATCATCAATCCTCTCATATCCGAGTCTGTCGATGTAGAAACTTCTACACCTCCTGATGTCAAGGTCCACAAGAACTCCACCGACATCAAAAATCAATGCTTTGACCATAGTATATAATCTTCTTTTGTATAGAGCCCCTTGGGTTTGCACAATGCATTTGCGTCATTTCTGCGGGCCCTGCCCCTGACCGGAGACGGGCGGGCATCTCAGATTCAGGGCGCTGCCTTTCAATTCACGCCTAGAAGGAGGCAGTTCGGAACAAAAAAAAGCGTCCGGACGAATACTCGTTCGGACGCTCA
>JABUTS010000137.1 GCA_021443565.1 Bacteroidales bacterium | reverse complement strand
CCGGCAGCTACCGCACGCAGCTGCGGGGGGCTATGGGAGAGGGCCCTCCTCGCTGCGGCAGTTGCCGCACTGAAGCAGATATAAGGTGGCAACTATATGAGGCCACTGGGGCCAATTCGCCACAGGCCTCTACGGCTGGGGCCACTATGGGATTGCCACTGCGGGGGCGCTACTGAAGCTAGCCACCGCGCTGAAGCTACTGTAGAGAGTCAAGGCCACGGGAGAACCGTTGCCACCGCGCTGAAGCTACTGTAGAGAGTCAGGGCCACGGGAGAACCGTTGCCGCCGAGTCAAAGCTGCTATAGCGAGTCGAGGCCACGGGAGAACCGTTGCCGCCGCCCCCGCCGCGGCAACCGCTGGCGGATATGTTTGCAGATTCTTCGATGCCAGCCAGGATGTGTGGGAGGATGCAGGAGGATGGGGCGGCCAAGAAGGGCTAGTTAGAGGCGGAGAGGCGGAAAAAGTGGTTGACGGGGCCGTGGCCGTGGCCGATTTCGTAGGTGGCGCCGGAGGCGATGGCCATGTTGATGTAGTCCTTGGCGTTCCTGGCGGCATCGTCCAGCGAGAAGCCGCGGGCGAGGAATGAGGCGAAGGCAGAGGAGAGGGTGCAGCCGGTGCCGTGGGTGTTTTTGCTGTAGATTCTCCTGGACCTGAGCTCGATGCAGTGGTCTTCCTCAGCGTTGTAGAAGATGTCAACAAGTTCGTCGTCGGTGAGATGGCCGGCCTTCATCAGCACGGAGACCTTGCCACCGCACGAGAGTTCGCGGGCGACTGCCGGCAAATCAGACTGCGAATGAATTTTATGTCCCACAAGTATCTCTGCTTCAGGGATGTTCGGGGTGATGACCCTTGCGAAGGGCACCAGCTCGCGCGAGAGCACTTCGATTGCAGACTCCTCGATAAGCCTGTGCCCGGAAGTCGCGACCATCACAGGATCCAGCACGATATTGCGCATGCCGAACTTCTCAAGTTCGGCCTTCACTGCCAGCACCACCTCCGCGTTGTGCAGCATGCCTATTTTCACCGCGTCTGCACCGATATCTTCCAGCACGGCGGCAATCTGGCCAGTAAGGATATCGACCGGAACAGCATGCACTGCCTTCACGCCCTCGGTGTTCTGGACTGTGATGGCGGTAATCGCACTTGCCGCGTAACTGCCTGTGGCAGAGATAGCCTTGATATCGGCCTGTATGCCGGCGCCGCCTCCCGAATCGCTGCCGGCTATGGTAAGCACCCTTGGATATTTCAAGGTTTTGGTGGTAGTGTCAAAAGTGTCTGAAGCCGGAATAGTCGTGTTCCGATCCATTCCACACAAGCTCAATTCCATCTGTAATTTCTCCTATTATTGTGTAATCAATCCCCGGCTTGGCATCCGGACTCATCGTGAAAAGCAATTCGTAGTCCTCCCCTCCGCCGGTGGCGAGCCTGAAAATATCAAGCCCGTACCTGCCGCAGAAGCGTATGAGGGCATCGGAGACGGGCAGGGAGGCGACGTCAACGCGGGCGCCCACGCCGGATTCCTCCATTATGTGCCGGAGGTCGGAAGCTATGCCGTCGGAAACATCCATCATCGCATGAACGCCTTCCGTCGACGCAAGTGCCTGACCTTCAGCCATTCTTGGTGAAGGCATATAGTGACGCGCGAGGAGATGTTCAGCGTCCGAGTCGCGTTCGCGGGAGTTCAGGACCACGTCCAGTCCCCCGGCTGAGTCGCCGAGCGTACCCGTCACGCACACGAGGTCGCCGACCTGCGCCTTCGAGCGCCTGAGACTGCGTCCCCTGGGTGCCTGCCCGAGCACAGTCACGCAGATGCTAAGCCTGTCGGGCGACGAGGTCGTGTCCCCTCCGAGCAGAGGGAAGCCGTAGTGTCGGGATATGTCACCATAACCCCTCATGAACTCCTCAACCCAGCCGTCAGGCAGGCACTTCGGCAGCGCAAAAGCGAGGAAACTGCCGACTGGATCACCGCCCATTGCTGCTATGTCGCTGAAATTCACAGCTGCGCTCTTCCAGCCCAGCTTGTAGGCAGGCACGTCCTCAAGAAGGAAGTGGGCCCCCTCCATAAGCATGTCGGTGCTGACAAGCATCTCCATCCCGGCCTGCTGCGGTATGACTGCGCAGTCGTCACCTATCCCCTCCACGCCCTCAGGCGCAGGAAAGGACGAGCGTATCTGCCCAATCAGGCCGAACTCCCCTATTTCACTTAGTTTCATACATTTACTATAAATAATCGGTCTCATCGCGTCCGTTCAGGATAACGACGCGGGAGATCCTTCGCGTTCGTTCAGGATGACCTTCACGTCCGTTCAGGATGAGGGTTTTACAACTTGATCCGGAGCTGCTGCGGAGGGCTGCGTAGAGGCCGAGGGCTGAAACCTGTGGCCGGCCGCGGCCTTATGAGCGGCTGTCGGACGCAATGCGGACGACTGGACGAAGCGAGCAACGCGAGCGGAGGGTTTCAGCCCCCGCCTCGGAGCAACTAAAGCGCGGTCGGGTCGGTCATGTAGGAATATGACTTCGAATCGCCGCAGTAGCCATAGTCCCAGAAAGCATATTCAAACAGCGTAGCCTCCACGAACGCACGCGTCATGCTGTCGCGAACCTCCTGCGGAGCCTGAGCCGCCCATTCGTCGGCAAGGTCTATCAGCAGACGCACACCCTTGTCGAACTCCTCGTTGGCATACTCCGCCATCCACTCCCGATAGGGATTGCCCTCCATCTTTGCAATATCCAGCGTCGCATGACCGACAGCATTGTACACCCATGCGCAAGGCAGGATGGCAGCAAGCCCCAGTTCCTTGCACCCGGTCGCGACTGCTGCCCTCGTATGCTCATTATAGGTAGAGGTCACAACCGACGGACTCACCTCAACGTCGATTCCGAAACGGTCTATCAGCAGCTCGTGCATCAGCCTCTCGCTCTCCATCCCCTCCTTCGCGAAGGCACGGAACATCTCCTGCTGCGTTGCGTCAGGAATTATGTCGGCGAGGTCGGACATCGCGCGTCCGTAGTTGCCAAGGTAAACCTCGTCCTGGGCGAGATAACGTTCGAACTTAGAGTTGTCGAGCGTGCCCGCCGCCATTTCGGTGAGGAAAGGATGGTCTATGATGCGCCGGTATATGGGAAGAGCCTTCTCCCAGGCCTCCTCCGACCATTTCGGCGCAGTAGCCCGCGCGGGAGATTCAGAGCCCGAAGCGCAAGTATCTGAACTCGCAGCAGCCTGCACGACAGTCGCGCCCGCAGCGCAAGCAACGTTAGCGCTGCCGTCGTCCTCTCCAGCGCAAGTGCCCGCAGCGCTGCAATCGCCTGCAGCGCAGCAAGCGCCTGAACCGTCGACCAGGGTGAGAAGCTCGCGGGATGCCTCGCGCGGCGAGTCAGCGCTCACGATGGCGCTCACAACGGCAATGCCGTCCGGGCCGCAAGCCATCACAGCAGCCGCCGTCCCGGCATTCATGCCGCCAATCGCCACGGCGGGATGCTTCGAAAGCTTGACAGCCTCCCGCAGCCCCTCCAGACCGAACGGCTTGGCAGTATCAGTCTTGGTCGCAGTCGCATAAACCGGCGACACACCTATATAATCCACATCCAGCGAATTAGCCTCGAGCACCTCCTCCATATTCTCCACCGAAAGCCCTATGATCTTTGCCGGGCCCAGCAGCCTGCGCACAGTCTCGTACGGCATATCAGACTGGCCAATATGCACGCCGTCGGCATCCACCGCGAGAGCGACATCTATGCGGTCGTTGATGATAAGCGGCACTCCGAGCGGAGCAAGCAGCTTCTTGAGCCTCTGTGCCAGATCGACAAACTCCCTGGTATCAGCCTCCTTCTCGCGGAGCTGAACCATCGTGACTCCCCCCTTCACCGCCTCGGACACTATCCATTCCATGTCCCTGCCCAGAGCCAGCGGGCGGTCGGTCACCAGATATAATTTAAGTTGTTCGGATTTCATGATTTTCAGATGCAGACCGGCTTTGAAAAGCCGGCCATTCCAAAATCTGTAATTACGCCTGACGTATTCTTTCAGAGGCAGCGGCAGCATCGAAAGTCGTGAGCGCATCGAGGAAACGCAGCTGGAATGTGCCGGTTCCGGCAGTGCCTTCAGCAGCAATGTCGCCTGCGACACCCATCATCACCATGGTATTCAAGGCGGCCGAGAAAGCATCGGAATCCACTGCGGCAAACGCGCCCGTGAGCGCTGACGCACTGCAACCCATGGCCGTCACGCGTCCCATCAGCGGACTGCCGTTCGCAACACTCTCCAGCCTCTCGCCGTCAGTCACATAATCCACCGCGCCGCTCACCGAAACGACAGCCCCCGTCTCTTTCGCGAGAGCCTTTGCAGCCTCGACCGCATCGCTCGTGGAAGCCGACGAATCCACTCCCCTCGACTTGATGGCCAGCCCCGCGAGACACATGATCTCGGACGCATTGCCTCTGATGATGGTCGGATGATACTCCCTGACCAGCTCCAGGGCCGTCTCAGTCCTGAGCGTGCTTGCACCTGCGCCTACAGGGTCGAGCACCCACGGCTTGCCGTACTTCAGCGCGGCAGCCGCAGCCAGCCTCATTCCGGCGATTTCCTGCATGTCCAGGCAGCCGATGTTGATGACCAGCGCACTGCTTATCTTCACGATTTCGTCCATTTCCTCCGGGCAGAAGGACATGAGCGGAGATGCGCCGGCAGCGAGCAGAACGTTGGCGGCGATGTTCATGGCCACATAGTTGGTGATGTTGTGGACCAGCGGAGACTGCGCCCTGAGGGCCTCGCAGTCCTGAATGAATCTTGTTTTGTCAATCATAAAAAAACCTTGCATTGTTTAATGCAAGGGGTGTGCACCATTGGTGCCGAGATCATGCTTCCCTACGGCGGCATTGCCCGCATCAGGTTCCATGGGTATCTCTCAACCGGCAACCGCGCCGGTACCCCCGCATTTGATGCAAAGATACGGCGCGGCCGCTGAATTATCAATAGGTTATGCGAGATGGATGCCGGAGGCGGCGCACCGGCGCCTCATGTCGTCCGGCCAGATGCAGCTCTGAATCTCGCCTATGTGAGCCTTGCGGAGAAGGTACATGCAGAGACGGGACTGTCCTATGCCACCGCCTATGGTATATGGCAGCTTGCCTTCGAGCAGCATCCTGTGGAAAAGAAGGTCGGTCTTGAACGTCTGCCCCCTCTCCTCGAGCTGGCGGAGCAAAGCCGTCTCGTCCACGCGAATGCCCATGCTGGACACCTCGAACGCCCTTTCGAGCACAGGGTTCCAGAGCATGATGTCGCCGTTGAGGCCGAGGTAGCCATCGGAGTTGGGAGTGCTCCAGTCATCGTAATCGGCGGCCCTGCCGTCGTGGAGAGTGCCGTCCGAAAGCCTGCAGCCTATGCCAATGATGAATACCGCCTTGTATTCCCTGACGATGGCGTCCTCCCTCTGTCTCGCGCTGAGACCCGGATACATCTGGAGCAGCTGTTCGGCATGGACGAAATGTATTTCATCCGGAAGTATGGGCTCAATCTGCGGGAAGTCCACATATAGTTTGTTCTCGGTGACCTTGATAGCCTCGTAGATGCGGCGAACGGTCTTCTTGAGGAAGTCGAGATTGCGTTCCTCCTTGTTCATGACCTTCTCCCAGTCCCACTGGTCAACATAAATCGAGTGAAGGTTGTCGAGTTCCTCGTCCGGGCGGAGAGCGTTCATGTCAGTGTAGAGGCCGCGGCCGGGCTTGATGCCGAGTTCGCCGAGTTTCATCCTCTTCCACTTTGCGAGAGAGTGCACGACCTCTGCGGTTTGCAGCGCCATGTCCTTGATAGGGAATGAGACAGGGCGCTCCACGCCGTTTAGGTCGTCGTTGATGCCAGTGCCGGAAAGCACGACCATCGGAGCTGTGACACGCAGGAGGGAAAGCTGTGCGGAAAGATTTGTCTGGAACATGTCCTTGACCGCCTTGATGCCCTTTTCGGTCATCTCAGGGCCTCCGAGAAGGTCCTTGTAGTCTTTGGGTAAATACAGACTCATAACATTTGTTTTTGTTCGTTCACCGCAAATATATAAAAGAAAATCAGTACCCCGTACACTCAAAATTTTGTATTCATGAAAAATGATTCTTAACTTTATCAAGAATCGGCGCTACCTGCCGATTCCCCACGAATGAATACACATAAAACTCATTAATTACTATGAAAGAGTATCAAGCATCTGAAATCAGGAACCTCGTGCTTCTCGGAAGCACAAGGTCCGGCAAGACCACCTTGGCCGAAGCCATGCTCTATGAGGGCAAGGTCATCGACAGGCGTGGCACGGTCGAGGACAAGAACACAGTATCCGACTCGACCGAGTACGAGAAGACCAACCAGCGCAGCGTCTATGCGACTCCGCTCTTCGCAGAGTTCATGAACGCAAAGATGAACATCATCGACGCACCTGGAGCTGACGATTTCTGCGGTGGAGCAGTATCGGCATTCAAGGTATGCGACGCAGGCGTGCTCCTCGTAAACGCACAGCAGGGTGTCGAAGTCGGCACTGAGAACAATGCAAGACTCGCCGGAGACTACGGTCTTCCTCTCATCGTGGCAGTCAACCAGCTCGACGGTGAAAAGGCCGACTGGGAGACCATCCAGAACTCCCTCAAGGAATCTTTCGGCAACAAGCTCACCTACATACAGTTCCCTGTGACAACAGGTCCTTCATTCGACGGCTTCGTGGACGTGCTCATGATGAAGTACTACCACTTCAAGGACGCCAACGGCACACGCGAGGACCTCGCCATTCCCGACAGCCTCGTGGACCAGGCGGAGGAATACCGTCAGGCCCTCATCGAGAAGGCTGCTGAATATGATGACTCCCTCATGGAGAAGTTTTTCGAGTCAGGCACCCTCACCGAAGACGAAATCCGCAAGGGCCTTGCAATCGGTATCAGGGATTGCGACGTGATGCCTGTCTTCTGCTGCTCGGCAAAGAAGGACATAGGCGTAAAGCGTATTCTCGAGTTCTCCAAGAACGTCGCTCCGGCTCCGGAAAACAAGGAAAGCGACCCTGCAGCCCTCTTCATATACAAGAACGCAGTGGAGCAGCACCTCGGCGAAGTTTCATACTTCAAGGTAATGGGCGGCAAGATTACCGAAGGCATGGACCTCGAGGATCCTGTAACAGGAAACAAGGAAAGGGTGACCGCACTCTATGCAGTGGCAGGTACCAAGAAGGAAAAGGTAAGCTGTCTCAGGGCAGGCGACCTCGGATGTACCGTCAAGCTCAAGTACGGCAAGGCCAACACCACTCTCTCTGAGCCTGGCAGCGGCATCAGCTACGACCCTATCGCATTCCCTGACCCTAAGTACCGCTGCGCCATCAAGGCAAAGAACAAGAATGACGAGACCAAGCTCGGCGAGGCTCTCTCAAAGATTGCCGGTCAGGACCCTACAGTCATAGTGGCTTACTCAAAGGAACTCAGGCAGACCATACTCAGCTGCCAGGGCGAGCAGCACCTCGGACTCGTGAACTGGAAGCTCACCAAGGAATATGGAGTGGAGGCAGAGATGTTCGCTCCGAAGATTCCTTACCGCGAGACCATCACCAAGACAGCTGCGGCAACATACCGCCACAAGAAGCAGTCAGGCGGCGCAGGTCAGTTCGGAGAGGTTGCCCTCTTCATCTGCCCTATCGTCGAAGGACAGCCTTTCACCAACAAGTTCAAGATTGACGGCAAGGACGTGACCCTCAACGTGAAGTCACAGGAAAGTTTCGACCTTGAGTGGGGCGGCAAGCTCGAGTTCATCAACTGCATCGTTGGCGGCGCCATCGACGCACGCTTCATGCCGGCCATCCTCAAGGGTCTCAACGACAAGATGAACGAAGGCCCTCTCACAGGCTCATATGCCCGCGACATCAGGGTATTCGTATACGACGGCAAGATGCACCCGGTTGACTCAAACGAAATCTCCTTCATTCTCGCGTCACGCAACGCCTTCAAGGAGGCATTCCGCAACGCAGGTCCGAAGATTCTCGAGCCTATCTACAGCCTTGAGGTCATGACACCTTCAGAGTACATGGGCGCCTGCATGTCCGACATCCAGAACCGCCGCGGCATCATCGAAGGCATGAGCAGCAAGAAGGGATTTGAGGTCATCACCGCACGCGTTCCTCTTGCAGAGCTTTACCGCTACTCAACCACCCTCAGCTCCATAACTTCAGGTTCGGCAACCTTCACCATGAAGTTCGCCGACTACAGCCCTGTTCCGGGCGACGTCCAGACCAAGCTCCTCGAAGCATACGCAGCTCAGGAAGGCGAAGAAGAATAGCAGTTCCTGTTATTATAATCAAAACAGGGTGGCCATCGGGCCACCCTGTTTTGGTTTATGTCTCCTTCGCTTAGTCCGCGGATATTGCGTTGACGTTGTTGTCTATCATTCCGGAGTCGTAGCCCGGAGCGACGGAATTGACGTCTGCTGCAGTATACTCACCGTCTTCTGGCGACCTCGCAGGGTCGTAAGCCATACGGTAGAGGTTATTGAGTTTGAAGATATTCTCAACGACCGGTCTTCCGTAGGTATCATTAGTGACAAAGTTCATCAGCACAATGCCCACAGGATAATACTTCTTGTCAGTACGCATTGCTTCGACTTTGTCATTTATCCAGTTGTTCAGGTTATTCGCAACATATGTGTATCTGTTGTAGTCGTTTGGTATGCCGGAGTCACCATCAAGATATCCTCCCAAGCCCAGATATATCCACGAGTCGTGGGCATAATTTGTTGAACTGCCCGTATAGTTGTCCTTAGCCCAGTTGAGAATATTTCCCGCAATTCTCTTACGTTGATCAAAAGAAGGCTTATATCCGCGGTCGCCGCCATCAGCACCGCTTCCGGTATTCATAATCTGCGCCTGAGTATTGAACAATCTGACATCAGTTATGCTCTTGTCTCCTTTGTAAAAATCGCCGGAGTTATAAGTGGCAGTACTGCTGAACATTGCTTCGGTAAGGGTAAGAGGAGCATTTACGAAGAGACACTTGCTGTCAGTCCTGAGGTCCATATCAGACACATTTCCTTCGCAATTGGCAATGACTATCACCTTGCCGAGAACGTCACCCACAACTGTATTGGAGGTCAGATGTCTCGCATCATATATTGTTTCATTGTTTGCACAGGCATCGCTGACGGCCTGCATCCAGGATCTGTAATTTACATACTGGCTGTTGTGTTGGAAACTATTTTGAGCAAAGGTGCAAACTACAACCATATACTCTTCATTATTTGCATGGGATGTTATGGCACTCAATACATCTTCGAATTTCGGATTGTCCTTACCCATGATTTTTCCATCTTGAGTGGCATAGTCAACGTTAAGATCATTTTTCCACCGATAATGAATATTATAAGCGGTTGTTCCATTTGCCACTGACAAATTATTCACATCGCTCTTACTGTAATCACCACTACTTCCGATGTATCTGTAATAATAGTTAAGAGTTCCATGTGTCGCATCACCTTTCCACCTCGTATCAATATGGAATGCACGGCAACCGACATTATACTGAGCCGCTATGGTAGCAGCGTAATCGGTACCCTGAGTCTGGAAATCGCTGTTCAGCGAATTCCATGAGCCCGGAAGTGACACCTCGGAGAGGTAAACGTTGCGGGCAACGTGAATCATCCACTCATTCGCGTTCCATTCTGCTTCGGAAAGATATGGCAGGTCGTCAAGACGATGGATCATGCCGCGGACGAGGACGTTTTTATTACCGCTCTGGTTCTTTGTGCCCAGCGACTTGGTTTTGACAGTACGATCAGACAGGGTAACCTTGATATACCAATTATCATCAATGACAGGCGTCGTGACATCTGTCGGGATGTTGAGGAAGGCGCTGAGCTCCACAGATTCTCCCTGACCGAGGGTCAGGTAGGCAGAGGTGCCTTCGTGCAAAGCAATCAGAGTTATGTCCTGAGAGGTTTTTCCGCGGGTTTCAAGCACAGGAGAGCCGCCTGCCTTAGGAAGCGTAGCGGTGAAATCGCCTGCAATCACGTAAGGCGAATGGAGTTCCACCTTTGTGACGCGTATAGGAGGTTCACCACCACTGGTTGTCGGCTGAGGGCCGCGAAGCTTGAAGCGCAGGGCGGTCGAGAAAGGCTGGTATGCAAGATTGACCGTAGTGCCGTTAGTGACACCTGTTGTTCTTGCGTACATGAAGCAGCCGTTCATCTCCGGTTTTGCTCCATAAACGTTTGAAGTGGGTTCATAATCAACGTTTATATGCTGCTCCGCAGGCATGCTGAGGTTGAACTTGACGTTATTCGCATCCGTCATATCCACTGTGGCATTCGCTGCAGGATAGACAGAATAGAAATCTGCCGTTGAAGACGAGCCCCACCATATAGCCGATTCGCCGCACTTCTGGAGCTGGCCGGCGTAATTCCTGTTGTTCGCATCGGTCGGCACCTGATAAACGGCAGAATTGGCCGCCTCGTC
>JABUTS010000142.1 GCA_021443565.1 Bacteroidales bacterium | reverse complement strand
CCACTGCGGCAGCAGAATAGATGTCATAACCCTCAAGTTCCTCAAACTTGTTCTTCCACGCCTCGAGTTCCTCGTTGGTCACCTTGAACATATCTCCATTGCTGTCCAGGGTGGCGTCATACACACCGCCAGCAATAGGATAAGGCGGCTTTCTGTTGGAGAGCACCTTGGCGTCAATGACTGCAGCCTGATGCCTGGCATCCTTGGGCGAAAGAGGAACGAGTTCGCGCTGTCCCTTCTTCCATGAATCGTACATTATGGTAAAAGGGTCGTTCTGGGAGGTGTAGAGCCTCATCTTGTGTGTGCCGAAGCGTCCGTCCTCAATAAGGCGGAGATTGTTCTCGTACACTGCGACAGCGCCTGTACCGCTGCCAATGGCCTGAAAGTACACGTCCGGAATCCTTCCAATGGTTTCAACGGCAGAAAGTATGGTCGTGCCCATTCCGTCACGTCGAGCAATGTTCTTGGCTCCACCCTCAGCGAGGAACATAGGGTGCTTGCAGGCTATATCCGCAAGTGCGATGGCATCAAAGTAGTCGCAGCCTGGAGCGGCGGCGATGACCTTCACGCAACGCTTGAGAGGCTTCTTGAACCAGAGTGCCTTGAGATTGTCGGAAGGTATGGAGAGCAGGAGGGGGATGTTGTTCTCCGAGCATACCTTGGCAAAGGCGCGGGCCGTGTTGCCTGCAGATGCCACCACGAGTACTTTCTTCTCATTCTTCGGGAGGCGTCCGCAGATTGAATAAGCCTCCGTTTCCTTGAACGAGCAGGTCTCGAATCTTGCGCCTATTTCAGGGTTATAGCCTGAGAATGTGATATAGAGATTGCTGAGGCCGAGATGGGCGGCAAGTTTTTCGCTCTTGTAAGTGACAGGGGCGCATGAGCCCTTCAAAGTTCTCTTTATCGGAAGCCAGTTCGCATACCTGTAAAGACCTTCAAGTTCAGGCCTTACTTCAAACTTTCTTGTTTCATATTCTGCCCTGATTAGAGATGGCTTTTCCGAATGCGGGTCGGCAAGCGACCATCCGGCATCTTCGAAAATATGACCGTCAGCTACGTTCTTAAGCTTGTAGGATGTTGCAGGGAAGTTCATTTTGGTGAGGTTTTAGTTGTTTATTTAGGGTTTCCTTTAATTCAGATTGATGATGAGATGAGTCATATACGCTGCCTCGGCAAGCAGGAGCATGGTACCGGCAACTCTGCCCAGCACCTTTTTCTTTCCGAGCGCAACAAGCATGAGCAGGACGGAGAGTCCAAGCATGGTGCCAAAATCTATCACATTGATATTCGTGAGAAGGAGCGGTCTGATCAGCGCCGAACTTCCGAGTATGAGAAGGATGTTTGCGATATTGGAACCTATGATGTTGCCCAGTGCCATACGGCTGCGCCCTTTGAGGGCTGCAACTATGCAGGTCGCAAGTTCCGGAAGGGAGGTGCCCCCGGCAAGCAGGGTGACGGCAATGAATTTCTCGGAAACACCGGCGTATTCGGCTATACCGGTCGCGGAATTGACAAAGACGTTTCCGCCCCAGATCAGACCGCCGAGACCTGCTGCTATCATGAGTATGGATACAAGCAGGCTGCGCTCTTTCTGTTCTTCACTTTCTCCCTCTTCAGGCGCATCATTTCTGAACGAGAAGAAGAGATATGCTGCGAAGGCAAGCAGGAAAACAGCCCCCGGGATTCTTCCTATCGAGTCATTCCCCAGCCCGAATAAGGTGAAACTCAGACCTGTGCACATCAGGACCAAAGAGGCTGTCACATTCAGGGGAAGGTCTCTCCTGAAATTGTCCCTTGTCACTGCCATAGGAGCGATAAAGGCGGTAACTCCTAAAATTAAAGCGGTATTGAAGATATTGGAACCCACCACGTTACCTATTGACATATCACCCTTTCCTTCAATTGAAGCAAGCAGGCTGACAACAAGTTCGGGCATTGACGTTCCTATGCCCACAATTGTGAGTCCTATCACGAATTCACTGACTCCGAACCTTCTGGCCACTGATGACGATCCCTCCACGAGAGCATCCGACCCGAGCAGTACCAAGGCAAGTCCGGCAATCAGTTTCAATATGAGAATCAGTAAGTCCATCCCAACAAATATACTTATTTTCTCTCAAGTTTTACCACATTTTCGACATGGTGGGTTTGAGGGAACATGTCAACGGGGCGTACAGCCGTGATTTTATAATCCCTGCAGAGTATGGCAAGATCGCGTGCCTGTGATGCTGGGTTGCAGCTGACATAGACCATCCTGTCAGGGGCGGCCTGAAGCAGGACTTCAGCCACATCGGGATGAATGCCGGCGCGAGGCGGGTCGAGTATCACAACCTCCGGCCTGCCATGCCTGGCAACGAACTCTCCCGTAAGCATATCCTTCATGTCGCCTGCATAGAACTCACAGTTTGTGATGCCGTTCGCTGCAGAGTTGCGCTTCGCATCCTCAATCGCCTCGGGCACGTACTCTATACCTATGACCTTGCGGGCCTTCGACGACACGAACTGGGCTATGGTACCGGTGCCGGTGTAGAGGTCATATACCAGTTCGTTGCCCGTGAGTGCCGCGAACTCCCTTGCCACGCTGTAGAGCTTGTAAGCCTGCTTCGTGTTAGTCTGGTAGAATGACTTGGGGCCTATGCGGAACTTCAGCCCTTCCATGCTTTCGCAGATGTCAGGCTCGCCGTGATATAGTATGCATTCCTGATCGGAAATCGAGTCATTCATCTTCCCGTTTATCACATGGTAAAGGGAAGTAATCTGAGGGAATGCTTCAACAAGTGCGTTCAGAAGCCCTGTCCTCGCCTTCTCGTCCTCGTGGGCGAAACAGATGATGAGCATCACCGAGCCGTCCTCGGCCGTTCTAACGAACATGTTCCTGAGAAAGCCGGTGTGGTCGCGGATGTTGTAGAATTCCAGCCCGTTATCCACGGCGTATTTCCTGGTGAAAAGCCTGATGCTGTTGGATGGTTCTTTCTGGAGATGGCACTGCTTGATATCAAGCACCTTGTCAAAGAATCTGCCCACATGGAAGCCGAGTCCGAGCCTGTCGGCTTCGGAGAGGGCCTCAAGATCCTCGCCGTCTTCTATCCACCTTTTCTGCGAGAAGGTGAATTCCAGCTTGTTTCGGTAATAAGAAGTCTCGTCTGATGCCACAATGGGGAGTATTTCAGGCACTTCGAGGTGGCCTATACGGACAAGCTGGTCATAGACCTGCTGCTGCTTGGCATCAAGCTGCATCTCGTAGGGGAGCGGCTGCCACTTGCAGCCTCCGCATACTCCGAAATGGCTGCAGAACGGTTCCAGCCTGTGTTCCGAAGGCTTCACGATGCGAAGTATGAAGCCCTCCATATAGTTCTTTTTCTTCTTTGTGACCTTGATGTCGACCACATCTCCGGGCACGGCGAACTGCACGAAGACCACTACTCCGTCCACATGTGCCATCGCCTTGCCTTCAGCCGCAACCGCCTCTATAGTTATGTTTTCCAGGATGAGTTCCTGCCTGTTTTTCCTTGCCATAGTGTACATGTCCGTGCGTGCGTAACGTCCGCGCACGCATGAGAGTCGCAAATTTAGTGTTTTATGCCGTGTTTTTAGTATTTTTGCGTTATAAAATTCCAATGACATGATTGATATTGAAGAAATACCGGTGCTGCTTCTGACGGGATACCTCGGAAGCGGCAAAACCACACTTCTGAACAGGATACTATCCAACAGACAGGGCATCAAGTTCGCCGTGATAGTCAATGATATAGGTGAAGTCAACATAGATGCCGACCTCATCCAGCAGGGCGGAGTCGTCGGCAGGAAGGACGAGAGCCTCATCGCCCTACAGAACGGTTGCATCTGCTGTACGCTGAAGATGGACCTGGTAGAGCAGATAAGGGATGTCACCAGGATGCGCCGTTTCGACTACATAGTGATAGAGGCGAGCGGAATATGCGAGCCCGAACCTATCGCCCAGACGATATGTTCAATTCCTTCAATGGGTTACGAGTACGTTGCCGGAGGCATTCCACGTCTTGACAGCATAGTGACGGTCGTGGACGCCTTGAGGATGAGGGACGAGTTCGGCTGCGGAGAGGATCTGGTGAAGAAGCACATAGGGGAGGAGGACATAGAGAATCTGATCATACAGCAGGTTGAGTTCTGCAACCTCATATTGCTGAACAAGGCATCCGAGGTCACCCCCGAAGAACTTGCACATGTAAGGGAAATCATACGTGCCCTTCAGCCTAAGGCTGAAATAATCGAGTGCGACTATGCCGACGTCGACCTCGACCGTCTGGTGGGAACGGGAGCCTTCGATTATGATTCGGTGGCTACTTCTGCCACATGGATCAGGAAGGTCGAGGGCGAGATCAAAGAGGAAGATGAAGATGGAGAGAGCCACGAGCATCACCACCATCACGAACATGAGCATGAACATGAAGAGGGCCACGAGCACTGCGACCACGAACACGGCCACTGCTGCCACCATCACCACCATCACGAGGGGGGAGAGGCAGAGGAATATGGCATAGGAACTTATGTATACTTCAATCGCAATCCTATAGACATCAATAAGTTTGACCATTTTCTTGCGAAACATTGGCCGAAGGAGGTCATACGCGCCAAAGGCCTCTGCTACTTCGCTGACGAGCAGGACGTATGCTATCTATTCGAGCAGGCCGGCAAGCAGATGTCCCTGAAGAACGTCGGTCTTTGGTTCGCCACCATGCCTGCCGACGAGCTTGAAAGAATGAAGCAGATGGATGCCAATCTCCGCAGGGACTGGGATGAAAAATACGGCGACAGGATGCAGAAACTGGTATTCATAGGCCAGCACCTCGACAAGGCTGCCATCAAGGCTGGACTGGATGAATGCATAGTTGAAATCTGACTTTAACTCATTGCCAACAAATACCTATGAACCATTTGTTTAGAATCATTACAACGGTGGCGTCGCTTATCGCAGCATCTGCCTGCACACCCAAGCAGGCAGGGACATTCTGCAACCCCGTGATACGCGGGGACGTGGCTGATCCGACAGTTATCATGATAGGGGACAGCTATTATGCGGCAGGAACCTCCTCCGAGTGGGCTCCCCAGTATCCTCTGTTCAAGTCCCATGACCTGGTAAACTGGGAACAGATAGGCCATGTGTTCGACAATAAGCCTGAGTGGACTCTCGGCTCATTCTGGGCCCCTGAGTTCTTCGCGAAAGACGGGAAGGTATTTTGCTACTACACGGCCCGCAGGAAGAGTGACGGCATCTCTTTCATAGGAGTTGCGGTCACAGACGACATCGAGAAAGGTTTCACCGACAGGGGGGAACTCATAACCATAGGCACTGAAGACATCGACGCCTTTGTGTTCGAGGAAAACGGCGTGATGAACGTCAGCTGGAAAGCATACGGGCTGGACAAGAGGCCGGTAGAACTTCTTTCATCGAAGCTTTCCGCCGACGGCTTGTCGCTTGAGGGTGAGATAATCAGCCTGCTTCGGGACGATGAGAACATAGGAATGGAGGGCCAGGCGATTTTCAGGGAAGGCGACTGGTACTATCTCCTTTACTCTGCGAGAGGTTGCTGCGGGAAGGGTAGTGACTATGAGGTAAGAGTTGCACGTTCAAGGAGTTACGAAGGACCTTACGAGAAATATGACAACAATCCCATACTGAAGGGAGGCGAGGGCAGCGACTTCATGTCCATAGGTCATGGAACAGTTGTACAGGTACCGGGCGGCAGGCGTTTCTATCTCTGTCATGCATACGAGAAGGACGAACGCTTCCTCTGCGGCAGACAACCTGTGCTGCACGAACTCGTTGTGGGAGGCGATGGATGGCCGCATTTCGTGTCAAGCCGTACCGGCGACAACGGAGAGGCACTGGCATGTCGAGAGCAAGAACTGCCTTTCAGGAAAAGCGTATGGAACAAGCCTGTTCTTGACTTCATTGATAACTTTGATTCAGATGATATAAATGTTTCATGGACATGGAATTACAGATATTCTGATGTGAGTGCTAAATGCGAAGGGGGAGTTCTGTATCTCGCCGGAGTGCCTGCTGCCGACAGCTATCTGGGAGAGGTTGCCATCCGCGACTCTGAAGGAGAAAGTTACAATGGTGCAGCATTATGCCTGAGACCTGCAGCTCCTGATTACACGATTGAAACCATGCTGCATACTGATCCTGCAGTCAAGGCCGGACTCACTTTCTATGGAGGAAACAATGCATATCTTTTCTTCGGAAACGATAACGGAAACATAGTCCTGAGCCTTCGCAGAGGCAGAAACAACATGGATTTCACGAAGTTGCCGCTGAGCGATGCGGATTTGTATTTAAAAGCAGAAGTTGCAAGCGGTTCCAAAATTTCGTGTTCATGGAGCAGCGATGGCAAAAGCTGGAATCTCGTGGAAACTGAAACCGGTGACATTTCCGGACTTATTCAATGGGACAGGGTTTTCCGTCCGGGCATTATTTCCATGGCGACTCCGGTACAGCCCGCAGCCTTCGAATATTTCAAGATTTCATACGGGGAATAGCCATAGTTAACATAATATAAATTATGTAACAAATTATGAAAAGCAATCTGACATATATTATAGTGCTGTTTGCACTCATGACTTCGTGTATAGACGAATCCTTCAGTCTCGGAGATTTCGACATCAACGACCAGGACATTGCCATAGGCGGCAACATCGAGCTTCCCGTGGGCGATTTCAAGAAAATTCCTCTAAGTCAGCTGATAGATATCGGGAATACAAATTATATAGTCGAAGAAGGCAACGGTGATTATTACTTCGATTTCAGCCTGCCTTTCAAGAGATACGCCCAGGTCGACGGGAATGCCTTGACGCTCGAGGACAAGAGCTTTTTGGAAAGAACCAGTTATTTCTCCTTCACCGTTCCAGCAGGTCTGAACATCTCATACAGCAATAAGGATAATCCATTTGCTTTTGATGAAGACTTCAGTTTCAGTTTTTCTTCACCTGAAATACCTTCTATGGTGAAGGATATCCGCAAACTGTACTTGAATACCGGTATTTCCTTGAATATAAGCCTTGACACTGAGAAGCTTAACGGGATCAAGGGCACTGCCGTGATAAGCAGGGGCTCAAAGCTGGAATGTCCCGGATGGATTGAACTGGAATTAGGCTCCAACTCCCCTCTGAGCATCTCAGGCGGTATTCTCAGTTTCAGGGAAGACACCCCGCTTCCCGCTTCCGGACTTGAAATCTCCATGATTGTCAAGTCTATCGATTTTTCAAAAATGGCACAGGGAAAGGGTTTTGTCAACGGTAAAATCGTTGTGGATGATTCAATGAGATTCTGCGGAAGTTTTTATCTGAATGCCACTGTCAGCACAGTTGAACCGAATGGTGCTGCAGCAGCCTTGAGATTCAGTTCACGTTTCAACAATCTGAAAATAGATGCCATAGAGGCCAAACTTGACTTCAGACATGAACTTGACCAGAAAATTGAATATGATTTCCTGACACTGCCGCGTTTCCTCAGAAACGACGACGTCGTATTCGCCCTCAAAGACCCTCATGCAAGGCTCGAATTCGACTATAACATCCCTCTGTCAGGCACTGCAAGTTTCAACCTGCTCACCTTCGCAAAAGGCAGTGACTCCCCTCTCGGACAATATGCTGTCGGCAACGCTCCCGACGTCATGCGGATAGATGCTGCCGAAACGATGCAGTCTTTCTGCTTCTCAGAATCAGGAAGCAATTTCGGTTACGGCAAGGCCGTGAGAGTCAAAGGATTCAACTCAATAGTCAGGAAGATACCTTCCCGTATGACCATCAGTGACCTCGTTATAGAGCTTAATGACGAATACTCCGTGTTCAAGCCGGGACAGCAGTACGGAGTGGACGGCAAGTTCAGCATACACACTCCTTTTGTTCCTGCAAAGGGCTTTCATGTCACCTTCATGGACGAGTTTGACATTGATGTGGATCCTAAATCCATTGCGCCCGTGACCCTCGAACTGAAGATGAAGGTAGTAAACACCATTCCTCTTGACCTTGAACTTGGAGCACAGGCACTTACGATAGGTGACACCCCGGCAGAAGGCATCACCATAGAGACTTCCGGACGCATAAAGGCAGGTACGCCGGACTCCCCTTCCACCACCTCCGCATACGTCAGAATCAAGGCGGCCCGGAACAGCGACACCCTCCGTCATCTTTATCTTACCTATAAGGCAGACGCTTCTGAAGACAGCGCAGTAGCGCTCAATTCAACGCAAGGCATAGAGCTCCGCGAAATAACTCTCTCAATACCCGATGGCATAATATTATGAAGAAAATCCTTGTAGCAGCCGTAGCTGCAATTACTTGTACAACAGCCGCATACGCACAACAGGACCTTGAAACAGCCTACTTCCTCGAAGGCTACCACTACCGTCATCAGCTGAATCCCGCCTTTGCACCGACCAATTCCTACGTGGACGTTGCGGGCAGCATCAACGCAGGAGCCTCTTCCAACATGGCCGTTACCAATTTCATAAGGCAGGCAGAGGGTAATGAACTTATTACCATTTTCGATCCCAGGGTACCTGCTCAGAATGCATTGGAGAGATTCAAAGTAAGAAACAAACTGGGAGTAAGCACGAACCTTAATCTGGTCGGTGCGGGAGTGAACATCAAAAATTTCTTCTTCACCCTTGGCTTGGACGGAAGGCTCAACTCGGACATTATGATTCCCAAAGACCTCATAAGAGGAATGAAGGCAGGTCCTTCAGGCAATGACGACAGTTTTGTCCTTGACGGGCTTGGAGCCAACGTCTCCCTCTGCTCTCAATTATATGCCGGCGTGTCAACCAAACTCTTTATTCCCGGTCTCAGGGTTGGTGCAAAGGTCAAGTTCCTCATGGGGGCAGCGAGCCTTGACCTTTCATACGAAAAACTCCGTCTCACGCCTTCCGCCGAGCAATGGACTGCAGTCGGCAAGGGCCGACTCATGACTTCCCTTCCGGCCGACGTGTACTTCGAAACCTATGGAGAATCAAATCCGGATTGTGCTCCCGATGACAGGGATGTGGTCGATTTCACCTCCATTCACAAGATGGAGCAGGTCGAGGACATAAGGGACCTGCTGAAAGGGAAAACTTCAGTGGGTCTGGCCTTCGACTTCGGTGCGAGCTACACCTTCATGGACGACAGGCTTACTGCCTCATTATCAGTCCTTGACATTGGGCACATGGGCTGGAAAAACAGCTTCATCGCAAGCACGCCGGACGTCAACTGGACCTTCAACGGTTTCGGCGAGTTCAGCACAGAAAGCAGCGGCGACGCTGTCAACGACCAGGTGGACTTCGCCCTCGGAGAACTTCAGGACCTTGCCCGCTTCAGGAAGGAATCCTACGGCAACACCACAGGCCGGTTCATTCCGGCGACCATACATGCCGGCATCGAATTCCGCTCGAACTGGAAACCGCTTTCAGCCGGCTTCCTTTACACTTCCCGCATCAACGGACCATACACTTCCCATGAAGGACGGCTCTCCGCCAACTTGCAGTTTGGCCGAGTCTTCGGTCTCACTGCAAGCGGAGCTTACGGCACTTATGGCCTTTCAACTGGAGCGGCCATGAATCTTAATCTCGTGCTTGTCAACATCTTCGTCGGCATGGACAACTTCCTTCCTCTCTTCGCGCTGACCAAGGAAGCAGTTCCCAAGGGCTTTCTCGGAGCATACAGGGCCCAGTTTGGCTTGAGCTTCAATATAGGTTCATACCAGGGACGTTTTGACAGGAATAAGGATTGACCATGAATAAAGAATACGATGACAGTGTGAGGAGCCAGATGCTTCCTCCCCTTCCCGAAAGAATGCGCCCTCATGACTTTGACGAATATGTGGGCCAGAAACATCTTGTGGCCAGGGGTTGCGTGCTCCGTGAGATGATTGAGAACGGGAATCTCAGCTCATTCATACTCTGGGGCCCTCCGGGCGTGGGCAAGACTTCCCTTGCAAGAATCATATCGGAGACCCTGCACAGGGATTTCCATACCCTCTCGGCGGTTTCATCGGGAGTCAAGGAGGTCAGGGAGGTCATAGAGAAGGCCAGGAGAGGTTCTTCAATCTTTTCTTCCGGTGAGACGCCCATACTTTTCATAGACGAGATACACCGTTTCAGCAAGTCCCAGCAGGATGCCCTCCTCGGTGCAGCCGAAGACGGAACCATAGTCCTCGTGGGCGCCACAACGGAGAATCCATCCTTCGAAGTGATAACTCCCCTGCTTTCCCGCTGCCAGGTATTCGTGCTCAAATCCCTTGAAAAGGAAGATCTCGCCGAGCTCCTGAACAGGGCTCTGACTCAAGATATACTGCTGAAAAACAAAAATATACGCGTGGAAGAGACTGACGCACTCTTCCGCTACAGCGGAGGTGACGCGCGCAAACTGCTCAACATTCTGGAGATTGTCGTCAATGCCTCCCCTGCCGGGGACATAGTCATAGACAACGAGCATGTCACCTCCTTCCTCCAGGAAAACGTGGCAATCTACGACAAAGACGGTGAGATGCACTACGACATCATATCCGCCTTCATCAAAAGCATACGGGGCTCGGACCCCAACGCTGCCGTCTACTACCTCGCAAGGATGCTCG
>JABUTS010000183.1 GCA_021443565.1 Bacteroidales bacterium | reverse complement strand
CGTCTTCCTCAGCACTATGGTGGTCTCAGTACCAACCTCAAGTACAAGAGGTTTACTCTCAGCATCAACGCGTCATACAAATTTGACTATGCGATGCGTCTTCTCCAACTTTACGGCAACGGCACCTCAATGCCTCGAAGCAACGAGAACATGTCAAGCGTATTCGTAAACCGCTGGAGAGCTGCCGGAGATGAGGCCTTCACCAACATTCCTAAGCTGAACGCGACCACCACATCCATCAGCGCTGTCGGCATCGTAGGTTCATCTGTAACTACCGGCTACTCAACTCTCGAGAGCATGTACGACATGAGCGACGTCCGCACCGTAAGGGGCGACCACATCCGTCTCAAGTCAATCACCCTCTCTTACAGGGTTCCGGATTTCTGGAAGATCAACGGCATGACAGTCCGCCTCCAGGGCCAGGACCTCGGCGTATGGTGCTTTGACAAGAACCTCAAGGGCATGGACCCTGACCAGCAGAGGTCTGTCGGCATGCCAGTGCTCCCGACTTACACCTTCGCACTTAACTTCTCATTCTAAAAGGATACAGCTATGAAAAGATATATAAAATCACTTCTTGCCTTCGTGGCAATCGCTGTACTTGCAAACAGCTGTAAGGGTTTCCTTGACGAGACTGACCAGTCAAAATTCCTCCCGAGAACTGCAGACCATTATTCTTCAGCCCTTCTTGGTGAATTCAACTACAAATATGCTCCCAACAGTTATATCCAGTTCATGACTGACGACCTTCAGGATGCCAACACAGTTACCCAGAACAACAGCACCCGCGAAATTTATCAGCCTTATTTCTGCTGGCAGAAAGACGTGGAGATGAACATGACGAGCTACGTGAGGACTGACCAGAGTTCATATTGGGCATACTGCTACAAGGTAATAGCTCTGTGCAACAATCTTCTTGAAAACATTGATGGTGTTTCTGAAAGCACTGTAGCGGAAATCAATTATGTAAAGGCTGAGGCCTACTTCATCAGGGCCTTCCTCTATTTCAACCTCGTGAATCTCTACGGAGAGCCTTACGAGAATGCTGATCAGGCAAAGGACGCGCTCGGCGTTCCATGGAAGGGCAGCACAGGTACAGACACCTACTACAACAGGGAAAGCCTTGCTACAGTCTATGACCACATACTCTCAGATATTGAAAACAGTCTCAGCCATCTTGCTGCCAGCGGTCTCAAATACGACAACGTATACAAGATTAGTGAGGAAGCCGTCACGATTTTCCTGTCAAGGGTTCATCTCTTTATGAAAAACTACGACAAGGTCATAACGACTCTTGACCCTATCATGAAGAAGGCTAAACTTTTCGACTACTCGGGAATTGCCTCGACGCAGACATACGAGCCAGGCAACGGTGAAACCATATACTGCTATGGAGCCAACACCAGCAACAACGTATATTCAGCTTGCACAAATGCATATTTTGAAGCAGACTGGGGACTCTTCGAGTCTTATCAGGAAGACGATCAGCGCCGCGAGAAGTGGTTCACCTGGGGTGTGAACTCTGATAAGGAAATCACCTATATAAGGCCTTACAAGCACGTATATTCCAATATGGGTCAATGCTTCATACGTTACTCGGAAGCTTATCTCAACAGGGCTGAGGCCTTTGCTTTCAAGAACAGTATCACCGTGGCGAAGGCTGATGTGGGGACAGTGATTTCAAACCGCGTGCTCAGCAAGATGGAGAACGTCACACTTCCCGACACTCAGGACGAGCTCATCAAATACATCTACGACGAAAGGCACCGCGAATTCTGCTATGAGGATTATTACCGCTGGTTCGACCTCAGGAGAATGGGCGAGAAATACCGCCCTGAGATCAAGAGGACGTTCAAGGTTTACAACTCTATGGCTTACATAAGGACTGACACCTACTACCTGCGCAAGAACGACCCTAACTACACTCTTGCTCTTCCATACAAGGAGAAGGAGAACAATCCTATGATTATGGATTATGACCGTTTTGACAAGGTTCCTGAGTAATACTGAAGAACTATGAAGAATATATACAAATACATGATATTGGCTGCAGCGGCCCTCTCCCTGAGCGCTGCCTGCACAAAGGAGGAGACCTTGTCGCCGTCCGGCAAGGATAAGGACTCTTCTGCTGATCTTAAGATAACAAGCCCGATTGCGCAGCAGATCTACAAGAACACAGGAGTTGCAATCATATCGGACTTTGATCCTACCAATGACGTCCTTTACCTTGGAGCGGATTATGGCGTGGACAAGACTACGACCATAACCCTTCTTGAGAATCAGGAGGATGCAACAGTGGCTATCGAATGGCTTAACAGGAAGGTGCTTGCCGCTTTCGATGACAAGGCTATGAAGAACCTCTTCCCTAAAAGGGTGTTCCTTGCAGGAAACGTAGTTTCTTCAATGGGCTATGCGACAACTCTTGGAGGCTGGTATATTCATGTGAGATGGACAAACAACCTGTGGGGTATAAGCGGTGCCCAGCATGCCCTTTCATACCCTCAGGGTCTGCTTGTAAACGTGAACCCTACCTATCTTAGGGCAGAAAAACCTGCAGCTGACTATGACATGCAGTTCGGGGAGGATATTCTCTCGATTGCCATCATCAGCATACTCATGGATAACGACCTTATAGCGCCGTGCCTGAAGAACGACATGCTCATGGTTGACAGCAAGACTGAGGCAATGTACGGAAAACGTCTCCTCAATTCGTATAACAAGAGTACTGCCCTGCCTGGCTCAAGCCAGAAGTGGACATCACTTACAGCTCTCGGAATTGGAAGTACATTCGACGGATATTCACCATCCGATCCGGTCAGCGGAGATCTTGAAGTATGCGCGAAAGACTCAACGAAGATTGACATGAAGTACTACTTCAGATATGGATTCGTCGAGGAACCTGACAGGGACGGTGTATATGGAAGCTGGTACGGATTCCCTAAGGCAGACGGAGCAATGTATGAGTACAGTTCTGTCAATTACAAGGGTTATACAGCGGCACAGGGCCCACAGAAAATCAAAGTTGAAAGCATCATAACCAGCATCGGTTCAATTATTGCGCCTGTTGACATTTACGAGGATGTCAGAAACATGGTTCAGGCTATGGTTCATCTCAGCAAGAGCAGGTGGGATAGCTACGGCCCGCGTATCCAGCAGAGACTTACAGCCCTCCACCAGTACCTGCGCTCTCTCGGCATAGACATAGGCAAGGTTAACGAGGCTGTTGACACTTTAATCCCTAAGGAGTAAGGAGGAACGAATATGAAAAAGATAATATATATGGCGCTGGCTTTCGCCGCAGCCTCAACTTTATTCTCCTGCCACGAAGAACTCACCATTCCGGATCCGGGTTTTGATATGACCCAATCAAGGATAGATACTGTACGCAGGGATACTACAGACACTTACAAGCTGTCTCTTAATGTCAAGGCCCCTAACGGAGTGGACTACATCCAGTTGATCAACGGACGCAACTTCCAGGTCATCAAGGATTATCCCGAGCATGTGGGAAAGAAGGACTTCCATTTTGAAACTGAAATCAGCCTGAAGGACTGCGACCCTGAGCGCGACTCCATCTTCATCTACAACCTGAAGATTCACACCAAGGACAACCGCAGTTTCAACAAGAGTATACGCATACAGCACCTTAAACTCTCACATCCTACCATGTTGGGCCCGAGCGGCAACACTATGACAGTGTATGGACGCGCCTTCGTTTTTGACGGAGTGATTGATGCGGGTTACTACAACGTCACATCGCTCAAGGTTTACCTCAACAATGACGAGGTATACACCGCACCTGCCGACCAGCTTGGAAACAACCAGATACAGCTCTATCACAAGCTTACCAGGGACTATGTTGCGGGCAACACCTACAAGTACAAGGTTGTTGTTACTGACAGCAATAACCAGCAGGGTGAATGGATATACAACATTGTTTCCGCCAAGCTCAAGAAGCCTGTTGCCATCGCTGTATGTAACCCGAGCGGTACTGCAATAAGAGAATGCTGCATGGTTTATTACGATGACAGGGGGAGAGTCGAAAAGATGAGGATTCCAACCTATTCGGGAAGTTACGTGTACAACTATTTCTATTATGACGATAACGACAGGCTTGTCCTGCGTTTAGGCACCGACAGCATTACAGAAAAGGAGGGAAGCGGCCTTGCACATTGGTACTCATACAATGAGGACGGTTCATTGAAGCGCTATGTCCACACCAATTTCAACGTTAAGCCTTCCGTTCCTGACGGACAGCCGGAAAAGGATTTGCATAGGATGTCTGACAGGACCTGGTGGCTCAGCGAAGACGAAGGAGACCAGTCATTGTTCCCTGTAGACAGGATAATTCCTACAAGCAATCAGGTGACAGAACTTGAAAGCACAAGGTACAACAGCTATATATCGAAGATCTATTATGCAAACGACCCTGGTCTCAACACCTACGAGACTCTTGGCGACCGTACCTACAACAAGTTGTTCTGGGGCATAAACGGCAACAAGGCTCCGTTCTACGGAGATGCTGTGATGCTTGAGGACTTCGAGGAGGGCAAATGGCTTTACACCGACTTCATGAATCCTAGTGGACAGGGTGTGGATGCGTTCTACGGAACAAACAACTGGGGTAGGGTAACCAATTATGCTCCGGTGCTTAACCCTATGTATATCAAGGATATCCCTCTCACTTTCCATTGGAGATATACATGCCCTGAGGCCCAGAATATCTTCCAATTTAAATACATACCTACCGCATGGACAGACGGTACAAAAGGTTTCAATGACCTGCATAGTATGTACTATGTTCTTAGGGAGGATGGTCTTATCAAGGAGTTCAGTGCGTTAAGAGCAACTCTCTCATCTGGTTTAAAATATCCAATAGTATATTTCTACGACGACGAGCCGGAGACCGATTGGAGAGGATACATCAATTGGGATAATGAAAAAAAGGTTTCATATATGTAAGCCGGAAACTTCATTAGACAATTTATATTCGGGGTGGCAGCGATGCCACCCTATTTATTGGTTGGTTCTTCTTTCAATCCCCGCTATTGCGAAATTTTGATATTTTTGGTATTTTGCAAGGGGTATATTCAAATTAACTTTCACACTTGAAATTGAGCGATGGAATCAATAGTCAAAGTCGTCGGGCTGTCACACCACTATACCACACAGTGGGCCGTCAGGGATGTTAATTTCGAAATCAGCAGTCACGGCGTGGTGGGCCTTCTGGGCTCGAACGGTGCGGGAAAGTCAACGACGATGAACATCATCTGCGGAGTCCTTAACCAGACAGAAGGCGACATATTCATCAAGGACATCAATCTGCGTGAGAATCCGGTTGAAGCAAAGAAGCATGTCGGATTCCTTCCCCAGAGGCCTCCGGTATATGGTGACCTCAATGTCGAGGAGTACCTCACCTATTGTGCGGAACTCCGCCTGATGGCTAAGGAGCAGATTCCCACCGCCGTCGAGGAGGCCATGAAGCGTTGCGGAATACTCCATTTCCGCAGACGTCTCATACGCAATCTTTCCGGAGGCTACCAGCAGAGAGTGGGCATAGCCCAGGCCATAGTCCACAAGCCGGAATTCGTCGTTCTCGACGAGCCTACCAACGGTCTTGACCCTAACCAGATAGTTGAAATACGCGAGCTCATCAAGGAGATTGCAACTGACCGCGCAGTCCTTCTCTCCACCCATATTCTCTCCGAAGTGCAGGCCACCTGCCAGCAGATAATCATGATAGAGCACGGAAATATCGTCTTCAAAGGCTCCATCGCTGAATTCGACAATTACATCGAACCGAACTCATTCATGGTGGAACTTGCCACCCCTCCCGCAAAGGAGGAACTTGGGAAGATTGACGGCATCTCACAGGTCGAGCAGCTGAGCCCGACACGTTTCAGGCTTACATTCGACAAGAAAAAGGAGACCATGAAGAAGTTTGTAAGCAAAGCAGTCTCTTCAGGCTGGGGTCTCAGCGAATGTGTTCTTCAGAAAGTCTCTCTCGACGAGATTTTCGCGGAACTTTCCGGAAAAAGAGAAAAGGGCGTGCAGCGATGAAAATCATTTACAAAATAGCCAGAACGGAGCTGAGACAGCTGTTTTCCAGCCCCATAGCGTGGCTGATCCTGGCTATCTTCTCATTTCAGGCCGGTCTGTACTTCACACAGCTCTTCAACGATCATGTCGTGACCAAGGAGGTGGGTGATTCAGTGTTCCTTCTTACCGAAAGAATCTTCACCAGTTTCTTCAGGAAGATGCAGGAATATCTGTATCTCTACATTCCCCTTCTGACCATGGGCCTGCTGAGCACGGAAAGAAGGACCGGCACAATAAAGCTGCTGTATTCATCTCCGATTACCAATTCGCAGATTGCGCTGGGCAAGTACCTTTCCATGATGATCTATAACCTCATCATTGTGGTTATCCTGCTTATACCCGTGGTTTTCGGTTCTTTCCACATGGACAACCTGGATTATGGTCACATTTTCTCCGCCATTCTTGCCCTATACCTGCTTTCCTGCGCCTATGCGGCCGTGGGTCTCTTCATGTCCAGCCTGACTTCATATCAGATATTCTCAGGCCTCGCCACCCTGACTCTTCTTTCCGTACTCGGAATGGTCGGCAAGATGTGGCAGACCGTGCCCGTGCTCAGGGACGTAGCATACTGGATCTGTATCTCGGGCCGTGCGAACAAGATGATCGGCGGTCTGATCTGCAGCGAAGACGTGCTGTATTTCATCCTGATTTCACTATTCTTCATTCTTCTGACTATATGCAAGCTTAATGGTGAGAGAGAAAAAAAGGCCTTAAGGTTCAAGATTCTCGAATATGCGTCCGTAGTGCTTTTCACAGTGGCATTCGGTTATGTCACCATCATACCCAAGCTCAAGTTCTACATCGACACCACGGACGTACAGAAGAATACCATAGCCGTTCCAAGCATTGAGACCGTCAAGTCTGTCAAGGGAGACATCACCGTCACGACCTTCGTCAATCTGCTTGACCGCTATTCCCTGCACGGACTGCCGGACAAACGGGTGGAAGACAGGAAGGGATTCGAGGGTTTCATCCGCTTCAACAAAGGCATGAAATTCAAATATGTCTATTACTACGGACCTAATGTCAATCCCGATCTTGAGGATCTTTACCCCGGTACGACAGACAAGGAGAAGATGCAGCAGGTCTGCGCCAATCTTGGCCTGAAGGAGAAAATGTTCAAGACTCATGAAGAGGTTGAGGCTAAATACGGGGTGGATCTCTCCGGGGAGGGTTACAGATTTGTGAGACTCCTTTCCACCAGGGACGGCAGTCGCGAGTGGCTTCGCACCTACGACGACGCGTCCATATTCCCCAGGGAAGAAGAGATTGCCGCTGCAGTCGGGAGATTGGTTGCGGGCTCCTGCAAAACCGGCTATCTGTGCGGTCATGGAGAACGGAATATATTCAGGAAAGGTGACAGGGAGCTGTTTGTGAACGTAGGTGACAAAAGGTACAGGAAATCACTGATCAACAATGGTTTTGAGCCAGTAGAACTTACCGCAGACAGAGAGATACCGTCTGATATCGAGGTTCTTTTCATCACGGATCCGAAGGCGGAATTCACGGAGGATGAGATACAGGTCATCAAGGATTACCTTGACAGGGGCGGTAATGCATTCTTCAGTACCGAGAGCGGACACCAGAAATTCATAAATCCTATAGTCAACCATATTGGTGTTGACTACAAGGAAGGATGCCTGCTCCAGGCAAGCGAGGACTATGACCCCGAACTCGTAACCGCAATCGTGGACTCTTCCGCATTGGATTTGCACAGGAGATTCAGGTGGATGAAACGATGGAACTATCGTATTCCTATGGGACGTTCCGCCGAATACCAGATTTCCGGTGACAACGGATTCGTCACCACCGACGTTTTTGTCTCGGACCCCAAAGGCGTTACCAATGAGGCCACGGGAGTCGAGAAACGCTATCCTCTCATCAGCCAGATGTGCAGGGAGGTCAACGGCAGAGAGCAGCGAATAATAGTCGCAGCCGAGACCGACTGGCTCACATACGCCGAGGCCAGCAGAAGGAGAACGGGACTGAATGCGGAAAACGCGATTGCCTATGAATATGTCTTTCGCTTGCTGAGCGGAGGAAGGTTCCCCTGCGACGTGGACCATCCTGCAGACAGGGACAATATCCTTGATGCATCACACTCGACCGCAGTGAAGGCCAATATCATTTTCATGGGCATAATACCTCTGATGATGGTGATATTCTGTGTGATTATCCGTGCAATACGTAAAAGAAAATAGGCCATGAAGACAACACTCAAAATTACCGGAAACGAGCTCAGAATGCTTTTCTGCTCGCCTATTGCCTGGATAGTGCTGGTTATTTTCTTTTTCCACTGCGGCAGTTCCTTCTGCGAAGCATTGGGGATGGACCTCAAGTGGAAAGCCCAGGGCTATGACCTGGAACGTATCACAACTGACCTTTTCGTGGGTTACAGAGGCCTTTACAAGGTAATGCTGGACAAGATATTCATCTATTTCCCGCTCCTTACAATGGCCATCATGAGCAGGGAATACAGCGAAGGCTCGATTTCGCTGCTTTATTCATCACCGATATCAAACCGGAAGATAGTATGGGGTAAGTATCTTGCACTGGTGACTTTCAGCCTTACTTTCATTGCGATATTCGCCCTGTTCATCGTCTACAGTCTCTTCGTGGTTCCCGAGATGGAAATCATGATGGTGCTCGCGGGTCTGCTGGGATTTTTCATGATGTGCTGCGCTTATTCGGCCATCGGCCTTTTCATGTCCAGCCTGACCCGCTATCAGGTGGTGGCCGCCATCGGCACCTTTGCCGTGCTGGCCCTCCTCAACAACATCGGCAGCTTCGGCCAGCAGTACCCTCTGCTCAGGGAGATAACCTATTGGTTCTCAATCAATGGCAGGACTCAGTATTTCGTCTACGGCATGATACGGAGCGAGGATGTGCTTTACTTCCTGATCATCATCGCAATGTTCCTTTCGCTTACCCTGACGAAACTACATTTCGACAGGACAAGGAAGAGAGCGGTTGTGAAGGTTGCGAGATATGTAGCCATCGTGGTTGTAGCCGTGGTGCTCGGATATGTCAGTTCACGTCCCAAGGTGCAGGCATATTGTGACCTCACCTCCAACAAGAGCAATACCCTGACGCCCGCCAGCCAGGAAATCTTGAGAAAACTTGATGGTCCCATGACCATCACCACTTACGTGAACCTACTTGATAAGGACATATACACTTATCTTCCGAAGAATTTCAAGAACGACACGAGGGTTTTCGCAAATTACATAAGATTCAAGCCCGAAATCAAGTTGAAGTATGTCTATTACTACCACGACTGCAACAATCCGGAGCTTGACATTCGCTTCCCCAAGATGAAGGACCCTTACGAGAGGGCCAAAATCATAGCCAAGGGACTGAGAATGAATATTGAGGATTTCCTCTCACCTGAAGAAATTGAAGAAATGGTGGATCTGTCCGGGGAGGAATTCTTCACCTCACGGGAGATCAGCTGCAACGGCAGGAGCGTGTTCGTCAGGATGTTCAATGACATGCAGAGATACCCCGGCGAGGCTGAAATCTCTGCGGCGATGAGCAGGTTGTGCGACGAAAAGCGCCCCATCGTGGCATTCGCTTCCGGAAATGGCGAACGAAGCATTTTCAAGGCCGGTGACAGGGATTTCTATGTTTTCGGCCGCAACATCAAGATGCGCCACGCCCTTACAAACCAGGGGTTCGACACTCAGGAAATCAACCTGGAATCAATTGACAGGATTCCTGACGACTTTCTGGCCCTCGTTATCGGGGATCCACTGGAAGCATACGATGAACATCAGCTTGCAGTGATAAGGGAGTTTATCGCGAGGGGCGGAAATATAATGGTGGCCGGTTCCGGGAAAAGCCGGGAATATCTCAATCCCATTCTGGAAGAATTCGGCCTTTTCTTGCGGGAAGGCATCATAGTTTCTCCTCAAGAGGAGCTATGAATCGGGTTGCGAGTACGTCTCGTGCCTTTTCCGTAGCTTTGAGGCTGTTGGTAATAGAGCGATATTGTTCTGGTTCGGTGTGACGCAGGAAAATGTCCTCCATCTCACTTTTGAGCTTGTAGAGTCCCAACTGATGGGCGAGTGGCGCGTAGAGCAGCAGTGATTCGCTAATCTTTGAATTTCTCTTTGATGCGGGAATGGCGTCAATGCTGCGGAGAATCTCCAGCCTGTCGGCAAGTTTGATTATGACGACGCGGGGGTCGGAGGAGTAGGAGAGAATAAGTTTCCGGTATCGTTCCTCCTCGAGGCCCGTCTGCTGCAGTGATATGAACGAGATGTTGTTGAGACTTTTGACTATCTCTATGACATCGGCCGGGAATCTGCTCTGGAATGATGCCAAAAGAGCGCTGGAATTGATTTCAGCGGCGCTTTCTCCCTGAAACCTGTTGGCCTCGTGGAGAAATACGGCGGTGACGGCTTCGGCCTGTAGTCCCAGTTCTCCGCTGACGATGTCGGCGACTCCGAGAGGGTGTCCTATGAACGGAGTCTTGTTGCCGCGCATACGGCCTTCAAGGGCTCTGCACGTCTCCTCGTAGGCGGCGATGACCATTTCGCGCCCCTTGCCTGTGAACTTGTCGGCGTATATGCCGATAGAGGTATAAGCGGCACCTCTGTAAAAAAACGAGAGCAGTTTTTGAAACTAATAGACGATTGCCGCGCCGGAAAAATAGACGGCATCATAACAAAGAGCGTGTCCAGATTCGGT
>JABUTS010000065.1 GCA_021443565.1 Bacteroidales bacterium | reverse complement strand
ACCCTCGAAGGCCAGGGCGCGGAGAAATTCTTCGGCGAACCCGCCTTCGACATCTACGATCTGCTCCAGTGCGAACAGGGCAAGGGCGTGATGAACGTTCTCGCGGCCGACAAACTCATGCTCAATCCCAAGCTCTACTCCACCTTCCTGCTGTGGCTGCTCTCCGACCTCTACGCCCAACTCCCGGAAGTGGGTGACATGGACCTGCCGAAGTTCGTGTTCTTCTTTGACGAGGCGCACACCCTCTTCACCGATACTCCGAAGGCTCTCATAGACAAGATAGAACAGGTCGTGAGGCTCATCCGAAGCAAGGGTGTCGGAGTCTATTTCGTCACCCAGAACCCTGCCGACATCCCCGACAGCGTGCTCGGACAGCTCGGAAACAGGATACAGCATGCCCTCAGGGCTTATACCCCGAAGGACCAGAAGGCGGTTCGCGCCGCTGCCGAAACCTTCCGCCCCAACCCGGCGTTCAAGACCGCAGACGCCATTCTCGAGCTATCGACCGGAGAGGCTCTCGTAAGCTTCCTCGATGCCAAAGGCGCCCCGTCCATGGTCCAGAGAGCAAGGATACTCTTCCCCCTCAGCCAGATAGGTGCCATCAGTGAGCAACAGAGGGACATGACAATCAAGCAGAGCCGTCTCTACGGCCGCTACGACAAGATGATAGACCGCGAGAGTGCCTTCGAGGTGCTGCTTGCCGAGAGCGAAGCGGAAGCAAGGGAATCAGAGACTGCCGCTGCGAAGGAGGCAGAGGCTAAAGAAGCTGCCAGAAAGGAAAAGGAAGCAGCCAAAGGCGGGAAAAAGACCGGCAGCGCGGGCAGCAAGATTCTCAAGACTGTAGCCGGTGCGGTGCTGACCACGGTTACGGGCAGCATAGGCACCATGGTGGCGAATGCCGCCACGGGCAAGAAGGGCAGAACAACATCGAAGGACGTTGCCGGCAAGGCCATCAAGACTGCCACCTCCACCGCAACCCGCGAGCTCACCCGCAGCATACTCGGAAACCTCCTGAGAAAATAGTGCATGCCCAGAGTGGCGGCCACACATTAAAATTCCGAGGATAAAAGGAACATCCTTGGAATTTTTTTTCTAACTTTGGTTCAAATCGGCTTAACAAACTAACATTTAATCACTATGGAAACAAATCCTCAGAAATTCGTCGACAAGTTCATGGCTGAACTTATCGCCAAGAATCCGGGCGAGCCCGAGTTCCACCAGGCAGTCAGAGAAGTGGTTGAATCACTTGCTCCTTATGTGGTAAAGCACCCTGAACTCCAGGAGCTCAAGATTCTCGAGAGAATGGCAGAGCCTGAAAGAATCATCATCTTCAGAGTTCCTTGGCTCAACGATGAAGGCGAAATCCAGATCAACAGAGGTTTCCGTGTGCAGATGAACAGCGCCATCGGTCCTTACAAGGGCGGCATCCGTCTCCATCCTTCGGTAAACCTTTCCATCATGAAATTCCTTGCCTACGAGCAGGTACTCAAGAACAGTCTCACCACACTCCCTATGGGCGGTGCAAAGGGCGGTTCAGACTTCAATCCCAAGGGCAAGTCTGACGCAGAAGTCATGCGTTTCTGCCAGTCTTTCATGACTGAACTCCAGCGTCACATAGGCCCTGACACCGACGTCCCTGCAGGCGACATCGGAACTGGCGGACGCGAGATTGGCTACATGTTCGGCCAGTACAAGAGACTCCGCGACGAGTTCACCGGCACACTTACCGGCAAGGGACTCGGCTGGGGCGGTTCCCTTCTCCGTCCTGAGGCAACGGGCTACGGCCTCTGCTACTTCGTGAAGCAGATGCTCGCGACCAAGGGCGACAGCTTCGAGGGCAAGACAGTTCTCGTATCCGGATCGGGCAACGTTGCACAGTATGCCGCAGAAAAGGCAATGAGGCTCGGCGCAAAGGTTGTCACCTTCTCTGACTCAAAGGGTTACATCTATGACCCAGAGGGCATGACAGAGGAAAAGATCGCATACGTAAAGAATCTCAAGAACGTCATCCGCGGAAGGATTTCAGAATATGTAAACCAGTATCCTCAGGCCACCTACTATCCTGGCGAGCGTCCATGGGGTGTGAAGTGCGACATCGCCCTTCCTTGCGCAACCCAGAACGAAATCAACGGCGAGGACGCCAGGAAACTTATGGCAAACGGCTGTATGTGCGTAGGCGAAGGTGCCAACATGCCTTCTACCCCTGAGGCAATTGAGATCTTCATCAGCAACAAGATACTCTACTCTCCGGGCAAGGCTTCAAATGCCGGCGGCGTAGCGACTTCAGGCCTTGAGATGAGCCAGAACTCAATGCGTCTCAAGTGGACTGCAGAAGAGGTTGACGAAAGACTCAAGGGCATCATGTCAGACATCCACGCTGCCTGCGTGAAGTACGGCACCCAGGAGGACGGCTATGTCAACTATGTGATCGGAGCGAATGTCGCAGGCTTCATGAAGGTAGCCGACGCAATGATTGCCCAGGGTTGCTGCTAATCAAAAAGTCGGATGAAATTCATCCGACTTCCCGAATATAAAAAGGCTGACCGAGGTCAGCCTTTTTTACTTTCTACTTGTTCTCCTCCTCAAGGGTATGGAAGGAAGACCCGTCGAAGCAGTGGGTGCATATGTCGCACTTTGGGAGACCGATGCTCTTGACGAGAGTTTCTATCTTGGTAAACTTCAGCGAGTCCAGGTTCAGACGGCGGGCAATCTCGCCCACCATTCTGTCATACTCAGGAGATCCCGTCTTCGTGTACTTTGCCACATCCTCGACATAGCCGCCCTCAAGGTCGTTGATAACACGTCTGGTAATAAGTTCGAGTTCGTTCTTGCTTGCCGAGAAGTTGACGAACTGGCAGCCGTAAAGAAGTGGAGGGCAGGCAATTCTCATGTGAACCTCCTTCGCGCCGAGTTCGTGGAGTACCTTGGTGTTGTCGCGGAGCTGGGTGCCGCGGACTATGCTGTCGTCGCAGAAAAGCACCTTGCGCCCTTTCAGCACGTCCCTGTTGGGTATGAGTTTCATCTTTGCGACCAGTTCCCTCATGCTCTGGTTTGAAGGCATGAATGAACGCGGCCATGTCGGGGTGTATTTTGAGATAGCCCTCATATACGGCACTCCGTGTCCCGCCGCGTAGCCGACCGCCATACCTATGCCGCTGTCGGGAATTCCGCTGGCGCAATCCACCTCCGCATCGTCCTCCTCGCCCATTGACTTGCCACAGGCAAAGCGCATCTCCTCCACGTTCTTGCCTTCGTAGCAGGAGGTCGGGAAGCCGTAGTAGACCCAGAGGAAAGCGCAAATCTGCTTCTTCGGATTAGGCTTTCTCAACTGCTCGATGCCCTCGGGGGTAATCTTGACTATCTCTCCGGGGCCGAGATAACTGCAGGTCTCGAAGCCGAGATTCGCGAAAGACGTGCTCTCGCTGGCCGCTGCCATGGCGTCATCCCTGCGTCCTACCACAATAGGCGTGCGTCCCCATGAATCGCGGGCGGCAATGATGCCTTCTTCGGTGAGCAGTAGGAGTGAACATGAGCCCTTCACCTCCCGGAAGACGTTCTCTATGCCTTCCACATAGTCCTTACCCTTGATGATGAGGAGACTGATGAGTTCGGTAGGGTTTATGCGGCCGCTGCTGAATTCGGTCAGGTGCATGCCCTCGTCAAGGAGTTTGTTGGAAAGGGCCTCGGCATTGTTCACCTTTGCGACAGTGACTATCGCAAAGCGGCCGAGGTGGGAGTTGACGAGAAGAGGCTGGGCGTCCGTGTCGCTGATGATGCCTATGCCCGAGTTGCCTATGAACTTCGGAAGTTCATCCTCGAAGCGGGTGCGGAAGTAAGTGTTTTCAAGGCTGTGGATGCTTCTGTAGAAGCCTTTTTCCTTGTCGAAGGTAGCCATGCCGCCTCTCTTGGTTCCAAGGTGGCTATTGTAGTCCGTTCCGTAGAACAGGTCCGTTGCGCATTCCCTTTTGGAAATGGTGCCAAAAAATCCTCCCATCGTGTTACTGGTTTTGCGGCGCGAAGATAATCACAATTCAGCCCCGCCGCAACGATTTTTTATCATTTTTTCAATCATCCCGGACTTTGCTCCGGACTGGACGTCAACCTATCTCAGCCCGAGAAGTTCCATAAGCCTGACGGGATCGTTGGTGCCGATGGCGTCTATTCCAGCCTTGATGAAGCGCTCCTGGATTTTCATGTCATCTTGGGCTGTGAGACAAGCCGTAAGCCCGAGTTCATGACACTGGCTGATGAGTCCGGGATTGGAATCGTAAAGGCTGAAACGGTAGTTGATGCCGGAAAGTCCCGCATCTGCAACCTCGCGCGCGGTCTTCATCTGCTTGGAATCGCTGCATATATACACGGCCTTCACCCCCGGGCAAGCCTTCGCGACATAGCACACCATCTC
Source organism: Bacteroidales bacterium (assembly GCA_021443565.1). GTDB lineage: Bacteria > Bacteroidota > Bacteroidia > Bacteroidales > UBA932 > Cryptobacteroides. Next base: position 6,445 of record JABUTS010000065.1, on the reverse strand, counting down.
CCAGTTGAAGCCCTGCATCACTATCTGATTTTCAAGATGATGCCTTTTCAGAATCATGTAGGCGGCATCCACCAGCTCACGGTTTCTGAGCTCATCATCATGGTCCTTCATCTCGCACACCATCATGATGGACTTATCCTTTTTCGCCTGCTTCACGAACTTGACGAAGGTCGGAACCTTCTCGTCGTTCTCGAGCCTCAGGTCCCTTACCTTGCGCCAGCGTGTCTTCATGATTACACGCTTGAAAGGGTCCATGTCGTATCTCCTGTTATGATTTACCACCACCTTTCCGTCGGCGGTGAGCCAGATGTCGAATTCGCTGCCCCAGACTCCGAGTTCCTGGGAAGCCTTGAACGCGGCTATCGAATTTTCGGGGCAGCCGTTGTTCTTGTGCCATCCCCTGTGAGCTATGACATTCACGCTGCTTTGCGCAGCCGCAGCGCATGAAAGGACGGAGAGAAGGACTGTAATCAATATTCTTTTTCTTTCCATGTCCGCAAAGGTAGGCAAATTTTTGGTGGCTTGTGAAATAATCGGTATATTCGCCGTGATATGGCTACGTTGACAAAAAAAATAGTTTTATTCACTCTGGGAGGCGTCATCCTGGGGGTTGTCATCACTCTCCTGCTTGGCACGGCAGGCGTCCAGACCTCAACCAACGAGAGTTGCTCTTCGTGCCATGTGCACCCCGAATCGGAAGCAAGTTGGAAGAAATCCGTCCACTTTGACAACCGGAGCGGCACCGTCACAGACTGCGTGGCCTGCCACCTCCCTCCCAAGGAACAGCCTGTCAGGCATTTCACGGCCAAGGCCCGCATGGGCATCAAGGACATCTGGGCCTATATTTTCAAGGACACTGACAGCATAGACTGGAACGCCAAGGGCGAACTTGAGCATGCAAGAGGTATAGTATACAACGAATCCTGCATAAAATGCCACCGGAACCTTTTCCCGAAGGGAGTGAGCGACGACGCCGTCACCGCCCACCTCTATTTCGAGGATCATGCCGAAGATCTTGACCTCCAGTGCATAAGCTGCCATCTGGATGCCGGCCATTTCAATCCTGACTGGAAACACGAGAAGATGACGGGAGTTCCGATGGTTTCCGACAGACCGAAGTACGAATCCGCAGCCGTGGTGGACGGCTTCGAGAACTATATCGAGACCATTCCTGGCACCAGCGCGGCAATCAGCATGATAGCAGTCGAGGGAGGCTCCTTCAACATGGGTTCCCCGGAGAATGAGGCTCTGCGTTCGGATGACGAGGGACCTGTAAAAAGGGTGACCGTATCGTCATTCTTCATGGCAGAGACGGAAATCACATGGGACCAGTACTGGGCATTCTACTCCGAGACCATGTCTGAAGGCCGCACACCTCCGGAGGTGGTCTATGCCAACAACACGAGACCAGACCTCGACGCGGTAACCGGGCCGACTCCTCCTTTCGGCATTCCTGACCAGGGATGGGGACAGGGAGACCGTCCGGCAATCACGATGACACATTACGCGGCGGAGACCTTCTGCCAGTGGCTGTCTCTGAAGACAGGCCGCAGGTATCGTCTTCCGACCGAGGCCGAGTGGGAATATGCAGCGCGGGGAGGCACGGACACCCCTTACTATTTCGAGGGAAACCCGAAGAAATTCTCGCAGTATGGATTCATGCGCGGCATCTTCAAGGCTGACACGGCAGTAATTGCATCCAATATCGTATACGCTGGCAACAGCGGCGGGCGTAGTGACGAGCCTGTCAGAAGGGCTAATCCATTCGGGCTCAGGAATATGCTCGGGAACGTGATGGAATATTGCTCGGACTGGTACGACGCAAAAGCATACTCCAGGCTTGCCGACGGCGCCGTTGATCCCAAGGGCCCGTCCGAGGGTAGCGAGCATGTTGTCAGGGGAGGATACTACGCCTCCGACGCAGCAGACGTACGTTGTGCAGCCCGTTCCCACACCAGGCATGACGACTGGCTGCGCACCGACCCGCAGACTCCGAAGAGCATATGGTGGTACTCGGACATCAAGGGCATAGGCTTCCGTGTCGTCTGCGAATATGAAAAACAATAATCAAAAATATATGGCAACAAAAATCACCAGAAGGAATTTCTTCAAATCAGCGGCGGCGCTCAGCGGCGGTGCGATGCTGGCATCAGTACCCGTACTCAATTCATGTTCAGGCTCGGGAAAAGGTCCGAAACTCGTTCCTCTCCAGCAGCCGGGCGACTACTATATTCCCACGCTTGATGACAAGGCTCAGGACGGCCGCGAACTCAAGTGCGGTCTCATAGGCTGCGGCGGACGCGGCACAGGAGCAGTCCATAACCTGCTCGACGCTGCCAACGGAATAGCCATCACAGCACTCGGCGACCTGTTTGAAGACAGGCTTTCGGGCTCAAGGGCAGAATTTGCCGAGAGAGGTCACAAGATCGACGACGACCATTGCTTCTATGGCTTTGATGCATACAAGAAGGTCATCGACTCGGGCGTTGACATGGTAATCATAGCAACCCCTCCCGTATTCAGGCCAAGCCATTTCCAGTATGCAGTCGAGAAGGGCGTGCACTGCTTCCTTGAGAAGCCTATCGAGGTTGACGCAAAGGGCTACCGCACCATCATGGCCGCTGCAAAGCAGGCTGCGGCCCGCGGACTCGCTGTGGTATGCGGCACACAGAGGCACCACGAAAGGCGCTATGTGCAGGCTTTCGAGAAGATACAGCAGGGCTGCATAGGAGAAATCACCGGAGGTAACGTTTACTGGAACCAGGGTATGCTTTGGTACAAGGAGCGTCAGGCCGGATGGAGCGACATGGAGTGGTGCATCCGCGACTGGGTTAACTGGAAATGGCTTTCCGGTGACCATATCGTGGAACAGCACGTCCACAACATCGACGTGTTCCTATGGATGCTGGGCGGCAAGCACCCTGTGAAGGCCGTGGCTTCAGGCTCACGCCAGCGCCGCGTCACCGGTGACCAGTACGACTGCTTCAACGTGGACTTCACCTTCGAAAACGGCATACACATGCACTCGATGTGCCGCCAGATAGACGGCTGCGCCAACAACGTATCAGAGTTCGTACAGGGCACCAAGGGCTCATGGAACAGCGCCGACAACACAATACGCGACCTTGCAGGCAACATCATCTGGCAATATGACAATGAAGCTGCAGAGGCTGAATTTGCACAGCATAACCCTTACGTGCTCGAGCATGTGGACTGGGTGAACCATATACGCAGCGGTGAAGCACTTGACGAGGCTACTCTCTGCGGCATTTCAACCCTCGCAGGCATCATGGGCCGTGAGGCTGCATACACCGGCAAGGAAGTGACCTGGGACGAAATCAGCGCTATGGATCAGGATTGGCTTCCGGGCGAGCCCGACAAGCTCACTCTCGGCAAGGTCGACGCAGTACAGAACGTTGTTATTCCTGTTCCGGGAAAATAAGTAAAGGATTATCGGAATATGGACAGGAAAGATTTCATCAGGACGGGACTTGCGGGAGCGGCTGCTCTCGCACTTGATCCCCTTTCGGCTTTCGCCTCGCCTCTTGAGGCACCGAAACCACGCGCATCCAAAACCAGGCTTCATCTCTCTTTCCAGAGCGGCAAGGCCATAGGCGACAGCTACGCCGAGAAGTTCGACTATATGGAATCTCTCGGAGTGGAAGGCTTCGAGCCGGGCGGCAAGGAGCTTCTGAATAACTTTGACGAGATTACCAAGGCTCTCGAAGGACGAAATATCAAGGTGTCTGCAATCTGTGCCGGATTCGACGGTTTCATACTTGCCGAGGACCCTGCAGTGAAGAAGACCTTCGACACCACCATGCGCAGGCTCATAGAAGCCGCCGGAGCAGTTGGCTCCACAGGCGTCATCATGGTGCCTGCATTCAATAGCCAGAAACCTTGCCGTCCCCATACGATGGAGACGAGGGATTTCCTCTGCGAGCAGATGCATGAACTCGGCGAGTTCGCCCTCAGCAAGGGTACGACAGTGATACTCGAGCCTCTCAACAGGAAGGAAGCCTTCTATCTCAGGCTCGTTGGCGACGCGGCAGCCATCTGCCGCGACTCAAAGAGCGAAGGCGTGAAGTGCATGGGAGACTTCTGGCACATGCAGGAGGAGACCGATGACTACGCTGCCCTGATGGCGGCCGGTCCGTATCTGAGGCATGTCCATGTGGCGAGCCGCGGCAGGCGCATCAATCCCGGTGAGGACGGCAATCTTGACAATTACGTCAACGGATTCCGTGCGCTCAAGGAGATGAACTATCCGTACTTCGTCAGCTTCGAATGCGGCACTGCCGGCGACAAGGCCGTGACCACCCCTGCAGCAGTGAAGCTTCTCCGCAGCCAGTGGCAGCAGGCTTAATTTAAGACAACAAGGTTTCGCAGGCACATAAATCACCTGCGAAACCGAATTTATAATGATTATGAAAAAGGTATTAAACGTTATCGCGGCGGCTACAGTCACCGTAGCCGTGACAACTTCGTGTGGAATACTTTCAAACACGAACTGGGACAGCGCCCAGCTTGGCTCGGCCATGGGCAAGATGGCCACTGCAGCCAGCATCACCGATGAGCAGGTGATAGAAATATGCCGCCAGTCCACGGCCCAGCTGGACGCTCAGAACACCATAGAGAACGGGGCATACAACCAGAGGCTCCAGAGACTTGTAAAGTCGGTCAAGATTGACGGGCTGCCGCTCAATTTCAAGGTTTACAAGACCGCGGAGGTGAACGCGTTCGCATCTGCAGACGGCTCAGTACGCGTATATACCGGTCTGATGGACATCATGGACGATGACCAGCTGATTTCCATACTCGGCCATGAAATCGGCCATGTGGAGCTCAAGCATGTGAAGGAAAGCCTGGTGAAGGCTTACAGGACCTCTGCCGCCCGTGACGTGATAAACGCAGCCGGAACTATCGGAGCAGTGTCCCAGACCCTTGTAGGTGACCTTGCCGAGACCGTGGTGAATTCAAAGTTCTCACAGCAGAACGAGTATGAGGCTGATGAATACGGCTTCGCCTTCGCCATCAGGAACGGCCATGACCCTTACAGCATGTATAAAGCCCTGAACAAGCTCGTGGAACTTTCCGGGGACTCAAGCAAGGCTTCTGCTCTTGCCACCATGTTCTCTTCCCACCCTGACAGCCAGAAGCGCGCGACCAAGGTCAAGGCTCTTGCCGACCAATACGTGGCTTCTAAGAAATAAGGTTGACCTTTTATCAACCGCAAGAGGGGGTGGCCGGACTTTGGCTACCCCCTCTCAGTATCTTCCTAGTAGAATATAGGGTAAATAAGATCTTCGGAATTTACGACAAGCTTGTCTGGCCCCGAAGCAGTCTCCTCAAATCCGGCTGGAGCAATCAAAGTCTGGCGCGGAGTGATTTTTTCATCCGAATTGTGGGCATGGAAGACAACGTACAGTTCGCCGTCGTAAGTCCTGAAGAAGGCATGATGGCCACATCCCACATTTCCGTCTGCATTGTGAAGTATAGGGTTGCCCTCATATTTCTTCCATGGCCCGAGAGGAGATGACGAGGTGGCATAACCGACCGCATAATCCTTGCTGTGGAAGTCGTTTGCGCTGTAAGTGAGATAATACGTACCTTCATGCTTCAGCACGAAGGGTCCCTCGGTGACCTTCCCCATCTGCCTTTCCCATGGCTCTTCGGAGTGCAGGCACTCGAACTGCTCCGACACTATGGTCTTGAAATCATCGCTCAACTTCGCGACACGGATTTCATTACCCTTGCCGAGACCGAAACGTACCCAGTAGATATAGGCCTGACCGTCGTCATCGACGAAAATATGATTGTCTATGCTGTTCTGGTCAGGGGTGAAAAGTTCATCACCTTCGGGCTTGAAAGGTCCCATAGGAGAATCGGAGAAGGCTATCGCTATCCTTGTCTGTACCGAATAAACCATGGCGTAGCGTCCGTTCTTCAACTTGTAGACCTCCGGTGCCCAGAAGCTGTGGTCTCCCCAGGAATGTTTCGAACTGAGGGCGAGGCCCTTTGTCTTCACGCCCTGCACCTTGCCTACAGGGCCTTCCCAATGCTCCAGATCCAGCGAGCGGTAGCAAAGGATGCCGTCGGGAGCACAGGTTCCGTAGATGTAGTATATGCCTTTATCCTCAAATATGAACGGGTCGGCAAGCAGTATGCGAGGATCTTCCGGGCGCGAGGTGAGGAAAGCCTTCTGCGCCCCCTTCTGGCCGGAATTCTGATGCTCGAAAGCTTCCATCTCTGTCTCGTTGCCCTTGTCGCCTTCACGCTCCATCCATGCGTCCAGCTTCTTCGAAAGTTGCTTCTTTATCTTCGCATACTTGGGGGCATCTGCGAGATTATGGTGCTCGTCCGGATCGTTCACGCGGTCATAAAGTTCCTCGTAAGGCCTCTTCTGATACCTTCTCACAAGCTCCCTTGCAGCAGGATTAGTCGT
>JABUTS010000040.1 GCA_021443565.1 Bacteroidales bacterium | reverse complement strand
CATACGCACGAGGCACCAGATCCTAAGTCTGGCTTGGCTACCAATTACAACACGCCCGCGAATATGTCCTTAAAACACAACAAGGCAAAGGTAGACAAAAATTATTGAAATGTGGCTCAAGTTTCAAAAACTTTCCTATCTTTGCAGCCGCTAAAGAAAAAAGGGGGTGAATTAGAGTTATGATTATAGTACCTATCAAAGAAGGCGAGAACATTGAGAAGGCTCTCAAGAAGTTCAAGAGAAAGTTCGAGAAGACCGGCGCTATCCGCGAGCTTCGCGCAAGGAAGAACTTTGTAAAGCCGTCAGTCAAGAAGAGAGTTCAGATGCAGAAGGCTATCTACGTTCAGCAGCTTCAGCTCAAGGACGAACTTTAGTCTTTGCTCTTCGTGCAAAATATGAAGGACACCGATACGGTGTCCTTTTTTTTGTTATTTTTGCGTCATGTGCCCGTGTACAGGAAAAGCGGGTACGTTGCCGTCAGAACATGAAAAAGCATTTCGGATTATTTGCCAGAATCATGGTGGTTCTTCTGGCTACGGTGTTTGTCGTGACCGGGATTCTCCATGTGGTCCTCTCGCCGGCCGTGGCGACGAAGCTCGTGAACCGCTATGCTCCCGGATTCGTTGACGGCGAACTATCTTTCGGGAAGGCGTCCGTGAGCATGTTCCGCCACTTCCCTTATCCTACCCTAATGCTTGAGGATGCTGTCCTCGCATACCCTCACGGGCGCTTCGAGGCGGAGGAGGCTGCTTCGCCCGATGCAATGCTCATGCGGCTCGGTCGTGGCGAGATTATGGACACTCTCGCCTGCATGGGAAGTCTCGAGGCTTCGCTTGACGTCCTGCCCCTGATTTCCGGCCGCATTCATGTGCCTTTCGTCTCTCTCTTTTCTCCTCGTGTGTTCGCCAAATATTTCAACGAAGGGAAGTTTAACTGGAATATGCTGGGAATGAGTACGGAAGATGATGACGGGACTTCGGGAATGCCGAAGGTAAAGCTCGGCAGAATCAGGGTGGGAGGCCGCCCGCGCATTGTGTTCTGCTCCCCTCGGGATACGCTTTTCGCAACCTTGAGTTTCCGGGATATGGCTCTCGGAGGCACTCTCAAGCTTGACGACCCTTTCGCTGCGTCCACCAGCTTCAATCTGGACTCTCTGAAAGTGGCCGGAAGGTTGGCCTCCGATACCCTGCTTTTTGCCCTGGACCGTCTGCAAGTGGAAAAGAAGCACAGGAAGGTCGGGGTGTCGGCAGAAGCTGCCGCTTTCATTGCAAGTTCGGGCATAGGTCGTGTCAGACTTCCTTTGAGCTTGGATGCCTATCTCCGCTTCCCGGAAGATTCACTCCTTTCTGTCGAAGTGGACAGGCTTGAGGCTTCCGTGGCCCACATCCCTGTCGAAGCGTCAGGGTTGTTCCGTTATGATGGCGGGGCCGTGTTCGCGGATGCGAAGGCGGGAATCAGGGAGTGTATGCTACAGGACCTTGTGGGTGAATATGGAAAAATCGCGGGATTGGCTCCGGATGCGGTTTCTACCGATGCCAGGCTGGAAGCATTTGCCGATGTCCGTGGATGGTATGACGGCGAGGCCGGGTTGCTGCCGGAGATTGCCGCGAAGCTTCATGTGCCGGAATGCAATGTAAGAATCAAGGATATCGACGACAGGATGACCGCTGCACTGGAACTTTCGGCAACAACGAGGGAGAATGCTCTCGATTTTTCTCTCGACCGGCTGTTTTTCGACAGCGAGGCACTGAAACTTGATTTCAGGGGGGCGGTAGAAGACCTGCTGGGCAGCGACCCTCTCATCTTGCCCGAAGGCAGGGCTGAGGCAGATCTCGGGAAACTATTGGGCTGGCTCCCAGCCGGGGAATATGGTTCGTACAGGGCAGAAGGCGACATGACCCTCGAAGTGGCGGGCTCATCCCGGCTTTCCTGCCTGACACTGGCCGGAATTGGCAATTCCAGCCTTCGGGCAAGCCTCAAGGCTGATAATATCAATGCCGCAACTCCCGGTGATACCCTTGCCGCAATGGCAACCGGGCTCGCAGCAAGCATTACCCCCGAAGATGAGAAGGACGACAAGTCCGACCAGAAACTGGCTCTTGTGCTTTCCGCTGACTCCCTTTCTGCCGCCATGGCAGGCGAACTGTTCCTCCGTGCGTCAAAGATCAGCGGGAAACTGCGCACTTCCAATATGAAAGTCGAGCTGGCAGATACCGGCTTCACACCTTTCACGGGCTCGCTCAGCGAGGGCAGGCTGCTCGTAGGGACCGTTGATTCGTCCCTGGTGGCCCTGATAAATGCAAGCCAGTCTTTCCGGCTTTATCCTAAATCCGGGAATCCGAAAATCCCGGTGCTGACCGTGTCCGGGAACAATCCGCGGGCGTTTTTGCGAGCTTCTGCCGGAAGAGTGATGGTGAGGGACTTCAAGTTCGACCTGTCCGCCGCCTTGAATACTTTCGAACGCAACCAGAGAATCAAGGCGTTCAGGGACTCCGTCGAAAAGGCCCATCCCGACGTGCCTAAGGACTCTATCTTCAGTGTCTTGAGGCGGGAGAGGCCTTCGTGGGCAAAGGCTGACGACTTCACCGACCATGACTTTGACTTCAAGCTTGGGGAAACTTTTGCAAGATACTACCGCGACTGGGACATAAAGGGTGACTTGAAGGCGGGAAGCGCATTTCTGGTGACTCCGTACTTCCCGTTGAGGACGTCACTGACAGGCCTTGACGCCACTTTCGACAACGACGCTTTCCGTCTTGGTACCGTGGAAATCAAGAGCGGACAGTCCGAACTGTCGGTGAACGGAAGACTTGCCGGGCTGCGCAGGACGTTGCTGTTTAATGCTCCCGTTGATGCCAGACTGGCAGTCAAGGGCAAATATCTCAATTTCAACGAACTGCTGAACGCTTATGCTCTTGGCTCAGGGTACATCGGTGAAACGGCCGACGTGAGCCTGGCCGACAACGATTATGAAAGACTCGCCCTTTCCGATACCATTTCCACGGACGCGCCTTCCGAGGATGTCCTGCTGGTTATCCCCCGCAACATGAATGCAAGCATAGCCCTGAGGGCCGACAGCCTCGACTATTCCACCCTTTCCGTAAGTTCGGCGAGGGCCGCCATCACGATGCGTGAACGCTGTCTGCAGCTGAGTGATGCAAAGGCGGTCTCAAATGCCGGGAGCATGGCTGTGAATGCCTTCTATTCAACAAAGTCAGTTGACGAAATCAAGACGGGGCTGGACCTGAAACTCACTGATGTGGCAGCAGACAAGGTGCTGGCTCTAGTCCCGTCCCTCGACACTATCATGCCTATCCTGAAGGGCTTCTCCGGCAATATTAACTGCATGGCCGCCCTCACAGTAGACCTTGATACGTTGATGAACGTGAAGATTCCGAGTCTTTCGGGCGCGATACGGATAGAGGGAGACAACCTTAAAATCAAGGATAACGAAGACTACCGTGACATAGCGAAGACCCTGATGTTCCGCCACCGCAAGGAGGGGCATGTGGACCATCTCATGACAGAGGCCGTACTTTCTGACGGGCACATAGAGATATTCCCGTTCATAGCGAATGTGGACCGCTACAAGATTGCCTTCAGCGGCATCCAGGAACTGGACATGTCTTTCAGATACCATGTTTCGGTGCTGAAGAGTCCTCTGCTATTCCGCTTCGGCATTGACATCAAGGGCGACGATTTTGACAACTGGAACTTCAAGCTCGGCAAGGCGAAATACCGCAGTTCCACCCTGCCGGTTTTCAGCGAAGTGATTGACGATATGCAGATCAACCTCAGCAAGTCAATAAAGGACATCTTCAAGAAGGGTGTTGAGACCGCGGTCAGGGAGAACAGGCAGATGCAGGCCCTGGCAAGCAAGAAGGCGGAGGAGGGCTATGTCCGGGCAGTTGACCAGCCTCTTGAGGAGCTTTCGGACAAGCTCGTGAAGATGATAGAAAAGAATGCCTCCGAACTTGAGGAGGGGGAGGACGCGGAACTGCCTGAAGAACCGGAGTTGCGCGAGGGTGATGACGCCGACGACCCTGATGATATCCCGGAGGAGGAACCTTCGGAGCAGGACGGCGGGGCCGGGATTGCCAATGAATGATTATTTACCATGAATACGCAGGAATATATCGAGGTTTCGGTGAAGATTGAGCCTTACATCCAGGAAATCTCGGAGATAGTTACGGCGGAACTTGCGGAGGCCCTGCCTTTCGAGTCGTTCAGCGAGGAGGAACCCTTCCTGAAGGCCTATATCCAGAAGGAGGAGTATGACAGCCGCCGCCTGAAACTAGCCCTAGAATGCATGGATTATCTTGACGTGAAGTTGTCATTTAGTTGCAGGCTCATCCCCCCTGCTAACTGGAATGCAGTTTGGGAAAGCGACTTTGAACCTATCGTGGTGGACGGGAAGTGCACGGTCAGGGCACCGTTCCACAAGGGGCTTCGGCGCACGCGCTTCAATGTCGTGATCAGTCCCCGGATGGCTTTCGGAACAGGACATCATCAGACTACCTATATGATGTGCCGTGCCCTGATGAATCTGGAGAGCCAGATAAAGGGCAAGGTGGTAATGGATATGGGTTGCGGTACTGGAGTGCTTGCCATACTTGCGGCCAAACTCGGCGCGGTGAAGGTTTATGGCATAGACATAGACATCGTTGCCGCCCGTTCTGCTGCAGCGAACGGGCGTCTCAACCGTCTTGGGAAAAGGGTGGAATTCCACTATGGCGACGCTGCGCGCCTGCAGGCCGGCAGTTACGACCTCCTGCTCGCGAACATAAACCGAAATATCCTGTTGCAGGATATGGACACCTACGCGATTTCCCTGAAAAGGGGAGGCCGGCTGATGGTAAGCGGCTTTTATATTGCGGACAGGGCCATGCTGGTGGAGGCTGCGGCCGCGAAGGGGCTGAGCCTGGAGAGCGAGGATGAGCTTGAGGGCTGGTGCAGGCTGCTTTTCCGCTGTCAGCCCATCCTGTAATAGTTGTTCCTCAGCCAGTATTCGAACAACGGGTCTATTATTACGGGCTCGTCATTGTCGGTGAAATATAGTATCTCCTTTTTCTGGAGAGCATCCTTCACCCTTCTAACGTTGGCGGAAGAATTGAGCCCGTATTTCTCTATCACCTCCCCGGAAGAGAACCTCTTTACGCCTTCAAGGCTGGCTTTCAGGAGATTGGCCTGGTGATTGGTAAGGTCGTCCATGAGGGCCTTGAAATAGGGTTCGTGGACGGAAATGAGTATGGCAACAGCGTCCGAGACTATGTTGCTGTTGATGTAGCCTTTGGTCCTGTAGTCGCAGATTGAACACAGGTGGTTGATATACCACATGTGCTGGCGGAACATCCTGGATATGCCGAGGGCTATGTCCTTTTCTATCACCTTTCCTGTCACGAGGAAACCCTTCACTATGTTTTCCATGATGTCCCTGTCGTCAAGGTCGCCGAGTATGAAATGCTCCACAAGCCTGCAGAAGAACCTGCGTTCACGAAAAATGTAGCGCATGGCGTTGATATGGGAACCTGTGAAGATGAAACTTACGAAGTTCCTGTCCCTTTCCTTCAGCGCTGCCGAAAATGCCTGGTATACATATTCGTTTTCCTTGAAATGAATGGTGGCATCGAAATTCTCGAGCAGAAGTATGAGTTTTGTGCCGCTTTCCGCCGCGAGCTTCCCAGGGAGGGCAAAGAGCCGTGTCATATCGTCAGTGTCCGGCTCCCAGTTGAGCGAGAGCGCCTCGCCGTAATCCTGGTATCTCTTCCTGTCGAAGACGAAGTGGGTGCCTTCGAGATGTCTCTCCACTATGGACCTCATACCTTCCTCCGAATTTGCGTAGGCGCTCAGCACTCTGGTGCCGAAGGTCTGGAGAAATTCGGTAAGTTCCCTCGCAGACGAGAAATCCGCTTCTGCAAGCATGTGTTGCCTGCCGGCTATCTTCATGTCAGTCAGCGCCTGCTTGATTACCGAGGTCTTGCCTGTCTTCGGCCCGCCGTACATGACGATGTTTTCGCCCGATGCAAGCATGTTGCCTATGTATGAGCACTCCTTCTGTCGGCCTATCAGATTCCTGCCGCCTATGGGTTTTTCGTATGTGAATATGGAGTCCATTATGGTTTAGAGTCTTTAACAAATATGTTCCGGGCACAAAAGTAATGAATGTCATGATATGCAGGACCTCGGTCGACAAAAGTTTATCAACATACTTATTAACATTGTTGGTGACAAATTGTCAGTCTGCACACAAGTGGCACTTGATTTGTTTTTCTGTCCTCCGTCCGGAACAAGCGGACGAAGTTTGTAACGAATAAATACATAATATCATGATTAAACCACTTTCAGACAGAGTACTGGTTGAGCCTAAAGAGGCTGAGACCAAGACAGCATCGGGACTTTACATCCCTGACACGGCAAAGGAAAAACCTCAGCAGGGCACCGTCCTGGCGACAGGTCCGGGTAAGAAGGATGAGCCTATGGAGGTCAAGCCTGGAGACGAGGTTCTTTACGGCAAGTATTCCGGTACCGAGATTACCGTTGGGGACAAGAAGTATCTCATCATGAGACAGTCGGACATTCTCGCAGTGCTCTAATATCAGAATTTACAATAACAGGAAAAGAATATGGCAAAGGATATAAAATTCAATGTGGAGGCTCGCGCCAAGATGAAGGAAGGCGCTGACGCCCTGGCAGACGCAGTCAAGGTGACTCTAGGTCCAAAGGGACGCAACGTGGTTATTGACAAGAAATTCGGTGCGCCTCAGGTTACCAAGGACGGTGTGACTGTGGCAAAGGAAATAGAACTCGAGGATCGTTTCGCCAACATGGGCGCCCAGATGGTCAAGGAAGTTGCCTCGAAGACCAACGACCAGGCCGGCGACGGCACCACCACTGCAACCGTGCTTGCTCAGGCCATCATCAATGTAGGCCTCAAGAACGTGACGGCGGGTGCAAACCCCATGGACCTCAAGAGGGGCATAGACAAGGCAGTGGCTGCAGTTGTCGACAATCTCAGGGAGCAGAGCCGCGAGGTTGGCGAGGACTACTCCAAGGTTGAGCAGGTGGGAACCATCTCTGCCAACAATGACAACTACATAGGCAAACTGATCGCCGATGCCATGTCAAAGGTGAAGAAGGACGGAGTCATCACCGTTGAGGAGGCAAAGGGCACAGAGACCGAGGTGAAGGTTGTCGAGGGCATGCAGTTCGACAGGGGATATATCTCTCCTTACTTCATGACCAATGGTGACAAGATGGAGGCTGTGCTTGATGACCCTTACATCCTCGTCACCGACAAGAAGGTTTCAACCATGAAGGACCTCCTTCCCGTACTTGAGCCTATTGCACGCGAGGGCAAGTCGCTTCTCATCATCGCCGAGGATGTGGATGGTGAGGCTCTCACCACCCTCGTGGTGAACAAGCTCCGCGGCACCCTCAAGATTGCTGCGGTGAAGGCTCCGGGCTATGGCGACCGTCGCAAGGAAATGCTTCAGGATATAGCCATACTCACTGGTGCCGCCGTAATCTCCGAGGAGCGCGGCTTCACTCTTGAGAACGCCTCTGTAGACATGCTCGGTCGTGCGGAGAAAGTTGTCATCTCGAAAGACAACACTACTGTGGTGAACGGTGCGGGTGCTCCCGAGGCTATCGCGGACCGTGCGAATTCCATCCGCAGGCAGATTGAGACCACCACTTCGGATTATGACAGGGAGAAGCTCCAGGAGCGGCTCGGCAAGCTCGCCGGCGGCGTGGCCGTACTCTACGTCGGCGCTGCCACCGAGGTTGAGATGAAGGAGAAGAAGGATCGAGTGGAGGATGCGCTCAGCGCCACCCGTGCTGCAGTCGAGGAAGGCATTGTGCCGGGAGGCGGAGTCGCATACATACGCGCAGCCGAGGCCATCAAGGACCTCAAGGGTGACAACGAGGACGAAACCACAGGCATCCGCATCATAGAAAAGGCCATCGAGGAGCCTCTTCGTCAGATTGCTTCCAACGCAGGCCTTGAGGGCAGCGTAATCATAAACAAGATTCGCGAGGGCAAGGGTGATTTCGGCTACAATGCCCGCACCGACGAGTACGTGAACCTCTTCGATGCAGGCGTAATCGATCCTACCAAGGTCAGCCGCGTCGCGCTTGAGAACGCAGCGTCAGTGGCAGGCATGTTCCTTACCACAGAGTGCGCTATCGCGGACATTCCCGAGCCCGCACCTGCAGCGGCAATGCCCGCAGGGGGCATGGGCGGCATGATGTAGCATACGGCCGATGAAATCAGGCTGCGGGCTCCGGTCCGCAGCTTTTTTTATGATATGACCGTTGACACTGACGGGTCGTATGGCTAAATTTGCGCCTGAATTCGTTTTTTGGGAGTAAACCGGGGAATGATTTTTGCATCAAAATAATGATATCAGTTATTTGACGTGTAAAAGAAGACCTTTGCAAAGCTTGATGTAGATGAAATCTTTAAGTTTCAAAGCTGCGGTACAGTTCATTGCCGCAGCGATTTTTATGCTTGTTCCCACCATGGCGTCCGCTCAGGGAACCAATATCGTTAAGATGGTGCTCGTCGATTCCGATACGGAAGAGCCTGTTCCTTTTGCCACCGTTTCCCTCACAAAGAAGGATGCGAAGGAGGCTTACAAGTACGTTCTTTCAAACGACCGCGGAGAGGTACTCCTCGAAGGGGTGAAAAAGGGCGCGTATACCCTTAAGGCCGAGATGATGGGCTATAAGGAATACGTCACTTCAATCACCAAGGAGGATGGGAAACAGGTGGACCTTGGGCAGATCAGGATGGCTCCGGATGCCAGACTGCTTGATGCAGCCAGCGTGTCGGCTGTCGGTAATCCCGTAGTAGTCAAGAAGGATACTATAGAATATAATGCGTCTTCCTTCAAGACCACCGACAACGACATGCTTGAGAACCTTCTCAAGAAGCTTCCTGGCGTCGAAGTCGCAGCTGACGGATCGGTCACTGCCAACGGACAGACAATCAAGAAGATAACCATAGACGGAAAGACCTTCTTCCTTGACGACCCGTCCCTCGCTTCGAAGAATATCCCTGCAAAAATAGTGGAGAAGGTGAAGGTGGTCGAGAAGAAATCGGACCAGGCCATGTTCACCGGCTTTGACGACGGCGAGGAGGAAACCATCATAGACCTTTCCATCAAGCCGGGCATGATGAACGGCTGGTTCGGAAGCGTGAATGCCGGAGGCGGCCACGATGTCCCTCAGAAGGGAATGTCACTGAAGGATGGCGACTACCGCTATCAGGGCGCAGGCATGGTGGGACGCTTCACCGAGGATAGTCAGATCAGCATCATACTCAACGGCAACAACACCAATAACCGCGGCTTCAACGATATGGCCGGCAACATGATGAGAAGCATGCGCGGCGGTGGAATGGGCCAGGGTGGCGGCGGCTGGGGCCAGGGCAACGGCATAACCACCTCATACATGGCCGGTGCTAACGGTGCATTCACCCTCTGCGACGGAGACATGGATCTCGCATCAAACTACCTTTTCAACGGCTCGCGCAACTCCGTCAAGGAGACCAGCAACAAGGTAACGTATCTCGACGGCGGCGACAGGCTCATATACGACAATGACGGTTTCAGCAACACAAACAGTTATGGACACCGCTTCGGAGTAAGGCTTGAACACAAGTTCAGCGAGAATACCTCGATACTCTTCGAACCTCAGGTGAACTTCGGCAACGGTAATTATGTCCAGTGGTCCGATTTCACAACCGACCGCCAAAGCACGGCGGGATTGAACCCCAACAACAAGGGCTTCAGCGGCAACTCCGGCGATAACAACAACTGGACCACCAGCGGTTTCCTCCTCCTGCGCCAGAAACTCGGCAAGCCGGGAAGAACCCTCTCCGTACACACCCGTTACAGTTTCAGCGGCAACAAGCTCAACGGCTTCAACCAGTCGCTTACAAGGAATTTCTCCGAAGGGGCTGAAATCGGGGAGGAGTTCGTGAACCAGAGAATCGACAGCAAGTCCCAGTCCCAGAGCATAGATGCCAGGATGTCATATACCGAACCCATCACAGAACATCTTGGAGTGGAGGCTTCATACTCATACAGGTGGAACCGCAGCTACAGCAACAAGGATACATACGACTCCGACCTCGGCAGCATAGACCAGGCCATAGCGGCAGCCAGCGCGGCATCAGCCTTCGGCAGCGGTGCGGGAGTGCTGAACACCACCTACTCCAACGACATTCTCAACCGTGCTGTCGACCATCGTGCTGGTCTCAACCTCCAGTACCAGAAAGACAAGTTCGGCGTTCAGGTCGGTGCCACAATCAATCCTACGGACACCCACAACGAAACCAACGGCAACATTTATGACAGCAAGGTAATCAAGTGGGCGCCTCAGGCCATGCTGAAATATGAGTTCAGTGAAAACTCAGACTTCTTCGCGTTCTACAGGGGGCGTTCGTCACAGCCTTCGACCAGCCAGCTCATGCCTGTACCCGACAATTCCAACCCTCTGAGCGTAAGTTTTGGTAATCCTTACCTCCAGCCATACTTCTCGCACTCGATCATGAAAGTAAAGCTATGATGCCCCTGATAGGCGTTTATCACGGACACACAAGGCGGCTTCAAGTAAGTCAAGACCTGCTCCTCCATTCTCCTGTAAATTCTGCGCGACCATTTAAACACATTTTTTCCACATTGAATAACACATTGAAGTCTTTTGCGGCATATGTAACACTTTCGCTTTTGTTAGAGACGATGGAAAGCACTAACACAAGCATGGCAAAAGGAAGCCAAATGCTTGATTGTATGGACTCAAGAATCAGCTGCTTCATAGGCCTGCCGCCATCTCCGACGGTTTCGCAAATGTTACACCTGTTGCCCATTGCATAATTTTCTTGTT
>JABUTS010000110.1 GCA_021443565.1 Bacteroidales bacterium | reverse complement strand
GCTGCCGTTCCTGCTGCTGTCTATGCCCTTTGGCCAGGAAACGATGAGAGGAGAGGCTATGCCGCCTTCGTTGGTGTAGTGCTTGAATTCCCTGTATGGGGTGGAGCTGACGTTTGCCCAGTTGATGCGATAACTCTCGTAGGTGTCCGCCTTGCCCGTCACTTCCTTGCTCTTGCCGCTACTGATATGTTCCGCACACGCTCCGTTGTCGTCCATGAGCATTATGACAGTGTTGTCAAACTGGCCGTTGGCCTTGAGTGCCTCCACCACCTTGCCAACGCCCCTGTCTATCGAATGGACCTGGGCGGCATAAATGGCCATCCTCATGGTGAACTCCTCCTGCTGCTCTGGTGTGAGGGTGTCCCATGCAGGCACTTTCACGTCCCTTGGGGAAAGTTGTACGCTCTCATCGAAGAGACCCATCGCCACCTGCTTTGCAAAACGGGTTTCACGTATGTTGTCCCATCCCGCCTTATAGATGTCGACGAATTTGTCGATATCCTCCTGCAGAGCATGGAGCGGCCAGTGCGGGGCATTGTATGCAAGATACATGAACAGAGGTTTCTTACTGTAGTCATGTTCTGTAACATACTGGGCTGCATGGTCGGAAAGCGCGTCCGTGATGTAGAAATCGTCGCCCGTGACTGGCTGTCGCTGCTCGTCTATGACCATCTTCGCATGGAAATAGTGTGATGCACCCTCCGGAATGCCGTAATAGTGCTGGAAGCCACGGCCAACCGGCCAGGTTTCTTTCACCTCTCCCCAGCACTGGCGCTCGCTGCAGAGATGCCACTTGCCGACCATGTAGGTTTCGTAATCTGCCTCATCGAGAACTTCTGCTATGGTGACGCAGTTTCGGTTGAGGTAGCCCTGATATGACGGGACCTGAAGATCCGCGCATGCCATCCATCCCATTCCAGCCTGATGAGGATAAAGCCCCGTCATGAGCACAGCCCTTGAAGGGCAGCTTCTAGCATTGTTGTAGAACTGGCTCCAGCGGAGTCCGTTCTCGGCAAGATTGTCGATGTTCGGCGTGAGTATCTCTCCTCCGTAACAGCCGAGATCGGAATAGCCCATATCATCCGTGAGGATGACTATTATGTTCGGCCTGGGGTCTCCCTTCTGGGCACATGCAGCCATCGGAAGGGCAAGAGCCGCGGCTCCGAAATAACTGATTTTTCTTTTGCTATTCATTATATTTTATTGATTTGCGGCACTCGTCATGCATCCTTTACAAATATCACAAAATTCCGCACGATTTTTTATGAAAAATCATTCAATATGCAGCAATTTTCATTCAATGACACAAAAGCATGGTCGACGGGAATGAATAATTCCTAAATTTGGAAAAACAGGTCAATCGTTTCGTGCATCCACAACAAAAGAAATGAACAGACCTATGTCAATGAATAAAGCCCTTCCGGTTGCAGCCCTTCCTGCGACCCTTTTTGGTGTGTCAGCAGCCGCCCAGAACCATACGGTTGCCGAAAGGCCGAACATTGTGGTCATCGTGGCCGATGACCTCCTCACCACGGAACTAAGCTGCTACGGCGGCAGGAACCTCGTCACCCCCAACATAGACCGTCTCGCCATGGAGGGTGTGCAGTTCTCAAGCTGCTATGCGTCAGAGGCCATGAGCGTGCCCATCAGGGCATCCATGTACACCGGTCTCTACCCCCAGCACCACGGCTCGTACCAGAACCACAAGGGTACCTTCGAGGGCACCAAGACCGTCAACGAATACATGCCGGAGGTCGGTTACCGCGTAGGCCGCACAGGCAAGGACCATCCGGGCCCGAAGTCCGTGTACAGATTCGATGAGATTCCCGGCTTCACCGTGGGATGTACGGACAAGAAGGCACCGTACAGCTGCGACGGCATCAGGGAATGGATGAGCCGCAGCGACGATCCGTTCCTTCTATATGTCTGCAGCATCAACACCCACGCTCCGTGGACCTGGGGCGACCCCTCAGAATTTGATGCGGACAAGGTCATACTTCCGGAAAACTGCGCCAAGGGCCCTATGATGAGGGAAATCATGACCCATTACCTTGCGGAAGTCCGGGCTCTGGACAACGAGGTTGGCTCCGTGCTCGAGACTCTTGAACAGATAGGCAAGCTCGACAACACCCTTGTAATCTTCCTTGGAGAGCAGGGGCCCCAGTTCCCGGGAGGAAAGTGGACGCTCTGGTATCCGGGCTGCCATAGTGCTCTGCTCGCGCGCTATCCTTCGAAAATCAAGGCCGGAAGCAAATGCGACGCTCTCGTGCAATATGAGGACCTTCTCCCCACCTTCATAGACATAGCTGGAGGTGAACCTCGTCCCGAACTTGACGGCACAAGCTTCAGGAAAGCCCTTTTTGGAGAAACGAAGGAAGCCCGCAGATATGCATACGGCATCCACAACAACTTCCCGGAAGGTAACCCTTACCCTATTCGAAGCATACGCGACCAGCGTTATGCCCTCATAATGAACCTTACCCCCGATGTGCCTTACCATGAGAAGCACCTGATGAAGCCGGGGTCCGTCACTGGAGTATGGGAGGCCTGGAGAGAGGCTGCGGAACTAAACGAGGAGTCCGCTTTCTGGAGAGAGCGCTTCATTCACCGTCCCGCTTTTGAATTTTATGACCTGAAAAAGGATCCGTGGGAGAAAGACAACCTGATAGACAAGAAGAA
Organism: Bacteroidales bacterium; assembly: GCA_021443565.1. Lineage (GTDB taxonomy): Bacteria > Bacteroidota > Bacteroidia > Bacteroidales > UBA932 > Cryptobacteroides. Next base: position 8,266 of record JABUTS010000110.1, on the reverse strand, counting down.
GCATGCGGCCAGAATACGGGAAATGAAGGCTGAGCTGCTCAAATGGATGGACGAGCAGGGTGATACCGGGGTGCTGATGGACGTGACAAGGCCTGACGACCGCGAAAGGATAAAGACCCTGCCTTTGCTGAACAGAAAATAATCAACACAGAATAAATTATGAAGACAAGCAGAATCATTGTGGCGGCAATCCTTCTCGGAGCCGCATCCCTCTCCCTCTCGGCGTGGTCGCCCAAGGGAGACAAAATCAAAACCAGATGGGCCGCTGATGTCACACCGGAAACGGCATGGCAGAGCTATCCCCGCCCACAGCTGGTAAGGACTGACTGGCAGAACCTCAACGGATTGTGGAAACTCGCCATCAGCGACAGGAATGCCGATGCCAAGAACATATCATACGACAGGGAGATACTCGTTCCTTACTGCATCGAGTCTTCACTTTCCGGAGTCATGGAATCATTCACCCCTGAGCAGAAGTTTTGGTACTCCAGAGAGTTTACTCTCGCTCCCTCGTGGAAGGGAAAGAACATAATCCTGCACTTCGGAGCCGTGGATTACGCCTGCGAGGTATATGTGAACGGCAAGTTTGTCGGCAGCCACGTGGGTGGCAACAACTCCTTCAGCCTCGACATCACCAAAGCAGTCAAGACCAAGGGAGCCAACACCCTTGAAGTCAGGGGGACGGACCCAACTGACACAGGAACAGTAACCCGCGGCAAGCAGCAGTTGAATCCGAAGGGAATCTGGTACACACCGGTTTCCGGAATATGGAAGACCGTGTGGATGGAGCCTGTTTCCGCCCTTTCAATCAAGTCTGTGGTTCCGACGACGGCAATCAGCGGAAAGGTGTCTTTCGACATCACCCTCAGCGGAAAGGCCACAGGAAAGGAACTGGTGGAAATTGAGGTGCTTGATGGCGGTAAGAAAATCGCCGGATACGAAGGCCCCGTCAGCGGGGCTGCGCTCACTGTTGAGCAGCCGGAACTCTGGAGCCCGGACAGTCCGAAGCTTTACAGAACCGTTCTCACCCTCAAGAGTGCTGGCAAGGTCCTTGACAAGGCTGAAAGTTATTTCGCAATAAGGGAGATTTCAACCGTAATTGACCAGATGGGCAACACCCGTTTCGCCCTCAATGGTGATATTCTCTTCCAGTGGGGACCCCTCGATCAGGGATGGTGGCCGGACGGACTTCTCACCCCACCTTCAGAGGAAGCCATGATTTATGACATGATCCAACTCAAGAAAATGGGCTTCAACACAATCAGGAAGCATATCAAGGTTGAACCGGAGCTCTATTACCACTACGCAGATTCCCTCGGTCTGATGATATGGCAGGATATGCCTTCGGGCTTCCAGACAGCAAAGGCCGGCGAGCAGCATGTCGGCGCATACGCTGCACATGACTGGGATGCTCCGGCAGAGCACGAGGAACAGTGGAAGTTTGAGTATGAAGAGATGGTCAACAACCTGAAATTCTTCCCATCCATCACCACCTGGGTGGTATTTAATGAGGGTTGGGGTCAGTTCAGGACTGCAAAGACGGCTGAATTTGCCTATGGGCTCGCCAATGGAAGAATCATCAATGCGGTGACGGGATGGACAGACAGGAAGGTCGGCGACATCTATGACATCCACAACTACCCATCTACAGCAATGAAGCTTGTCGACGAGTGTGGCGGCCGCATGTCCGTACTCGGAGAATTCGGCGGGCTGGGACTGCCGGTAGAGGGTCACACCTGGCAGGAAACCAACGGCTGGGGCTACAAAAATATGGCGGCAAGCCTTGATTTGCTCAACAATTACAGCCGGCTCTGCTACGACCTTGAGGCTCTCATAGCCCAAGGACTGTGCGCAGCCATATACACCCAGACCACAGACGTGGAAATAGAACTCAATGGTTTCATGACCTACGACAGGGAGGTCTGCAAGCTCAACGAGCAGAACCTTCACATGCTCCACAGCCGTCTCTATAATGTGGAGCCAACCATGTTCAAATATCTGGTGAAGCGCAGCCCGGAGAAGAAGATAGCCCGCATAGCACCTCGCCAGAGCGTTGTATACAAGGAAAATTTCAACTTTGACGGAAGCACTGAAAATCTCAGCATCTGGCTTGAAAGCGGCACAAACGCTGTGATCAAGATCAACGGAAAGGAGATTTTCAACGGCGCCATACGCCAGACCCGCAGCTACAACCACTACAACATCAGCGACTATGTCAAGTACCTCAGGAAGGGAGAAAACACCATAGAGTTCTCTCTCACCAATGAGGCTCCGAAGAAGGCCGCCAGCTTTGACTTCGCTCTCACGACATTCTAAGCCATGAAGAAAGAACTGGCACTCGTGGGACTTGCCGCCACCGCCCTCGCTATTCCCGGCAAGGCTCTGGCGCAGCAGAAGCCCAATATCGTGCTCATCCTTGCCGACGATCTCGGCTGGGGAGACATATCCTGCCACAACGGCTATGTCCAGACCCCGAATATAGACCGCATCTTCAACCAGGGTATAGAAATGGACCGTTTCTATGCCGCGCCCGTCAGCTCTCCAACACGCTGTGGAGTGATGACCGGACGTTACCCAAGTCGCTTCGGAATACGCGAAACCGTGATTCCGCCGTGGCGCGACTACGGTCTTCCGCTGGAGGAGGAAACCATGGCGGACATGCTCGGACGCAACGGCTACTCCAACAGAGCGGCCATTGGGAAATGGCATCTCGGCCATAGCCGCAAGGCTTATTATCCGCTCAATCGCGGCTTCACGCACTTTCACGGCGCGCTTAACGGTGCTTTCGAATACTTCGACCACACCCGAGACGGCCAGCTCGACTGGCATGACGACTGGGAATCCTGCTATGAAGAGGGCTATACCACCGACCTTATCGCTGACGAAGCGGCAAAGTGCATCAGAGAATACTCAAAGGAAGGACCATTCTTCGTCTACACCTGCTTCAACGCCCCACATAGCCCTTATGAGGCTCCGGAGGATGAGATAGCATCCCTCATCCCTCTTGACGAGTTTGCGAAGCTCAAGAAGAAGGACAGGAACGGATGGACCTATCGCGCAATGGTTTCCCGCATGGACAAAGGAGTGGGCAGAATACTTGAGGCAATTGAGGAGTCCGGTCAGGCTGACAACACCATTGTGCTTTTCATGAGTGACAACGGAGGCGTGCCGGACTTCGAACCATACTGCAACAACAGGCCTTTCAGGGGCTCAAAATTCAATGAGTTTGAGGGGGGAGTCAGAGTCTGTGCGGCAATTTATTGGAAGGACGGCTTCAGGAACGGCAGGAAGATAGACCAGGTGACCGGTTTCGTGGACCTTCTTCCAACACTGAAGGATATTGTCGGCGACAAGTCTGCTCCGAAGAACCCTTACGACGGCATCAGCGTATATTCTGTACTCTCTGGAAAGAAGAAACTCATAAAACGCGACTTCTACCTCGGAGTGGGTGCGGCCGTGAACCATAAGTACAAGTATATAATTGCCGGACGCAACGAGGGTATGAAACTCAAGGAGGATATGTTCAACGACATAGTTGCCAATCCTTACGAGGAAAATGGCAAGGCCAGGGCGATCAATGACAAGGCTCGCAAGCACCTCCGTCAGGTAGCGCTTGACGGCGACGCCATAGTCCCTTATCAGAAAGAGATTCCTTACGGCTTCGGCAAGGACGGCTTCGTGCCTCCTTTCGAGTGGAAACCTGTAAAAGACTGAAATCATGGACAAGAAACACTCCGTCATCAAGAAGGGAGCGGTTATCGTCTCCGCAGGTCTTGCCGCCGGAACCATAGCCGGAGCCCAGGGCAGACCCAATATAGTCATAATCATGACAGACCAGCAGAGGGCTGATTTGTGTGCAAGAGAAGGCTTCGCCTGCGACCTCACCCCCTTCGCTGACCGCATGGGAAGGGAGGGCACATGGTTCAACCGGGCCTACACGCCATGCCCGGCAAGCGGTCCCGCCAGAGTTGCCATGCTCACAGGCAGGTATCCCCGCGTGACCCACACCGACTCGAACCACAATCTGGCAGATGCAGTCTACGGCAAGGACCTCTTCTCCGTCGCCGGGGAAAGCGGCTACCAGACCATACTCGTGGGCAAGAACCACTCACACATGACCAAGACTTCCGCAACTTACTGGCATCCGTTCAACCACCTTGGTCAGGATGGTCCCGCTTCGGGGAAATCTCCGGAAAATGCGTCTTTTGACCGCTTCCTATCAAGCATAGACTTCTTCACCAGTCTCGAACCGGCCCCAGGGACCGTGGAAAACCAGCTGCCGTACAGGATAGTTGACGATGCTCTGGGATGGGTGGACGAACATGGAAACGACAAGCCTTTCGTGATGTGGATGTCCATAGCCGAGCCCCACAACCCTTATCAGGTCTGCGAGCCTTACTATTCAATGTTTGACGGAAAGATTCCGGCAGCTGCCACGGGAAAGGACATGCTTCCGGTGAAGGGGCATAAATACGAGCAGCTCTTTGAGATGGAAAACATGGGCCACAAGGGCCTGTATGAGAATATGGACCGCATTCGTGCCAACTACATGGGTATGATACGGCTTATCGACGACCAGCTCGCGCGCTTCGTTGAGGGTATGAAGGAAAGGGGTATGTACGATAACACCTTGTTCATAATCACGGCAGACCACGGCGATTATGCCGGGGAATACGGTCTTATGAAAAAGGGAGCCGGAGTTGACGATTGCCTCACAAGAATTCCTCTGGTAGCTTTCGGTTACGGGGTGAAACAGGCGGGGCTGCGCGGGGATCACGTCTCACTCATTGACCTCATGCCTACAGCCTGCGAGCTTATGGGAGCTGAAATCCCCATGGGGGTACAAGGTCGAAGTCTGACGGAAATGCTTGCAGGCAGACCTTACCCTCAGCAGGAGTTCCGCAGCGTGATTTCGGAAAGTGGCTTTGGCGGCCAGTTCATCACGGAGGAAGATTGGGACGATTATGTGGCAGAAGGTGCAATGGGCAAAAACAACAAGTTCTTTGACGAACTCAACACCTGGAGCCAAAGCGGAGTCATCAGCTGCGTGCGCATGGGAGATTGGAAACTTACCATGGATATGCTGGGCAACTGCGAACTTTACAATATTGTCAAAGACCCTTCAGAAATCCACAATCTTTACGGGCAGAAGAAATTCCTGAAGGTTCAGGATGAGCTTGCACGCGAACTGCTGAAATGGGAGATAGGCATCAACGACCCCATACCCGTTCCGCGCAACCGTTACCGCTTCAAGCGTTTCGACCACAACTATCTGTTCTTCGGGAAATAATTGCGAAAACAGCCCCGCGGCAGAGTCAGTGCCACGGGGCTGTCCTTTGCTTCCGCATGCTCCTATTCGCTGAGTATTTCCAGTCCGGACGGAAGTGCTGATTTCCTGTATTTCCACACTCCGGATCCGGCAAGAGCTTCCATTACCAGCATCTTTTCCTCAAGCCTGAGCCTGTAGTCGCAGGCCCAAGGGGTACCATCGGAATAAGATCCGCAGAGTGTGCTGCCCGAGATGGTATAAGTTCCTTTATACAGCTTGTAGCGCTCTGAGACCGAAGCTCTCTGATATATTTCGAAATTCCCGTCCTCAAACACGAGCCATATGCTGAGGCCCGCCGAAGGTGCTGCCCCCTCGCTCTCAACCATCTCCCAGACGCCCGGAAGAGCCTTGCCGAAATCAGCCTCATCTTTCTGACATGCTGCCAGGAAAAGAGGAAACATCATGATTATCAAAGCTATTTTCTTCATGTCATAAAGGATTATAGCCATCCATCGTTGGCGCTGACATTGCTGCGTGAAACTATCGACACCGCTCTGCTGAAGGGCTTTCCGCCCATTTCGGTATCGCTCCCCTGAATGCTGCCGCCTGCTATGGCGGTGACGGTCAGTCGTGCACAGCCGTGCTGCATACATGTAAGCCTCAGCTTGCCGTCTCGCAGGACAGCATCTCCGCTCAAGCCTATAGCCTTGCGGTCGGCTTCCGGAATCTCCACCCCAAGCCAGGTCAGATGATTTGCATCCGAACCGAACCATGCGCTCAGGTCCACGACTGCTTCCTGACCGGTCTTTACCGTTGTGAAAGGCACTCCCTCTATGTTCAATAGCAGTTTCCACGCGTCGATTACGCCCGTGCCCATCTTTCCCCTGTAGGAAGCGAGGTCCATGGTGCTGGAAGGCCCTTTCTTTGTGCCTGTAAGCATGTCTTCCAGAGGATTTACCGAAGAAAGTACAAGAGCTTCATATTCATCGCGGGAGAACTTCCGATTCAACCTTTTGGCGTAGGAAAGTCCAAGGGCGGCTATTCCCGATACTACCGGAGTTGCCATGGAGGTTCCGTGCATGAAGGCATAGTCGCTCTTTGTCGCGTCCGTCTCGGAAGGAACGGTGGAAAGCATGGTAAGTCCGTTTGCCAGAGTGTTGTCACCACCCGGCGAGGCGATGTTCACGCCAGAACCATAGTTGGTGTACCATGCCGGAAGATTGTCCTGGGAAACGGCACTCACGCAGATGTAATCCCTGTATGCTCCAGGATATTCGGCCTTGGAATTATGTCCGTTGCCGGCTGAAATGACCACAATATTGCCCTGAACCGCGCTGCAATTGGCATTTGCGGGGTCGCGGAAATAGTCGAACGCCGCCTTCACGGCAGAAAGGCCTTCCGAGAAGGCTTTGTCCGAATAATAACTGCCGAGGCCGAAAGAGCACTGGAGTACGGACGCGCCGTTATCGGCGGCATACTTGATGGCCTTGGCTGCAGCCGCCACTCCATCCCTCCGGGTTCCACTGAAAATCTGGCATGACATGATGCGCACGCCGTCACCGGATCCCGAACCGCCGGCTACGCTGCTGACACCAATGCCGTTGTTGTTCGTGGCAGCAACTAGTCCCGCCACATGGGTTCCATGACCTTCGTCTCCGGAAAGATTCCATGATATGGCACCGTCAGCAGCGAAATTATAGCCATACACGTCATCGACATAACCGTTCCCGTCATCATCCTTGCCGTTATCCGGAATCTCGCCTGAATTCTTCCACATGTTATCCTTCAGGTCCGGGTGGGTATATTTCACGCCCTCATCAACCACCGCCACAATCACGGACGGATCTCCGGTCTCAAGACGCCAGGCATCCCTGATGCTCACGTCTGTGCCGGCGACGTTGGTGCTGCCGAATACCGACTTGTCCCCGTTATTGTAAAGAAACCACTGGCTTTTTAAGAGAGGGTCATTCATTGTGACAGGGTTGCCAGCCTTCGTGAAGGGAACGGCGGGAAGTTCCAAATGGTCCGACTCGAAAGGACGGGTGAGAGAGCTTTCAAATTCTATGCTCTCCACTGCGGGGATTTCGGAAACAGCAAGGGCTGCCGCCCTGAGTTCCATTCCGCGGGACGGTCTCACCACATACCATCTGTCAAGACCATGCTTTCTCTCGAGTTCCTCCTTGCCTGGAACCGGGCGGAAAAGGCGTTCCGCCTCAATACCCTCCGGAACTGCCTCCCCCTTTCCTATTCTTATAAGAAATTCTTCCGTCGCAGCACCCTCTGCAGAGTTGACAGCCTTGGGTATCTCTTCCACCACGGTATCAGGGTTGTCTTCAAGAGAGAATGGCTCCCCGACATTGCATGAAAACAATGCCGGAAGAGCCATTGCCGTTATCAAAAATCTCCTGTGCATGACTGCTATTGCTCGTCGTCACGATATGAAGACAGGTTGATGCCGAAGATTATGACTTTCTCGCCAGGGTTGCCCGTAACCTTGAAACTTATAGTCTCGCCTGCCGCAGTATTGTCAGCAAACTGGTTCATAGGACGGAGGTTGAACTTGTGATACTGGCCGTTTCCACTGACTATGAAGTTGTTCTGGGTCTTGGTTGCCGACTCGTGCTTGGCAACGGTGAAAGGATTTTCGTCAGAACTCTTGATGTAGCCGTTATCCGAAGATTTTCCCGGTATTGCCTTTCCTGAACTTCTGACAAGCTGGAGGGTTGGCGAGCCGTTCACTCCGAGTGCGAAGAATGAAAGAACGGCCTTGCCGGAAGTGGCGGTAATGGTCGCCTCCTTGCCGGCTTCCACAATGAAGCCCTTTGACGTCTTGGTATAGTTGAACGTGAACTCAGTAAGTTCTGGGGTGAATGCCGAAATGTAATTCCACTGATTGGTTACGATGTTGCCGGTCGGGTCGGTGAAGTTCTTGACTATGACTTCTCCCGGTGCACCGGTGATAATTCCCTCTGGAAGCTCGTTGCCTTCTCCAACATT
>JABUTS010000168.1 GCA_021443565.1 Bacteroidales bacterium | reverse complement strand
ATGGCGCTCCTTGATAGTCTGGCATATTCCAATGCTGACAGGTACACCGATTATGAAGGGCGCTGGATAGATGCTTCCAGACTGGCCTCCGAGTTCTCTTCCGACTATGTCAGCGTGCTCTCGAAGGCGGAAAATTCCTTCATTGAGATTGAAAATCCTTACGGCAAGTTGGACATGGCCTACCTTGTCGCTACCGTGAAAGCTGGTGAGATTCCCCCTGCCGAATACTGCGAAGACAGGATACGGGACATCATAATCGGTGCAAGAAAACAGGAACTTACGAGACAATTGGAACAGGACTTGCTTGACAAGGCCCGCTCCAACGGTAATTTTAAGATATATTAGAAATTTATGAAAACTATAGTCCGCATACTGGCCACGGCGGCCGTGATGCTTGCCCCGACAGTCCTCAGAGCCCAGAAGTATCAGGGCATAATAGACAAGTCGGTGGCAGTTGTGGGCAACGAGATGGTAACGGTTTCCCAGATTGAGCAGGAAGTCCAGATGATGAGGGCCCAGGGCCTTTCGTCAGACAGGAACCTGAGGTGCGAGATTCTTGAGCAGATGCTCGAGTCCAAGCTTTTCCTCATGCAGGCAAGAATCGACTCGCTCACGGTCAACAAGGACATGGTGGAGAGCAATCTCAGCCAGAGGCTTGACCAGTTGAAGGCTCAGCTCGGTGGCGAGGACGAAGTTGTGAAATACTTCGGAAAGTCTCTCTACAAACTACGCACAGAGTGGCGCAAGACCCTTGAGGACCAGAGCCTTACCCAGCAGGAACAGCAGCAGGTGGCTTCAGGTATCGCAGAAGTGACTCCTTACGACGTGGAGAAGTGGATCGAGGGCAGGGAAGAAGCCGACCTCCCTGTGGTTCCGATGAAATACCAGCTCCGTCAGGTTTGCATATATCCTGACCGCGAGGCCGCGAAGATAGCCGTCAAGGAAAGGCTTCTTGCCATACGGGAGAGAATACTCAACGGCGAGAAATTCTCCACCCTCGCAACCCTTTACTCTCAGGATCCGGGCAGCCGCAACCGCGGAGGTGAACTCGGAATGGCTCCCAAGTCCATTTTCTGGTCTCAGTTCTCGGATGCAGCCATGTCTCTCAAGCCGGGTGCAGTTTCCCAGATCGTGGAAACCCCTGACGGCTTCCACATCATACAGGTGATAGACAAGAAGGGTGACATGTTCAATGCAAGGCACATACTTCTCAAGCCGGAATACACCTCAGAAGACAGGGAGAAGGCGTTCAAGACCCTCGACAGCCTCAAGACTGAGATTGATGCCGAAGCCCTTTCTTTCGAGCTGGCCGCGAAGTTCTATTCCCAGGACCCGGCAACCAAGACAAACGGCGGCCAGATGGCAGACCTCAACACCGGTTCCTCGTATTTCGAGATAGACCAGCTCAAGCCTCAGGATTACAGGGCTATAGCAGGCCTGAAGGAAGGAGAGATTTGTGACCCTATCGAGTCGAGGGATACCGAGGGCGACCTTTTCGGAAGGGAAGGAAACGTGGTGTACAAGATAATAAAGGTGGACAAGATACTTCCCGCCCATACCGCCACCTTCCATAACGACTATAACCAGCTCCTCGACCAGGTCAAGAACGAAAAGGCCCGCGAGGCCATAGACAAGTTCATCGAAGACAAGATAAAGGAGACCTACATAGTGCTTGACCCTCTTTTTGCCGACTGCGACTTCAACCGTACTGAATGGCTTACCAAGGTCAAGAAGCCTGCTGAAGAGTAATCCGGGATGTCGAGGCTCCTTGCGACCATTTCTCTGCTGCTTGCCGTTCTCTTTTCCGCTGCCGCCCAGCAGGAAAAGGAGCCGCAGGACAGTCTCGTGCGTCTCGTCGGAGCGCAGAGGGGAGAGGTGCTCACGAAATACGGCGTCTCATACAGGAAACTCACGGGCAACGTCCGTTTCCTCCACAACAATACATATCTGCTCTGCGATTCCGCCCTGTGGAACGTGAATGACGGCATCATCGACGCCATGGGCAACGTAAGCATCATCCAGCAGGACACCGAGCTCAAAAGCGACAAGCTCACCTATCTCGTCAATGACGATCTGGCCCAGTTCAGGGGCTCCGTCGTACAGCTCCGTGACAAGGAAAACAACACCTTGAGAACCAGGTTCCTGGATTACAACACCTCGGACTCCGTGGCCGTATTCCAGAACGGAGGCTCGATGAAGGACAAGGACGGTCAGGTCATAGAAAGCCGCACAGGCACCTACGACTCGAAAATCAAGACTTTCGATTTCGTCGAGGACGTGAACATGTACACCGATTCCGTCTTCGTCAAGACCACCAGGCTCACATATCAGTCGGAGATCAACCGCGCAACCTTCGGCCACCACACGGACGCATGGAAGGACGACAAGATGCTTTCGTCGGACGACGGATGGTACGACCGTGAAAATGAGATATTCTTCTTCAGGGACAATGTCCACGTGCTTTCCGAAGAGCAGGAAGGCTGGGCGGACACCTTGTATTTCTATAAGATGACCAGCGACCTGGACATGTACGGGAACGTACAGCTTAAGGATACAGTGAAGGCTGTCAACGCCCTTGCCGGCCATCTCTGGTATGTGGATTCCATATCCACCCTGACCATGACGCGGGAGCCGGTGGTGATAATGGAGATGGAGGAGGAAGGAAAGGAAAGGGATACGGTTTATGTCGGGGCTGACACAATGGTTTACTATGCCATGATGAGGTTCGAGGTTCCGGACAGTGTTGCAGGAGCTGCAGAGCAGCGCCTCAAGGACCTTGAGGTGGATCCCGTGGGAGAATACAGGAAAAGGGCCGCCGAGGAAGCCAGAAAGGCGAAGGAGGCGGCGGCTCTCGAGGATCCCAACAACCCCGACAATCCCAACAATCCCAGGAACAGAAAGAATGCCTCTCCCGTTCCGGAGGGCAAGCCTCTGCCGGACAATCTTGACACTGACGGGCCGCCCGACCCGGATGACATCCCCCAGGATACCATAGTGACTCCCGTGGGATTGGATTCCTTGGCAGTGGCCGACACCTTGGTGGTTCCGGACTCGACCCGCATCGGTTTCGCTGTCGCGACAGGCCGGGTGAAGATATTCAGGAAGGATATGCAGGTCGTGTGCGATTCCCTCCTGTACTGTGACCTCGATTCTCTGGCAAGGCTCTTCAAGGAGCCGTCCATCTGGCAGGAGGTCAGGCAGCAGTTCACTGCCGACAGCATCTCGGTAAGAATCAGGAACAAGGCCATGGACAAGGCCAGCCTCATGTCCAACGCCTTCATCCATATTCAGGAGGACAGCCTCTATTATGACCAGATCAAGAGTACGGAAATGATGGCTTTCTTCCGCGAGGACGGGGCCCTGTATCGTTTTGATGCCCTTGGAGGCGCCCAAGCCGTATTCTTCCTGGAAGAAAACGAGACCATAGCCACGGTGAACAAGAAAGACTGCAAGATGCTCTCGGCAAATTTCGAGGACGGCAATCTCAGCAAGGTATATTACTATGAAACCGCAAAGAGTGACGCCTATCCGGTAGTCCAGCTCGACGAAATGGACAAGAAGCTGAAGGGCTTTGCATGGACTCCTGAACGAAGGCCGGATTCGCCTGCCGCAGTGACCTCCCTGATTCCGAGGAATTCGGAGAGAGGTTCATACGCAATGAGGCCGAGAACCAGCTTCACCCATACCGACACCTACTTCCCGGGCTACATGAAGGAGGTTTACTATATGCTTGACCATCGCGATTCCATCTATGCCGCAAGGCAGGAGCAGAAGGCGAGGGAAAAGAGGATACAGGACTCCCTTGACGCGATAACCCTGGCAGAAGAACAACTAAGGGCCCTTGACAGCCTGTCATTAGCCGACAGCCTGTCATTTGCCGACAGCTTGGGTGCCGGACTTGATTCCCTTGCCCTTGCCGACAGTCTCGGAGCAGGAGCAGGCATGGATGGCTCAGACCTTTCCGATAGTCCTGAGAATGACTCCGAATCGCCTTCTGCCGGTGGCAAGCCGGGGAAAGGTGCTCAGCCGGAAAAGTCTCTTGCGGAAGAGGGGGAACGGGTTCTGCAGCAGTCCCCGGATGCCGTGGAAGAAGTTTCTTCCGGTCCTGGCGGCGCAGTAGACCAGCCAGGGGACACGGCCGCGGCAGACACCATCTCGCCAGAGGAACTCAGGAAGCAGCAGGAAAGACAGCAGAAGGAGGCGGAAAAGCGGAAGAAGGCTTATGAGCAGAGCCAGCTGAAACTCAGGAAATCCGAAGCAGCTGCTGCAAAGCAGGCTTTTGCGGACAGCGTGAGGAATGCGAAGCAGGCCTTGAAGGAGGCCGAGTGGGCGAAGCGTGACGCCAAGGATGCGGAGAAGGCCGCTGCCAGAAAGGCCAAGGCCGGGCAGAAGGAACTCAAGCATCTCCTCAAGGCACGAAAGGCTGCTCTCGAGCGCGCCGCAAAGGAGGAAGCGATGATAGAAAGATACCGCCAGAACCTGCTGAAGAAAAACAGGACGATCAAACCCAAGCCAGGCGAACTTGATGCCCTGATGGACGAGTATATGCCCGGAGAAAGACAAAAACGCCAGCAGGCTTCCGAAGAAGTTAAACTAAAAGGCGATTCTGAAGTCAAAGATTGACGAAAAAAAATCCATGACGATGAAAAACTACAACCTTTTCCATATCCTCTGTTTTACCTTTCTTCTTGCCTTTTCATCTGCCGCTTTCGCGCAAGGGGGCGGAATACGCTTCGAATCGGCGGGGCGGGGAAATCATCCCGCTGCCATGCAGGCGGCCCAGATGCGTCCGGACATGAACAAGTTTGCCTTCATAAGCGGTGAAGTCGTCTTCTCTCCGGAAGAAAAGGGCGGTGAGGAAACCCCGGGAGTCGGTACCACCGTCATAGTCATTCCCATAAAGGAAACCGTGGACAGCACGAAGAGAAAGGCGAAGGTGACCAGTTCCGCAGTCGACACCCTGTTCGCCACCGTTGGTTCCACGGGAAAGTTCTTCATGAGGAACGTGCCGGTGGGAAAGGCCGTGGTGACCTTCACCATGATGGGATATGAAGACATCACGAAGACCGTATCCATCAACCCCGGCAACAATCCCATAATAGCCAATCTCAAACCTTCCAGCTACAGCCTTGACGCTGCCGTGGTCAAGGAACAGGTGCCTCCTATTTCAATATCGGGAGACACGCTTGTCTTCCATGCTGCTGCCGTCAAGACGAACAAGGGAGAAATGGCGATAGACGTGCTTGAGCAGATGCCGGGCGTGGAGGTCGGAGAGTCTGGGGTCAAGGTTCAGAACGAGTCCGTCCAGAACGTGTATGTCGACGGAGCCCTCCTTTTCGGAAGCGCACCGATGAAGGCGCTGAACAACCTTCCCGCAGAAGAGGTCGTGACCATCAAGTCATATCAGGAATACGAGAACAAGGACCCACGCCACAAGATAAGCAAGACGGAGAGCAAGCAGAGAGTGCTCGACATCCAGACCAAGAGCAAGCCTAAGTTCGTGACTAACGGAGATTTCCTTGCCGGAGGCGGCTTCGATACGGATTCCACCTACCATAAGTTCCGTTACACTCTCGGCGGAGAGGTGTTTGCGGCATCGGAGAAACTGCAAGCCCACGCCAGCTACAACATGAACAATATCAACAATGGCTCCAATCGCCGCAGGGGCAACTCGTTCGGCAGTGCCGGCGGCGGCGGAGCGGCAGACCTGCGCGCCCTCAACCTGAACGTGGGAGTCACTAAGAAGTGGATGAGCCCAACCACCAAGAACTTCGTTCTCGGCACAGTCAACGGAAACTACAGCTACTCCAATACATACAACGTGACGGAGAGCATCACCCAGAGAATCTATTTCCCGACCGACGACTACCAGTCCAGGATATATAACGGAACCTCCTTCTCGGCTGCAACGTCCAAGACCCACAATTTCAGCGTCAACGGCCTCAAGAACATAGGGGACGGAAATGTAAGGGCTTCGGTCAGCTACTCGATAAGGGATAATATCAACGAGTCGAGAAGCACATCGTACAACACCCAGGATGACCTTGCCCCTCAGGGAACTTCAAGTTCAACCCACAGGACTACTGAAGGGGGCTCGCTTGACCTGAACCTTGGCGCGGACAAGGGTTTTGCCGATTTCGTGAGACTCGGCTTAGATGCGAATTTCTCGAACTCCGCATCCGACGGGAACACAATAAAGATAGATACCACCACTTCCACAATCACCTGCAAGACCCTCCAGACCGATGCCGGCTCAGACAGCCGTAATTTCTCCCTGTCACCTAACCTCCGTTTCGAACTCGGTGAGAAGAGCGCGCTCAGTCTCGGATACAGCTATAACAACAGCTACAACAAGTCGGAGCAGTGGGCGTATGACATCACCGATCCGGAAATCAGGGGTCTCATAGATACGGTAAACACCGAGATACTTACGAATTCCACCAATACCCATTCGGCAACCCTCAACTACATGCTCACCTTCGGGAAGAGCGACGTCATGCTGCATGCAGGACTTTCATACAACAGCACGGGACTCAACCGCACCGACGAATTCCCCGAGATAGACCCATACGAAAGACGCTGGAATGCTTTCCGGCCGAGAATAAGCCTGGGCACCCAATCAAACGTGGACAACTGGAATCTCAGCTACTCCATGTCCACGAACGCCCCTTCTCTCGAACAGGTGCGCCCGAAATTGAACAACAACAATCTGTATAACGTAAGCGGCGGCAATCCGAACCTCAACCAGAGCAAGTCCCACTCGTTCGAGGGAAGATTTTCCACCGTGCTCGGCAAGGAGGCCCGCGCAAGCCTCAAGGCCGCTAAAAACGGTACTCCGACATTTGACACCTACACGGGCAATGTCAGCACACTGAATGTGAATGCCGGTTTCTCGATGAGGAATGACCTGATAGTGAGCAAGAAGACTTATTACGCAAAGCAGACCTATCTTGAGGATTATGACTATATGATGCCTGCACAGTCCACTTTCACCAGCTACGAAAATGCGGACCATGCATACTCGGCAAACCTGAACGTCAGCTACGGCACTCCATTGAACTTCATCATGTGCATGCTGAATACCTCGGCGTCGATGAACTGGGACAACACTCCTTCATACCTCAACGGAGACCTCATCCGCACGACCAACATGGCCCCGACCCTCAACATAGGACTCAGGAGCAACTTTTCGCGCACAGTCCGCTTCAACGTGAACGGCCGCGGCTCATACATATACTCGATCAACGACAACAACGACAAGACATCATACTTCACCGAGACCATCAACGTGGGATTCGAGGTAAACAACATACTCAAGCACGGCTATGCGGGAGGCAACTACAACAAGTCCTTCTTCCAGAAGATAGACCGCAAGGGCACGAACGACAACATTCTCAACGCACGGGCAGGCATGCGCTTCGGTCCGCGAAACAACATAGACATTTCAGTCGCGGTCAACGACATCTTCAACAGGACCTCGGGCTTCAGCCGCACCACCAACGTGGATTTCGTGTCCAACAGCTGGGTGCATAACTTCGGCCGCTACGTGATGTTCACCCTGACTTACCGCTTCACCAGCATGGGCAAGGGAGGCTCCGGCTTCGGACCCGGCATGGGTGGCCCCGGGATGGGCGGACCAGGCATGATGCGCGGCATGCATAACATGGGACCGACCTCGTTCATGCATTGATTTCGCCCGTAATATTAGGTATATTTGCGGGAGGTAACGAACTTTTATATGGAAAAGATACTTGACAGATTTCTTCGCTATGTCGCTGTGGATACTCAGTCCTGCGAAGATTCGGAAAGCCAGCCTTCCGCATCAAAGGAGCTGGACCTGCTGAAGATGCTTCGTGACGAGCTCGAGGCTCTCGGCGTACAGGCTACACTTGACGAGTACGGATATGTGATGGGAACCATCCCGTCGAACTGCCCTGACCGTGACATCCCGGCTGTGGGTTTCATCGCTCACGTGGACACTGCCCCCGATGCTTCCGGAGCAGACGTCAAGCCTCAGATAATAGAGAATTACGATGGGGGAGACATAGAGCTCAAGGGCGTTCCCGGCCTCGCCCTCAAGGTGGCGGATTTCCCGGAAATGGCTGATTACAGGGGCCAGACCCTTATCACCACCGACGGCACCACCCTGCTCGGCGCGGACGACAAGGCCGGTGTGGCGGAAATCATGGACGCCGTCCAGCATATCATGTCCCATCCGGAGTTCAAGCACGGAGAGATAAAGATAGGATTCACTCCTGACGAGGAGATAGGCCGCGGCGTCGTGAAGTTCGATGTGGAGAAGTTCGGCGCGAGATATGCCTACACGATGGATGGAGGTGCAGTGGGAGAACTCGAATACGAGAATTTCAATGCTGCTGCGGCTTCCGTCCGCATACAGGGACGCAACATCCACCCGGGCTATGCCAAGGGCAAGATGCTCAATTCCATTCTCATAGGCATGGAACTGAACTCCCTGCTCCCTGTTCAGCAGCGGCCTGAATACACTGACGGCTACGACGGCTTCTTCCACCTCATCTCGTATAACGGCACGGTAGAGGAGACCACCTTCAATTACATCATACGCGACCATGACATGGAGCTCTTCGAGCAGAAGAAGCGCGTGATCCGGGAGTGCGCGGATTTCATCAACCTCAAGTACGGGGAGGGCGTGGCAAGCGTGAACGTACGCCACCAGTACTACAACATGCGCAAGGAGGTGGAGCCTCACTACCATATCGTGGAAAAGGCTATGAAGGCCATGGAGATGGAGGGAATTAAGCCAAAGGTGCAGCCTATACGCGGAGGCACGGATGGCGCCAACCTTTCTTTCATGGGGCTTCCTTGCCCCAACATCTTCGCCGGCGGCCACAACTTCCACGGCAAGATGGAATATGTGCCCCTTGAGAGCATGGAGAAGGCTTCCAAGGTGATACTCAACATTATAACCCTTTTTGCTGAATAATGGAAGAGAAAAACAAGATGGCTCTGCCGGAGAATGCTTCCCGCGAGCTCAGGGAGGGTGAGGTATACAAGCCTCTCATTCCTGCAGAAACCAATGCCGGCGAGGTGACCGCATATTCGGTGCTGGTCGGTCTGCTGATGACAGTCCTGTTCTCGGCCGCAGCTGCCTATCTCGGCCTGAAGGTAGGCCAGGTGTTCGAGGCAGCAATTCCTATAGCAATCATAGCGGTAGGCTTGTCCGGAGCCCTCGGCAAAAAGAACGGACTCGGCCAGAACGTGATCATACAGAGCATAGGTGCCTGCTCGGGCGCAATCGTGGCCGGTGCGATTTTCACCCTGCCCGCAATCTACATACTCGGTCTTGAAATCAGCTTCACCCAGATGGTGCTTTCGTCCCTGCTGGGTGGCGTGCTGGGCATACTTTTCCTCATTCCTTTCCGCAAGTACTTCGTGAAGGAGATGCACGGGAAGTATCCTTTCCCGGAGGCCACGGCAACCACTCAGGTGCTCGTGAGCGGTGAGGGTGGAGGCTCCTCTGCCAAGACCCTGCTCGTCAGCGGGCTGGTTGGAGGACTTTACGACTTCATCATATCGACCTTCGGTGCATGGTCCGAGACCCTCACCACGAGGGCGTTCCACTTCGGAGAAGTGATTGCTGACAAGGCCAAACTGGTCTTCAAGGTAAACACTGGAGCAGCCGTGCTGGGTCTCGGCTATATCATAGGTCTAAAATATGCCTTCATCATCTGTTGCGGAAGCTTCCTGGTGTGGCTGGTGATTATTCCTCTGATGAATCTCATCTGGGGCGGCAGCGTGGTGGATTTCATGGGCACTGGCATCACCCAGACCATTGGCAGTATGGCTCCCGAGCAGATTTTCAAGGATTATGCCCGTCACATAGGCATAGGCGGCATCGCAACTGCCGGCATCATAGGCATCATCAAGTCATTCGGCGTGATAAAGTCCGCAGTCGGCATAGCTGCATCTGAATTCGGAGGAAAGAAGTCCGCCACTATCGAAAGCGAACGCACTCAGAAGGACATTCCGATGAAGACGGTGGTATTCGGAATCATACTCACCCTTCTTGCGGTATTTGCTTTCTTTGCCTTTGGCGGGGTCGTGAACAACGTATGGCAGGCTGTCGTGGGATTGATCATAGTTGCGGTGATTTCCTTCCTCTTCACCACCGTGGCCGCCAACGCCATAGCAATAGTAGGCAGCAACCCTGTCAGCGGAATGACCATCATGACCCTGATAATCACAGCCCTCGTGATGGTGGCAGTGGGACTTGACGGCAACAGGGGCATGGTGGCTGCCATGCTCATAGGCGGCGTGGTATGCACGGCACTCTCCGTTGCGGGAGCCTTCGTGACAGACCTGAAGATTGGATACTGGATAGGCACTACCCCTGCAAAGCAGGAGACCTGGAAATTCGTCGGTACCCTTGTCGCTGCCGTGACAGTCGCCGGAGTCATGCTCGTGCTTAACGAAACTTATGGTTTCACCGGCGACAACGCCCTCGTCGCTCCTCAGGCGAATGCGATGGCAGCTGTCATCCAGCCTATGATGAACGGAGGCAGCGCACCATGGCTGCTCTACGGCATAGGTGCCCTCATAGCGATACTTCTCACCGTCTTCAAGGTACCTGCTCTCGCATTCTGCCTCGGCATGTTCATCCCTCTGGACCTCAATATGCCTATGCTTGTGGGAGGCGCGGTTTCGTGGTATGTCAGCACGCGTTCGAAGAATGCCGAGGTCAATGCGGCACGTAACGACAAGGGCACCCTCATCGCATCAGGCTTCATCGCCGGCGGTGCTCTGATGGGAGTTGTCAGCGCAGTTCTCCGCTTTGCGGACGTTGACCTGATGATTCCGGAAGATTCGTTCTGGTACACCCTTACCGAGCCGATAGCCATCATCCCTTACGCAGCGATTATCGTGTACATGATATTCTCCTCACTCAGAACAAAGAAATAAGGAAGTTCGCTTGAAGAAACTATTCCTGTCTTTGGTGATACTGCTGGTTG
>JABUTS010000023.1 GCA_021443565.1 Bacteroidales bacterium | reverse complement strand
TTGAGAAGCTTGTCATACTCGTTGGCGTGCTGGTCTGTGAGACCGTCGAAGGTAGGGAGACCATTCTCGTTCAGACCTGTGAACTTGTATGAGAAGAAGCCGTCCACTGGGAAGCCAGAAGTGATTATGTTTCCATTGAGGTACTTGGAAATCTCGATGTAGCTATCGTCGGCACCCTTGATAACCTTCTCCTTGAGGTAAGTGTAGTTGACATTGATGGACCAGGTGAAATCCTTGGTCCTTACCGGAATGGCATTGAGGGAGAACTCATAGTTGAAGTCATCCTTCTCACCACCATTGTAGAGCACCGAAGCCACACCGTTTACGAGAGAAACAGGGCGGGTGAGCAGGAGGTCCTTGGCATTGGTATATGAGAAGTCGAATTCACCTGTGAGTCTTGCCTTGAAGAGTGAGAACTCCAATGCGATGTCAGTTGTTGCAGATTTCTCCCACTTGAGGTTGGAATCGCCAAGTGAAGAAAGCTGGGACATGTACAGAGGGTAGTATAGGCTGGTCTGCTGATAATCGTAGAGTGTCAGGTATGGAGTTGCGCTCGGACGGGTTCCACGGAAACCGTATGATGCACGAAAGGCAAGTTCGTCAAGAGGGGTTACATTCTGCATGAATGCCTCGTTATGAATGTTCCATCTTCCTGATACTGACCAAGAAGGACGGAACTTGTTCTTCTCGTACTGACCGAAGGCATTCGAGCCGTCGTTACGTATGTTGAAGTTCACAGCATACCTCTCGTCGTATGAATAGGTTGCGATGCCTATCCACGAAAGGGTGTTGGTAACCTTGTCCTTGATCTCTGGATAAACACTGTATCCCGAAGCCTGTCCGGACATTGCCTTGTAAGCCGCAGCATAAGGAAGACTCTCATTGTTGCTGGAAATGGTCTTGCCGCTGAACGTGCCATTCCACTTAGGGAGTGTGCTGAACGCGTGTCCCTGGTTCTCGAAGTAGCCGCCTGCCTGCCAGTTGTTGGCACCCTTGTAGAGTATGCTCTGGGCTTCCTGGGTGAGGTTGACGTTTATGTAGTGCTTCCTGTTGAAGGTCTTCTTGTAGTTCAGCTGGTTTCTGATGAGTTTGGTGATACTCTCGTTATATGAAGCTGTATACATGCCGCCGTTTGGAACCACGGTGTAGACATTCTTGTACTCAGCGCTACGGTCAGCCATGTCCTCGATGTCATCACCACGGAGAACGGTCATTACCCATGAACTTTCGTCGTAGGTCCTGAGCTCGTTGGTGCTGGTGTTGCGGTATGAAAGAAGAGTGGTCCACCTGATGTCCTTGGTAATATCCCACTGCACGCTGGTTCTGAAGGAGTAACCCTTGTTGCCGACGGTATACTTGTTCACCTCGCGCTCGTGGAGGGCGCTGTACTTGCCGTAGATGTTGCTGTCCTTTAAATTTGAGGATGGCAATGTTGCACCACTCACTGCAGACATCTGAGATATTTTGTCCTGATACCCGATGGACTTCTCATAAAAGAACAGCGATCCGTCCTCGTTGTATGGGGAAATGGCGCGGTTGCTGTAGTAGGCCTCGTTGAATGCGTTTATGTTGTTGTTGTAGTAAGCATCCTGCACATAGCCTTCCACATTAAAGCCCACGAGCACGTTCGGGCGAACGTTGACGTCAAGGTTGATTCTTGCGGTGATACGGTCAAGACCTGTACCTATCTCGGTACCAGGCTGCTGGTTGTAGGCGAGGGAACCGTAATATCTTGCCACGTCGTTGCCGCCTGACATGCTGACTGAGTGGGACTGCTGGATGGCAGGCTTGTAATACTCCTTGAACCAGTCGTAGTTCAAGGTCTCCATCTTGTCAACCTTGCTGCTGAAAGCGGCGAAATCCCTATCCTTCCAGTATTCAAGCACTGCACCTTCGTAGCCTACAGGGTTCATGCTTCCGAATGAAGGGAAGGACATGTTGTTCTCTAAAATCTCGCGGGAAACGTCCACGCGCTCGAGAGAGTTCATCATGTCAAACTGGCTGTACTTAGGTGCCGAGATGACGGTTGCGGTGCCCTGATAGTTCACGCTGTTCCTGCCCGCGGTACCCCTCTTGGTTGTAATCACGATGACACCGTTTGCTGCACGGGAACCATAGACTGCTGTTGCAGATGCATCCTTGAGGATGTTGATGCTCTCGATATCGTTAGGGTTGAGGCCGGTGATGGCGTTACCTATGAGGTTGACGTTGTCAAGCGAGTTGATTTCAGCTGCGTCGAGGTCAACAGGGTCCTCATAAGGAATGCCGTCGATGACCCAGAGAGGCTCACGGCTGCCGACGAAGGAACCTGAACCGCGGACGCGGACCTTGGCTGCGGCGCCAGGAGTTGTGGAAATTGTGTTGATCTGGAGACCGGCTGCCTTTCCTTCAAGCATCTGGTCTACACTGAGGGCTGATACTCTCTCGAGCTCGTCAGCCTTGATTGTGGTAACGGAGCTGGTCAGCATACGCCTGTCAATCTCGGCGTAACCCGTAACGACAGCGTCCGAAAGCGCATTCACGTCATCCTGAAGGACGACATTGATGGTCTTCTGGCCGTTGTAGGTCATGGTCTGGGTAACCATGCCGACCATAGAAAACTGAAGTTTCTCTCCCTTGTTGACGTCGATTGTGTACTTGCCGTCAATACCGGTGGCAGCACCTCTCTTGGTGCCTACGATAATGATGGAAACGCCGGGAAGAGTTTCGCCGTTCTGATCCTTGACAACGCCGGTGAGAGTCGTAGCTTTCGCCTGTGGCACTTCAATGGAGGTGCCTGCTGCCGTTGAACCAGAAACATTCTCCGCATGTATTGCTGTCATTGGGGTAAGGACAGCAATGCAAAGGACGATTTTTCGCAGTTCTTTTTTCATCGCAGTTTTTATTGTTTAATGATACGGTTTATATAGGTATGCGTCATGGACAAAAGAGCCCATAATGCATATCGGCCTCAAAAATAATGAAAAAAAATGGTATTATTCTAATGTTTTTTTGTTGAGAGTCTCTCCTGTCGGTTACACTTCGGAATGAAATGGTAAAAAATCATCAAAATAGTGGAGCAAATATGTCGTAAATGACAGATGATGTTGAAATGAATGGTAGTTTTCAAAAAAAAATATAACTTTACATGAATTTTTGAGAAAACTCAAAACCCAATATCATTATGAAGAAAAACCTTATCATTCTTGCAACCCTTTTCGCAGCGGTTGCATGCAACAGCACTTTCACGCTTACAGGCGAGAAGGAAGGACTTGAGGGCGAACTCGCTCTCATGGTAAAGAAAGACACCATCGCCACCGCTCAGGTGGCAGAGGGTAAATTCACTTTCCAGGTGGACGCAAAGACACCTACAGTGGCAAGACTCGTAGGACCTGACGGACGCCCTCTGTACATGAGCGTGTTCGTCGAGAAGGGTGATGCAGTCATTACCTTCCCGGAGAAAGGCCCCGCTTCGGTTTCCGGAACCTTCTCAAACGACAAGATGAACGAGTACAACGCCATGATGGATGATCTTTCAGCACGCATCAAGAATGCTGAGGGAGACGAGAGAAAGGCTCTTGTCGAGGAATATCGTTCCATCAACCCTGTGGAAGGCAACTATGACAACCTCTTCGGCCTCTATATGTTCAGCAGGAATTCTTATGGTTACGGCATCGACTCTCTTGAGACCACAATAGGAAAGTTCCTTCCTGCATTTGCTGAAACCACCATACTCAAGGACCTTCAGGAGACTCTTGCATGCCTCAAGGCTACTGCAATCGGCCAGCCATTCATGGACATCACTCTTCCGGACATGGACGGCAACGAGCATACTCTCTCTTCATATATAGGCGAGGGCAAGTATGTCCTCCTTGACTTCTGGGCATCATGGTGCGGCCCTTGCATGCGCGAGGTTCCTTTCCTTGTTGCGGACTATGCCAAGTATCACGACAAGGGCTTCGAGATTTTCGGAGTATCTCTCGACGATACCAAGGAAAACTGGGTTAAGGCCATTACCGGAAATGAGCTCAGCTGGATTAATGTAAGCGACCTTAAGGGGGGTGCCCAGTGCGTTCCTGCCAAGGCTTACGGCGTGAGGGGTATCCCTTCAAACTGGCTCATCGGTCCTGACGGCAAGTTCATTGCCAAGGATCTCCGTGGCGAGGCTCTCGGCCAGAAACTTGCAGAAATCCTTGGAGAGTAATCCCGGAGATTATAAATGAACTCATCAAGAATTATTGCGGGCGGCGCGGCGATTGCTGCTGCCGCCTGTTCTGTTCCGGGCTGCACCCCGGCGCAGAAGGCCCAGTCCAGGCCCAACATCGTTTTCTTCTTCGCTGACGATATAGGTGTGGAATGTTTCGGATGCTACGGCGGTGCCGCTTACGAAACCCCGAACGTTGACGAACTCTGCCGTCATGGCATACAGTACATGAACATGAACTCGCAGCCTCTTTCGAGCCCGAGCCGTGTCCAGGTCATGACTGGCCAGTACAATGACCGCAACTATTCCGCTTTCGGATATATCAACGACGACGAGAACAATTTCGCCCAGCTCGCGGGCATGGCAGGATACAATAGCGCCATAGTCGGCAAATGGCAGCTCGGCCGCGACCGCCACATGATTTCACGCATGGGCTTCGACGAGTCCTACTGCAGCCAGGTTGAGCTCTACCGCGAGACCCGCAGCGCAACCCAGACCGACCGCTATGCTAACAGCATCTGGGACGTCAACGGCAAATCCTATGACTTCGCGCTCTACGGTCCCGACTCCATGGAAGATTACGCTTTCGACTACATAGACCGTCAGGTAGCAGCCGGACAGCCTTTCTTCCTCTACTACACCGAGCCTCTCGTACACACTCCTCATGTCTCCACGCCTGACGGGGAAGAATGGGACCTCGACTACGGCAGCCGCTTCACCGCCGCCCAGGATACCTCCTACTTCCGCGGCATGGTGAAATACATGGACAAGCAGGTCGGCAACATGGTCGCACACCTCAAGGAAACAGGAGCATGGGACAACACCATCTTCGTGTTCTGCGCCGACAACGGCACTTCCACCAGGATACTTTCAGCCCAGTCTGACGGCCGCATTGAAAGGGGAGGAAAGGGAGAAGCGAACTATTTCGGCACCCATGTCCCTCTCATCATCTGTTGGGGCGACAAGATTGAGCCTCGTCAGGTGGAGCACCTCGTGGACCTCACCGACTTCATGCCTACCTTCGCAGACGCCATGGGAGTACAGATACCTCAGGACTGGACTCTCGACGGTGTCAGCCTCTACCCTGAACTCTGTGGCGGTGAGGCGAATGCCAAGGAACTTACCCTCATCCACTTCAACCCTCTCTGGCCTACCACTCCTTCACCGAAGGCTTCGCGCTACGCAATGAACGATACCTACGCATACTTCTGGGACGGCCGCATCTACAACTACCGAGAGGATCCGCGCTTCACCGCTCCCGTGATGTACGGAGAGGCTTCTGCCGAACTTCAGCAGGCTGTGGCGGCTCTCAAGGAAAGGGTTGACGCAGAATACGGCTACTCCGGAGGAAAGAACTTCTATCCCGACATGCCGGGCGCTCCGAGAAGGGGTGATTACAAGACTTTCTATGATTGGGCTCCTCCTCAGAACCCGTTCTAGAAATATAATGAAAACAGGGTGGCCGGAAAGCCACCCTGATTTGTCATGAAGCCGGCTTGCGTGAAACCGGCTTGTATTCAGTTGCCGCTATGCAACCTTGTTGAGCTTCTTCAGTATGGAGAAGATGAAGGCTGCCGCGAGGAGACAGATGCCCATGAGGGCGCCCCATACGACAGGGAGAGGCATGTCCCACATGTGTCCCGGTATTGACACGAGCTTGTTGCCGAGAGCTGTAGCCACGAACCAGCCGCCCATCATCAGTCCCTTGTACTTTGCAGGGGCAACCTTCGACACGAATGAAATGCCGATAGGGGAGAGCAGGAGCTCGGCGAAGGTGAGGATGAAATAGGTGCTCACGAGGAGGTCAGGCGAGCAGTCTGCAACGTGGTTGGGATGGTCGGTGGCAGGGAGGCCTATCGAGCATACGGTCATGAGAAGGTATGCGCCGGCAGCCACGAGCATTCCGAGTCCTATCTTGAAAGGCGCCTTGGGTTCCTTGCCCTTGCCTGCAAGCCATGAGAAGATGGCAATTGAAACCGGAGTGAGCATCACAACGAAGCATGCGTTGAACTGCTGGAAGATAGGAGCCGAGATGGAAGTGACCTCCCCGTTCCTCGGGAACATCATCCAGAGGAATGCCCCGCCGGCCAGTATCATCAATGCGGCGAGGGCGCGGGCGGTACCCTTGTTCTGGAAAATGCCGAAAAGGCCGTACACGATGAATATGCATGCAAGCAGGTTGCGCACGTCGAACATCATGCTCTGGAGCCCGCTGGTCTTGGTGGCGGTGAATTCATCGGCGAACCAGGTGAGGGTAAGGCCGTTCTGGTGGAATGCCATCCAGAAGAAAATCACCACTGCGAAAACGAGGCAGAGGCACACGATTCTTTCCTTCGTTTCCTTCGGGTCCTCTTCCGCAACTGCGCTGGCGGTGACAGCCTTTTCCTTGACAGTGCCGAGTATGTGCTTGTAGAGAGGCCTGCCGAGGAAGAAGATCAGGATGGAGAATACCACGGAAACGCAGGCCACGGCAAATGCGAAGTGGTATGAATCTGCGTGTGAATAGCCGAACGAGTTCTGGCCCCACTCCATTACCTTGATGGCTGCGGTAGGTGCGAAGAGCGCGCCCACGTTGATTGCCATGTAGAATAGAGAGAAGCCGGAATCGCGCTTGTCCGCAAATTCGGGAGCATTGTAGAGGTCGCCGACCATAACCTGAAGGTTACCCTTGAAGAGGCCTGTGCCGGCGCTGATGAGCGCGAGTGCCACTCCCATTGCCACGACTGCCGTCGAGCCGCCTCCGAGAGGAAGGGAGAGGAGGAAGTACCCGCCAAACATGATCAGGATGCCGATCACCACCATCTTGCTGTAGCCGAACTTGTCGGCGAGCATGCCTCCGAACAGGGGAAGGAAGTAGACCATTGTGAGGAACCAGGTGTAAATCTCGGAAGCCGTTCCGGCCTTGAACCCGAAGTTCTCACCGAGGAAGAGGGCGAATACAGCGAGCATGGTATAATAACCGAAACGCTCGCCTGTGTTGGCGAGAGCCAGCACCCAAAGCCCCTTCGGCTGCCCCTTGTACGAGAGGTACAGGAAGCAGAACCAGATTGCGAACAGGGCCGCAATCCATGGAGTTGAAAGAACTGCCATCATAGTGATACGTGTATTTAGTTATAAGATTGTGCGGGACAATACAAGCCGCGAAGTTAGTAAAAATATGTATATTTGCCTTCAACGCTCTTTTGCGGGCTTTTGTATATGACTCTTTCGGCACGTATCATACACGGAATCATGAAACTTCTGGGAAAACTTCCCCTGAAGGTTCACTATTTCTTTGCAGACCTGCTCTGCTTCATACTGAAGGACCTCGTGCGCTACCGCAGGGAGGTCGTGACGGCAAATCTCTCGCGCAGTTTCCCTTCGATGAGCTATCGCGAGCTGCATCTGACCATAAAGGATTTCTACCGGCACCTTGCAGAGATATTTGCGGAAACGATATGGTTTGCCGGCAGCGGCGGCAATTTCGACAGGATAAACAGCAACGACATGTTCACGGTGACGGAGATGGCGGGGTTGAACGAGGCTTTGAGGAATGAGAAGGGGGTTCTGGTGGTAATGAGCCATTGCGGGAACTGGGAACTGACTGCGAACATATTCAATGAAAAGATATTTGTAGAGGCTGGAGGCCATGCTTTCAGGCCGGATGACACTTATATAGTATATAAAAGGGTAGCCAGCAAGACCTGGGACCAGATATTCTATGAGAACAGGATAAGTTCCCTGCCGGACTATGCAGGCCAGACAGAGTCAATGGACGTGCTGAGAGTAATGCTCCGCAACAAGGGCAGGCAATGCGTCTATGTGTTCCCTTCCGACCAGGCCCCATACAAGCAGGCTACAGGCTATCCGGTGGGTAAGTTCCTGAATCAGGAAACAGACGCCATGTTGGGCGGATTCGCCGCGGCCCACAAGATGGGCTTCTCAGTGGCATTCATGGACTTCGCCCGTGCAGGCAGGGGGCGGTACCGACTCGGCTTTGAACTGCTGACGCAGGACGCAGCCCTTGAGGATCCGATTGATACGATGAAAAAATACTACGATGCCCTTGAAAGGTCGATCATCTCTGACCCGGCCAACTGGCTGTGGACCCACAAGAGATGGAAAACCAGCAGGCATCATAAAGATAACAGGGATGAATAGAAATGTGCCAATGATTGCAGCGCTGCTCGTTTCAGCGGCAGCCCTCGCCCAGACTCCGGCCGCAGACCCGGTCGGAACCGTTTCATACAGCCTTCCTTCGACCGTCATTTCGCTGGAGGTGGAGGCCGAGCAGGAAGTGTTCCATGCCGGCCCCTACGCGCGTTTTGCCTCAAAGTATCTCGGAATGGAGGCCCGCCAGCAGGATGAGGTCACCTACCGTGTGACCGGGGTTCAGATGACCCCTCTGGTGGAGGCGGACCAGTCTGCACGCTACTCCATAACCATAGGCAGCAAACAGGCGGCGGCTTCTTTTCTCGCCCTCAGTTCTCAGGGACTGGTTTCGGTCGCTGATGCTTCCGTGAACGCCTCCCAGTGGCGTTTTCCGTCACCTGTGGCGGCGGATTTCTCTTCCGGCACCCCTTCGGCCCTCACCTCGGGCTCCACAACTCTCATCCAGGGCGGGAAGAAGGGCTCCGCAGCAGCAGTCACCCAGGACGTGATAGTTGAGAAGTCCCTTGAGAAAAGGGCTGCGGAAACCTCCGAGAACATTTTCAGGGTACGCCAGCAGAGGCTGGACATAGTCACGGGCAACACCGGCGCGACCTACAGCGGCGAGGCCCTCGGGGCGGCGATAGCGGAACTCACCCGCCTTGAAAAGGAATATATGCAGATGTTCATAGGCTATTCTGAATACCAGAGCCAGAGCGCCCACTTCGAAGTGGTGCCCGAGCCTTCTTCCGCAAGCCAGAAATACATAGCTTTCAGGATTTCCGAAACACGCGGCCTCGTGCCTGCGGACGACCTCAGCGGCAAGCCGGTGGTGATGGAAATCACCGTGCCGCAGATGACGGTGGCGGCCCCTTCGAAGAAAGACTCGAAGGCAGTGGTGGCCCATTACAGGGTGCCGGCCGTATGTTCGGTAAAGCTTGTGGACGGCACAGAGGTGCTGCTCAAGTCCCGTGTGCCTGTCTACCAGCTGGGCTATGAAAGCACCTTTCCGGTTAATCTGAACGTGAAACAATAAATCATAATCAATCATGGCTACTTCTATCAAGGAACTTGATCCGCAAATTGTCTGGAAGAACTTCTACGAACTGACAAGAATACCCCGCCCGTCAAAGAACGAGGGGAAAGCGGCGGAATATGTCTGTGAATTCGGCAGGAAGCTCGGCCTTGAGTCCTTCCGTGACGAAATAGGCAACGTCATAATACGCAAGCCTGCGACTCCTGGCTTAGAACATCTCAAGGGAGTCGTTCTTCAGGGCCATCTCGACATGGTGCCCCAGAAGAACGCCGACACCGTCCATGACTTCGACAAGGACCCTATCGAGACCTGGATAGACGGGGAGTGGGTGAGAGCCAGGGGGACTACGCTGGGAGCGGACAACGGCCTCGGCATCGCCATGGCCCTCTCGGTGCTCGAGTCTGACGATGTCAGGCACGGGCCGATAGAACTTCTCGCCACCATAGACGAGGAGACAGGCATGACTGGTGCGGAAAACCTCAAGCCGGGCGTGCTCAAAGGCGACATACTAATCAATCTTGACTCCGAGACCGAGGGCGAGCTCTATGTGGGCTGCGCGGGAGGACTGACAGCCTGCGTCGACGACACTTACGAACCAGTGCCGGAGCCGGAGGGCTATTCTTGCTACTCATTCGCAGTCAAGGGATTCAAGGGCGGACATTCCGGCATGGACATAATACTCTGCAGGGGAAACGCCAACAAGCTGGCTGCCCGCCTGCTTTACAAGGCCGTATCTGAATTCGGGGTGAAACTCATAGACATGGAGGGCGGCACGCTCCAGAATGCCATCCCTCGCGAGTGCTTCGCCACTGTTTACGTGCCTGCGGGAAAGGAAACTGAGCTGACTTGCGCTCTCGAAGCAGAGTTCGCGAAGGTTAAGGCTGAATATGCCGGTACGGATCCTGATGCCGCTTTCGTGTTCGAGCCGTATTCTGGCGAGTGCTGCTGCGAGGACGAGTGCGGATATGTGCCTGATACCTATGCTCTTGCATGTCTCAGGGCCATACTGGCCTGCCCTGACGGAGTGGACCGCATGAGCGACAGCGTTCCCGGCCTCGTGGAGACTTCCAACAATCTCGCGATGGTAAAGATTGAAAAGGGGGAGTTCATGGTGCGTACCCTCCTCCGCAGCTCGGTCGACAGCGCCAAGGACTTCCTTGCGCTCAAGCTTGCTTCCGTATTCGAACTTGCTGGCTGCAATGTCAGCTTCACCGGCGGATACTCGGGCTGGGCACCGAACCCCGCTTCCCCTATACTCAAGACCATGAAGGAAGTCTATGGCAGGCTTTACGGCAAGGAGCCGGCAGTGATGGCCATACATGCCGGCCTGGAGTGTGGAATCCTCGGTGGCACCTATCCGGAATGGGACATGATTTCCTTCGGTCCGACCCTCCTCAGTCCTCATTCGCCTGACGAAAGGGCCAACATACCTTCGGTGGCGAAGTCATGGGAATTCCTCAAGGCCGTGCTCGAAGCAATTCCTTCCAAATAAGGAACTTGCATAAAAAGAATATAATTCCTATATTTGCAGCCCGTTTGTGGGGGCATACGCCCACAGATGGACTGCATTTATATTTAAATCATTAATTACTAACAAGATGGTAAAACAGTACGAAACCGTTTTCATTGCAACTCCCGTTTTGTCTGAAGCTCAGATGAAG
>JABUTS010000089.1 GCA_021443565.1 Bacteroidales bacterium | reverse complement strand
TGCGGTGCGGACGAGACTCGAACTCGCGACCCCCGGCGTGACAGGCCGATATTCTAACCTACTGAACTACCGCACCATTATTTGGTAGGCGTTTTTGTCAAACGCGGATGCAAATATAGCCATTTAATTTGGACCTGCAACACCTTTCCGGAAAAATCTTCTAAAATTAGCGTCCCGATGCGGAGATTCCAGTTCCAGATTCAGACAGGTACATTATGTATAAGCCTAATTTCGCTGCAGGGAAGGTGATTTCACCAATAATTGCTAATTTTGCCCGCTTGCACTTTGGAAGACGCGAGGCAGAAATGAAAGAAGACAGCAATGGCAGAAAAGGAATACATATCGGTTAGGGGAGCGCGGGTCAACAATCTCAGGAATGTCGATGTTGACGTGATGCGTGGAAAACTCGTGGTTGTCACTGGCGTTTCCGGCTCTGGCAAATCTTCCCTAGCTTTCGATACCCTATTTGCGGAGGGCCAGAGACGTTTCGCTGAAAGCCTTTCGTCATACGCAAGACAGTTCCTTGGCCGCATGTCCAAGCCTGACGTGGACCTCATCGAGGGCATACCTCCCGCAATAGCAATTCAGCAGAAAGTCAACACCCGCAACCCGCGCTCCACTGTCGCCACTACAACGGAAATATATGATTATCTGCGCCTTATCTTTGCAAGGATAGGCCATACCTTCTCGCCTGTCAGTGGAATTGAAGTCAAGTGCTACAGCTCGAATGACGTCATGAACGCCATTTTCGACGGCAAGGGCGAGACGGTATACATCCTGTCCGAACTCGGATGGGACAACAGGGAGGACAAGGTTGAACTGATGCTTGAACTCAAGGCCGAAGGCTTTTCCAGATTCTTCCGGGACGGTAACGTAATAAGGATAGAGGAGGTCATGAAGGAGGCGGAATCGGGCATATTCCCGGAAGGTCTGCTGCTCATGGTCGACAGACTGAAACTTTCCTCCGCTCCTGCGATAGACTCGGAAGGATGGGAGGACCTTCAGTCCAGGCTGCTGGATTCAATCTCGACGGCATTCTCGCGCGGCGACGGACGCATGGTGCTTTGGAAGGACGGCACGCTCATGCCTTTCTCCAACCGTTTCGAAGCAGACGGCATCGTGTTCAACCATCCTGACGAATATCTATTCAGTTTCAACAGCCCTCTCGGCGCATGTCCGGAGTGCGGAGGTCTTGGCAAGACCATAGGTATCAGCGAAGACCTGGTAATCCCTGACAAGAGCAAGAATATATACGAAGGCGCAATCGCATGCTGGCGCGGCGAAAAGATGGGCTGGTTCAAGGACCAGGCCGTAAGAAATGCCATGCGCTGGGGGCTGAACATCTTCGAGCCTTGGTGCAATCTTCCGCAGTCGCAACGCGACATCATCTGGGAAGGGCGCCGTGGCGAAACCGAGGAGGAATCAATCATAGGCCTCAACGAATTCTTCCGCTGGGTGGACCAGAACCGCTACAAGGTCCAGTACAAATACATGCAGAGTCGCTATTCGGGCAAGACCGTGTGCCGAAGCTGCGGCGGAAGCAGGTTGCGCAGGGAGGCTGAATACGTGAAGGTGGGAGGACGCACGATAAGCGAGCTTCTGAACATGAACGTGGGCCATCTGCTTGAATTCATAGACCATCTTGAACTTACAGCATACGAGTCGTCCGTTGTTTCGAAGGCGCTCGCAGAAGTCACGACACGCCTCAGATACATCAGCGACGTCGGCCTTTCATACCTTACGCTCAACCGCGCAAGCAACACTCTCTCCGGAGGCGAGAGCCAGCGCATAAACCTTGTAACGGCGCTCGGAAGCTCGCTGGTGGGCTCGCTCTACATACTGGATGAACCGTCCATAGGCCTGCACCCGCGAGATACCGACCGTTTGATAAAGGTGCTGAAGAATCTCCGGGACATGGGCAACACCGTCCTTGTAGTCGAGCATGACGAGGAAATAATGAGGGCGGCGGACATGATTATCGACATAGGCCCGAGGGCTGGCGTTCATGGCGGGGAAATCGTTTATTCAGGGCCTCTGCCTGAGAACATGCCTAAGCAGGAGGCTGGCAATTCGCCTTCGCTTACAATCCAGTATCTGTGCGGAGAGCGTCTGCGTCGCGAGCGCAGGAAGCGCGGATGGAACTACCAGATAACGGTCCATGGCGCGATGGAGCACAACCTGAAGGACGTGGACGTGAAATTCCCGCTGGGAGTCCTGACCGTCGTGACGGGCGTAAGCGGCAGCGGCAAGTCCTCTCTTGTCGGTGATATACTCTATCCAGCCCTGTTCAGGAGACTGAATGAGGCCGGAGACCTGCCGGGCACCTTCCGCGGACTGGGTGGAAACGTAGACCGTATCACCCGTGTGGAATATGTGGACCAGAACCCGATAGGACGCAGTTCCCGTTCGAATGCTGCCACCTATCTGAAAGTCTATGACGACATACGCAGACTTATGGCGGACCAGCAGGCTTCCAAGATAAACGGCTTCACCGCCTCGCATTTCTCTTTCAATACTGACGGAGGCCGCTGTCCCGAGTGCCAGGGCGAGGGCTACGTCAAGATAGGCATGCAGTTCATGTCGGACGTGACCATGTTGTGCGACTCGTGCGGAGGCAAGCGTTTCAAGCCGGAGGTGCTCGAAGTCCGCTACAAGGGTCTGAATGTTGACGATATTCTGAACATGACGGTGGCGGAGGCCATAGAGTTCTTCTCATCCCAACCTGAAAACGAGGCTAAAGCCATCGCGGTCAAGCTTCAGCCGCTTGTGGATGTGGGGCTCTCGTATATCAGGCTCGGTCAGAGCAGCAGCACTCTTTCGGGAGGAGAGAGCCAGCGCATAAAGCTCGCTTTTTTCCTGTCCATCACAAGGGAAGGGGCAAAGTCGTCGAACAAGCATATCATGTTCATCTTCGATGAGCCTACTACCGGCCTGCATTTCCACGACATAGAAAAACTGCTCCGTTCGTTCGATGCCCTTCTTGAACAGGGGCACTCGATAGTGGTGGTGGAACACAATCCCGATGTCATCAAGGCGGCAGACTGGCTCATAGATCTCGGCCCCGACGCGGGAGACGAGGGCGGCAGAGTGGTATTTGAAGGCACTCCCGAGGACATGATTGCGGGCTCGGACACTTTCACCGCCCGTTATCTCCGTCTCTTATAAACATTTTCGTAACTTTTTGCAGTGAGGGACTTACGCTCCTTGGACTGCCGTCGCTAAGGGTCTATCACCACGAAAAACATGGCGGCATCGTTGACGGGTTCTCCCACCTCAAAATAGTACAGCGCTGTCCCCGTCTTCCGTGCGAACAACCTTACGCCCAGTCCGTCTCCGTCAATTTCATAATCACACAGCCCCTTTCCCTTCTCCTCCTCCAGTTCTTCCATTCCTATGCTGAAGGGTGCGGAAGCGGGGGCAAACTCAGCCCACAGATGCACTGTGTCGCCTACGTGACAACTTACATAACTTGACGGATAGGCCTTGAACCATGTATCTGCCGTCACCAGTTCTTCGCTGTCCACCCTCCATCCGCCTTCGCCCAGACCCTCGCCATCGAACACGACAGTCACCTTGTAATTCCTATTGCGTCTGACCTCGTGACTCCCTCCGTCTCCTATCCTGAAGCGGTAGCGAACATGCCTGCCGGCTGGAGTGTATTGCTTTTTAGAATTGTAACTTGCTGATATTTCGATATATGAGCAAAGGTCATGCGAGTCTGCCTCCTCTGGTTGCAAGTTTTCCAGGAGGTAAAGTTCCACAGGATAACTGATGCCCGTCTGCTGGTCGAAGTTCAGAGGGTCAGTTTCCAGAGCACCCAGCGTGAACCCGTTGGAAAACATCTGGTCCGGGGATTCCACACGACTGTCAGCGAATACAAGAGCCGACCTCGGACATACCCCAACCTTCACACTGCTGACATCGATGTTGACATCCTCGTCCAGCCCGCCTCTGTCTACGCGAAGGGTGAGTTTGGCCATCATCCTCTCCATGGGAACCCGTATTTCTCCCTCCGGAGACGGTGTCACGTCCAAAACCTGTCCGGACATCGGTATGCCTGTCGAATAATCGTCCGCCCATGCGAGATGGTAGCGCAACCCCTTTACCTCTTCCAGACTGGAAGGGGAGAGGGGGTAGCCTGCATTGGCCATGGCGTAGACCGAATATTTCCCGCCGGCATGCATTTTCAGGTCCCGGCACCAGTCCCCTTCATGCCTGTACAGCTTTGAGGCTGGCAGATACAACCTTTCCTCCAGGATACCGTGCTCGTTGAAAACGAACAGGTTGAGATCAGTGAGGGCGTTTTCGTCCGGCTTAGAGGCTTTAGTTGAAGGTGGTATTCCGCTGAATACCAGGCGTGTGACTCTGGTCTCCGTGCTTTCTTCGGCAAGGCTGGTCAAGTCTTGCGAACATGAACACGCGAGCAGGACAAGCGCCGGGACAATATATGCCTGTATTTTCATGTCAGTATCTCTCCATGATTTCTTCGCTATCATCCCATTCCTCAATGCCGAATGCCACTCTAACCTGGGAGGGTGTGACCGGGGTGTCCGGGTCGGTGCTGCCCAGACTGGTGATTTTCACGACATAGTTGTATACAATGTTGCTTTCTATGCCCGGATGGCCGTTGACCACACCGAAATCTTCCCTGTTGACATTGATGGGCCAGTACCATGTGCATCCGTCCACCTCCG
The DNA here is from genome assembly GCA_021443565.1 of Bacteroidales bacterium. Taxonomy (GTDB): domain Bacteria; phylum Bacteroidota; class Bacteroidia; order Bacteroidales; family UBA932; genus Cryptobacteroides. The sequence continues at coordinate 6,333 of JABUTS010000089.1, read as the reverse complement.
CTTCGATGACCAGTCTCGTGAAGCGCTCTCCCGGACCCTCCACCAGAGCCCTGTCGGGATAGCAGAAGAAGGTCATGTCCATTCCGCAATATCTTATACCCACAGGCTTGTCATAGCTTCCGGCAAGCATTGACGGGTCTTTCATTCTGCTCAGATCACTCTCGCTCAGGGCACCGCAATTGAGTATCTCACCTCCGGAAAAACTTCTGTCGAAGGGCCTGCATGTGCCGTGGACATTGGTCAGATATACTTTAACATTCTTCAGCACGGCATTTTCATAGCTCTTCCCGAAGAAGTCGGCACACAGCGATTCCAGTCTCACGGCAGCAAGCGAAGGCCGAAGTTCAAGCGCTGCCGTTCCGCCGGTCTTGAACGCACATTCGGCATACATCCCCGGTGCGTCCATCTCCTCGTCAGCCAGGCTTATCTCCATCGCCCGCGCTGATTCCAGACTCCCGCCCGGATTCCACGAACTGCCCCTGCCGCCGGAAACCCTCGCGAGCATGATCTTGTCCCCGTTGCGGCAGGACAACCCCTGGGGCAGCAGGCCCTCGGCAAGGGGCATGCTCTGCCAACTGTCCACCCTCCCGCCCGGGCTGTCATCGTATATTACCATGTCAAGGTAGAGCCCGCCTTCGATGGCTTGGGTCAGCGGAAGCCTTGCTGCGGCGGATTTGCCCGCGACCGCTTTCTCCGGTGTTTCTCCGTCTGCCTCCGTACTGTCGCCTGCACACGGACGGGAAGCGTAAGGAAGGCTGTCGCGAACGCTGATGCTCAGGCGGGTATAGGGTGTGCAGTTATCCACGGTCGTGCATGAGGTAAAAAAGGCCGGATACCAGATCGGAGCAATAAAGAAAGTTATTGCAAGCAAGCATTCAAGATAGTTGTGCAGGGCGACATCACGTCGGCCTTTGTCCAGAACGGACGTGAGATTCCGGCCTTTATGCGATTTTTTTGCAGACATATTGTGAAAAGTACTTATATTTGAACTTTATTTCATCGGAAATGAACGATCCAGTCAAACGAATCAGACATTTTTTTGCTCCCAAGAAGAGCTTTCTGCCCCTTTACACCAAGCAGGCACAGTATCTCAAGGGTGCCGCCGAGGCACTTGTTGAGATGATGGAAACGACGGATGTCGTAACCTGGCGCAGGCTTGAGAAGGAGGTAAAGATGTGTGAGGTCCAGGGCGACGCCATAGTTGCGGAACTTTACAACGAACTCAGTGAGGGCTTGTTCGTACTGAGGAAGTCGGATCTCCAGACCATCGCCATGCAGATTGACGAATTTCTCGACGATATAAACGGGGCTGCGAAGTCCATACTCCTCTATCTTCCTTCAAAGGTTGACAGCCAGCTGGTTGACATGGCCCAGTATATCATGGCATCTGCTGATGCTCTTGCGGAGGTTCTTCCGAAGCTTGGCGAAATCAAGCGCTACTCCAAAGATATCAGCCGTCTCTGCGCGAGAGTGACAGAGCTTGAGCATGCTGCCGATGAAGCCTATGAAGAGTACATTGCCCACATCTTCCTCCACGAGAAGGACGCAAAGGAACTGATGAAGTACAAGAACATCGCGGAGGTGTTCGAGAATGCCACGGACGGGGCCAAGTCTGTTTCCGATTTCATAGCAAACCTGCTGCTGAGCCGCAGCGAGCGCTGATCGACCCTTAAATTTCCATATCGAAGCTGTCCCCAACCTTCCAGCCGGCCACCTCTATCCTGAGTTTGCCGACCGCGAGGTCTATTGTCATTGTGACATCTTCAAGATCTTCTTTCAGCCAGCTGTAGCCTATTCTGTCGAGATACTGCCCTATGGACAGTTCCTTGACGACATTGCCCTCATATATGAGTTCCAGAGAGAGCGAACTGTCTGCCTGCCGCAGGACTTCCACCCGATATACCCCGGGCGTAACCCTTCTTGGATAGGTCCTGAAACTGCCGGTGATGGGAATAAGGCCTATCATGTCCAGACCGCAGGTGTTTCCTTCGACTCTGGGCACGAACGGGCTTTCTCCGCTCTCGTCCAGCCCCATCATCACCAAGCTGATGGACGCATATTGCTTGTGGAAGCGGGCGGTGTCGCTTGCAAATTCGTCCCTGCAGTCCACGATTGAATAATGACACCGGAGACTATCCGCCCCCTTGCCCTCGGGAATCATGATGCAGTGCCCCTTTATCTGGTTGGTAACCAGGCCCCTTGCGGCGCAAACGGCAACACTTACCCTCGGAACATAATTCGAAATGCCTTCCCTCATGTCCCCGGCGTCAACATTCTTCATGTACAGTTTGTCGTCAGCCCACTCTGACAGCAGTATGCCATTGCCGGCACCCGCCTCGTCGCCGCAAACGACGGTCAGCCTGCACGGGCAAGGCCCCCTGTCCTCCTTGATGGTGCTGCAGGCGCATGCGAATAGCATGGCCGCTGCTGTCAGTGCGAGTCTGTTCATATCATCCCTCCCGGGCTTAAATTGTTTCAGTTGTACTTGTACCTGTAATCCAGTCGTTTACGGTTACGCTGAACGTACATTCTGCACTGGATACCGGAACGTCGGGGTCGGTGGATCCCGGTCTTGTGATCTTGAGGCTGGTGACGGTGTAGGTGTGGTTGGCCTGAATGCCGGGTATGCTGATAGGGTAGTAATAGGTTATGCCTCCGAGGGTGGTTTCTATGACAAGGCGGGTGTACCTCGGGCTCCATATCTCCGCAGAGGTGTCGCTTGTCGTCGGGTTAGGATAGCAGTAGAAGGAGTGATTCGTATTGTACGATTCCTTGTTGGCAATGGTGTAGTTGATGCCACTGTCTACGGTCAGGGCTGCCAACTCCGTTGACTTCCGCCTCTGGTTATACCATTTTGTTGGAGCCCCTTCAAGGGAATATTTTGCGTCTCCGGCCACGTTGATGAGATATATGTCCTTTACAGTGAAGGTCTGACCCTGGTATATGGCTGAGGTGAAATCAGTTGTGATGGAGTTCACGCTGACCTTGGCAACCTTCCTCGTGACCGGAACCACTATGTTTTGTGCTCCCGAGATGTTTTCATCCTTCCTGCCGAACATCACGAATGAGTCCGTGGAGTTGTCGCTTAGGTCCGTCGTTTTTGAGAGCAGAACTGTTGAATCGGAGACGGTGGAGAGTGTAGGGGCATTGACTGCTGCATAAATCTTCCTGTCGCCTGTGGTGCAGGAGAGTGTGAGACTTTCTGCCTCGGCGCTGCCGTATGCGTCAAGCGCACCGTCCGCTCTGAATACAAATACCTGGAGATTGTTCACCTCGATCTCGTCCGCGGCGGAGATGTTTGTGGCCTTGGTGACGATGTCGTCGATACCGAAATGGATTTCCACTCTTTCTTCAGGGATTTCGACTGTGTTTTCCTTGTTGCAGGAGATTGTCCCTGCGCTGGTGAGGGCTGCGGCTGCAGCCATGAAAATGTTTTTTTTATTCATATTGTTTTTGGTTAAGTGAGTACGTTTTTATGAGCATCGAGATTTCCGGATCGAGGTTGCCGCGGTGGACATAGCTTTCGTTCTTCCGGCAGGCTTCGAGATAACAGTTCACGGCTTCTTCATGTTCTCCCGCCCTTGAATGGAGCAGGGCCATCAGGTAGCATACTTCAGCCTTCCTTTCAAGGTCTTTGAGTATATCCATGGCGCTGGCGTTGTAGTCCATCGCGCAGTATGCAACGGCAGTGTTGAAGTCCCTGTAAGGTCTGAGCAGTAAAACGGCAGTTTCATAATCCCTGTCACCGAGCGCGCGCACTCCGGCCATGTACGTGCTGTCTATTTCAGTTGTCATTACAGTGTCCTTGACCATGCCCTTGCGGTGGAGATGGAAGTCGAAACTAACTGTCCTTGTGCGGGGGTACAGGCTGGTGCGAAGGTGTGGGTACCAGCTTTCCTTCTGCATGGATGCTTCCCTTCGGTCCGGGTCCTCCTGTTTCCTCAGCTCGAAATATCTCGCCCTGGCCTCGTCGTCCATCAGGCTGTCTTTCCCGACCAGCCTGTCGAGCAGGTCCCAGTTCTCGGGTATGCAGTGTGCGGAGAACGGAATCTCAGTTTCTTGCTCCCTGATTACAGATCCGTCTTCCCCGATGCTGAACCCTCTGGAGAGACGCAGGCTGTCCCTGTAAGATGCCATGTAGGCTGCCAGATAGTCGGCCACGGCTCTCGACCGTCTCATGGACAGGCTCTCATTGGCTTTCCAGCTGCCCTCTGGAGATGCTGAGGCCTTGACAACAATGGAGTCCAGGTCGAACTGCCTGTTTTCCAGAAGTTCGGCTATGTTGCGCCTTATCCTGCCAAGTTCCTCTGCGTTGTTGAAGTAGTCTTCGCGGATGACGGCCTTCGAAAGCTCGAAATCTATGTAGCATGCGGTGTTGGCTTCAGCCCGCCGTTGTATGACTTTGGTGAGATACCTTTCCCTCTGGTCCACGAAGGAACTGATGGAGGAGATATAGAAGGTAAGTGGGTCGCTCTGGGGCATGGTGTAAAGCCTCCTGTCCTGCTCATATATTTCCCCTCCCATCAGTATGTCAACCTTCCTCAGGCCCTTCCGGGTGCGTATGGTCTGCGTGTAATTGTAGATGAAATCTCCGTCTATGGTCTGCATCACCGTGTCCAGTCTCAGGCCTTCGCTGAGGATGGGAACCTTGACATATTTGTCGTACATGCGGTCTATCCTGGATTTCTTCCTTTCGTTACGGTTGCGTGCCATACTGTTCGTGTAGTGCTCTATGGCTTCGCTTTCGGTCACACCGAAGGCCGAAGCGAACTGCTCGTCACTCACGAAACTTGAATCTGTCTTGAAGCTGAATATCTGAGGGATGTTACGTTCGAGAAATACTTCGAGCAGGAAGAGGTTTACGAACCTGTACGTATCCTTGACAATGCGCGAAAGGAATTTCTCGTACTGCTGGTAGCCCCTGAGTTGGGCCTTGCGGTAGTCTTTGCCGGTTATGAGCACGGGGTCAAGCCTGAGGGTGTCATCAAGATATGTCATGCGCGGGTCGAAGCGCAGCTGCCATCTGCTGTCCTGCATCTTTTCCGGAACTATGACCTGGAAACAGATGTCCACCTTGCCGTGTCTTTCCGCAACGTTGCGGAATCTGGCGGTCACTATGGCGGCATCAATTACATCGTGTGCGACCATCTCCCCATTTTCGTCTGCTATTGCCTTCAATATCAGCATCTCGCGTCCGTCCTCGTTCCGCACTTTCAAGGTGTCCCGGCTCTTTTCGACCATGCGCTCCAGTTCGGGTGTGGAGCTCCTTTCCTGCCCGAGCATGAGCCTCGCGGTCATGGAACTGCCGTTGATTTCGCTGAGTTTGTGGCGGGTTGTGCTGCATGAAATGACGAGCAGCAGGATAAATATGTATGCAAGAGCCTTTCTCATCATCAGAATACGTATACGAGGGACACGAGAAGTTCGTTGGGGAGTACGAATAGTCCGGAGCCGTTCTCAAGCACCTGGCCGCAGCGCGGACAAGAGTACCTGATCCATGTCCGCGTGCCAGTCCATGCCCCTATGCCGAAGTCAAGATTAAGCGCACTGGTGAGCAGAAGGGTATAGCCGCCGCCGAATCCCAGGCCGAAGGCGTCACCTTCCTCTGTCTCCCGGCTCCATATTCCTCCTATGTTGTAGGTCGCGTACTGTCCTTTCGCTCCCATCCACCAGCCGGAGAATATGTGCCAGGGCCAGTAACGCATCCCGGCATTCAGCACGAGCTGGCGGTTCTGGGCCTGTGTTTCCGGATCTCCCGCCTTGTAGGTCCATGGATTCCACTTCACTCCCGCTCCCACAGATATGTGGCGTGCGGCTGCGACTGAGGCCTCAACGTTCATCGTCCCCAGTTCCATCCATTCCAGGATGTTCGTGGACAGGGTTATTTTCTGTGCGCCGGCGACTGTACCCATCATCATCAGCAGCACGGCAGGAATCAATCTCTTCATCCGTTTCGGAATTTTTTGCAAAGGAAGCGGTGGCCCCGCGTTTACAGAAAATGAAAACGGATAAACTCGAAAACAGGGCTTGCAGGGGCCTGCAAGAGGTGTGGTCGTGAAGAAATGCCTCTCATGCCGCGACTTTTTGCAGTATATTGTCAACGCCGCTTTTCGTCACATGCGCATTTTTTGGCTTTTCACTCTCTTAATCGTAAATTTGCGACTGCCTGAGGACAGTTGTCCCGGCTCAAACCCACACAGACATGCTTGTAGTATTGGAAGGCCTTGACGGCGCCGGTAAGTCGACCCAGGTCAAGAAACTTAAGAAATATCTCGAGGACAAGTTCGGTTATCTCGAGTACATACATTTCCCGCGCTATGACGGCCCGGTATA
>JABUTS010000003.1 GCA_021443565.1 Bacteroidales bacterium | reverse complement strand
AATATGCCGGGATTTCGTAAGATATTCGGTGACCAGTTTCTTATGCCGCGAACGGGAAGATCTTGGTAAGCCAGAAGAATCCGAGTATGAGGCCGACAACGCCGATTACAGCACCGACCTTCAGCATGTCCTTGGTCTTGATGAGACCGGTTGAGAATGCAATGGCGTTCGGAGGTGTAGAGATAGGCATGAGCATAGCGAGAGATGCGCAGATTGCAACGAAACAAACCATAGCCTTGGTGCCGCCGAAGCCGGCGAATGCAGGATTCTCCGCAAGTCCCTGTGAAACATAAAGAAGGATAGGGATGAGGAGGGCAGCAGTAGCCGAGTTGCTGATGAAATTTGAAAGAATGTAGCAAACGAGTCCGGCAACTGCGAACACGAGGACGATAGACATCTCACCGAAAGGAATGGCGTTCACGAGAGCAGCGCCGAGGCCGGTACCGCCCTTGCTGATGTCCAGCATGGCATATCCGAGTGCGAAGCCACCGGCAACGAGCCAGAGCACGCTCCAGTCAATCTGCTTGATATCCTCCTTGTCAAAGGTGCCTGTACATACGAAGATTGCGAGAGGCACGAGGGCAACGATGTTGGAGCTGATGTGGGTAAGGCTCTCGGTCGCCCAGAGAAGGATGGTGGCAGCGAATGTTATCCAGACGAGATAAGTCCTCCAGGTGGTAGGCTTGGTGTTCTCCGGAATGTTCACAACAAGTTTCTTGGTGGAGAACGGGAACATGAACTGGAGAACGACCCATGCGACGAGAATCATTATGACCACGAAAGGAATCATGTGGATAGCCCACTCGCCGAATGAGATGCTCAGACCTATGGTCTCGAGGTTCGAAACAGCCGTGCCGTTAGGAGGTGTTCCGATGGTTGTGCCTATGCCACCGATATTTGCGGCGATGGGAATTGAAAGTGCGAGCGCAATTTTGCCCTTGTCTCCGTCAGGGAATGTCGCAAGCACAGGGGCAAGGAACGCGAGCATCATCGCAGCTGTGGCCGTGTTGCTCATGAACATCGAGAATATCGCAATCACAGAGAGGAAGCCGAGAAGCACCATCTTGGGGTTGGTGCCGAAAGGCTTGAGGAGGAAACGGGCAAGAGTGACGTCGAGTCCGTATTTCTGAGCCATGATTGCAAGGGCGAAACCGCCGAGGAAGAGCATGACTACAGGGTCTGCGAATGCTGACATAAGTTTGGTGTAAGTCATTGTGCCCTCGAGCTTCTGACCGGCTGCGTCCACCATGAGGAAGCCGAGTCCCTTGTTGGAGAGCAGGAGAAGAGAAAGCACAATCACAGCAACGGATGTGGTCCAGCTAGGAATAATCTCAAATATCCACATGAGGGCTGCGAATACAAAGAGCGCGATTGTGCGCTGCTGCAGGACGGTAAGTCCTTCGATTCCGAAGAAGGTCGTCGGAACCAGCATGAGAAAGACTGTGAGTATAAGCACCAATGGCAGCAACACACAGTATTTTACATTAAACTTTGAACTTGACATATTTTAACGATTTTTGGTATTTTCTAAAAAAGCGGCGCAAATTTAGATAAAAAAACAACAATTCGGTTATTTTGTCGACAGTTCCTACAAATCCTTTTCAAAATAGCCGAGCCCGGCAAGAGCATTCACGAATTTTTCCATATATGCATCTCCAGTGTCTGACCAGGTGAAACCCATGCGCAGTAGAACCTGGTGGGTATAACTGTTCCTTATGACAGGGGTGACCATGGTCGAAGCGCCGGTCTTGTATGCCACGGCATTTGTCATCACCAAACCTACCGTCTCCTCGTCAAGCGTCTTCATGTGCTGTGAAAATTCATCCAGTTCCATTCCGCGAAGCTCTATTCCACAGCGTGACATCGCCCTTATTACATCACCGATAAGGATGTTATGGTTGTTGAAGTTGTGGAATACCACACACTCCTTCGGAGTCTGCGCCAGAAGCAGGACAGTCCTGGCCGTGTCGTCAATCGGAGCGCAGTGGTCGTCTGTCAGGCAGACATCCCACGGGTATGCGCCGGCAGCCGCGTAGCCCTTGAACTGACGCATGAAGGAATTGGTGTAAGGCGAAATCTGGAACTCTCCGTCTGAACTGCGAGGGCTCAGGTTGCCTAGACGCATCACTTTCACGGTCATACCGTCGGCTCCGGCCTCCAGCGTCGCCCTCTCCGAAAGGAGTTTGCTGTATATGTACTTGCTTATGGAGTAGTCCTGTCCCATGAACAGTTGCTGCTCGGTAAAGTCCGGTGCCACGACATGATCCTTCATGTCAACCACTCCGCAAACGCTCATCGTTGAGGTCTGCACGAAGCGGTAACCATGAGCCTTGCAGAAATCTATCACATTCAGGCAGCCGTAGTAGTTCACGTCCTCGATGTCGGTACCGGCAGAGAAATGCTTGACGTTGGCCGCACAGTTGATGACGGTGACAGCCGAGTCGTTGACCATTTCTGGAGCCAGCCTTGCGTCCAGCCTGTCAAACGACGGTTTGTCGGTAATGGAGCCGGCAACCACGCATATTCTTCCGGCGTATTCCGAAAGTTCCTTGCTGTGATAATAGAAGTACAGTCTGGAAAGACGGTCCATGGCATCCTCGTCGTCCTTCGCCCTGATCATGCAATAAACCTTGCCCGGATAATCCTCAAGCAGCTGTTCAAGTACATGTATGCCCAGGAAACCGTTTGCACCTAGGAGAATTACGTCTTTCAGCTCCAGGCGCTCTCCGCTGTTGAAGCTTTCGAGCGTGTTACTGCGCAGCAGTTTGTTTATGCGGTAGTAATTGTAGTCCTCAAGGTCTATCATACCGTCTGCCGCCGCCTTCTCTGCCTTCTGCTCCCCAGTTCCTTCTTCCTCATCCTTGCAGCCCCGGGCTGCGAGGAAGGCCGCAAGCTGCTGCGGAGTCGGGTTGTCGAACAGGTCCTTATAGAGTATTTCCATGCCGTTCTGCTTTGCATTGAGCAGAACTCGTATTCCTATGAGCGATGTGCCTCCTATCTTGAAGAAATCATCATCGGCATATACCGTATCCAGTTTCAGAGTCTCGGCGAATACCTTGCACAACTTGGCTTCCAGCTCGTTGGCAGGCGCGGCGCCTTCCTTGCGCACTATGGTAAGGTCTGGATCTGGCAGAGCCTTGCGGTTCACCTTGTCGTTTGGCGTAAGAGGGATTGTGTCCAGCTGCACATAGAAGTCCGGACGCATGTATTCTGCCAGTGACGAAGAGTCCAGGGCAGCCTTTACCTCGGCATCTGTCAGGGTTGCCCCTTCGGCAACTGTATAATACAACACCAGATGATCCGAGTCGTTCAGCCTCTTAACCTCGGCGATAGCCTGGCCCATGCCATCGATTTCCATGGCATGGTTCTCGATTTCGCCCATCTCTATGCGGAATCCGCGCAGTTTGACCTGGCGGTCGATGCGACCGAGATACTCCAACTGTCCGTCTTCGTTCCACATCACGAGGTCGCCTGTGCGGTACATTTTTGCATTCTCCCGGCCGACGAACGGGCAGGCCACGAATACTTCAGCCGTCTTCTCCGGCTTGTTCCAATAACCCATAGCCATCTGAGGGCCATACAGGCAAAGTTCCCCGGCCACGCCTTGAGGCACGAGGTTCATCGTGTTGTCCACGACGAAGGCTGTCTGATTGTAAAGAGGCCGGCCGATAGGGATGTTGTCGTATGTCTTGCCCGCTTCCGTCTCGAAGAAGGTCGCATCGACGGTAAATTCCGTCGGTCCGTAGGTGTTGATAAGCCTTATGCCGCTGTCCGGGTTGGCCGTCATTTTTTCTCCACCCACCACCAGATATTCCACAGGCAGGCGATACTCCTGCAGAAGCATCTGCCCGAACACAGTCGTATAGCAACCTCCGGTGATACCTCTTTCACAGATGAAGTTGTACAGAGCGTCAAAGTCCTTGCGGCAGTTCTCCGGAACTATGTGCATTTCACCTCCCACCGTAAGCACTGGGTAAAGGTCTTCTATCGAAGCATCAAACGAGAAGGACGAGTGGCAGGAGATACGGCTGCTGCTTGTCAGCCTCCATGCGCGGGCAATGAAATGCACGAAGGATGCGAGAGCCCTGTGAGGTATGACGACGCCCTTAGGCAGGCCTGTCGAGCCGGAAGTGTAAATCATATACGCTCTGTTGTCCGGGTTGGTCAGATTGACCGGCTCGGCTTCGGGACTGTTCCCAAGATTCAGGGAGTCCATGAACTCTTCGTCTATGACCATGGTTGCTCCCGAATCAGAAAGCATGTATTCAATGCGTTCCTGCGGATACTCCTTGTCTACCGGCACGTAGGCGGCTCCTGCCTTGTGCGTTGCCAGCACGGCTACATGGAAGCGCACTGTACGGTCGAGCATTATTGCCACGAAGTCCTCGGGCTTCACGCCTTTATCCATCAGCACATGAGCCACGTAGTCCGACATGGCGTCAAGTTCCGCATAGGTAAGCCGCCTATCCTTGTCTGCCACCGCAACGGAATCCCCGTGCTCCTTTGCCATCGCAATGAAGAGGTCCACCCACGTCTTGCTCCTGTCATACTCCATTTTCTCTCCCTGTCCCAGCAGAATGGTTTTCTCCCTGTCGGCTTCGGAAAGCAGTGGAATGTCTTTTGAGAAGGCTCCGTCCTCAGCAGCTGCGTTCAGCGCGAGACCCCTGGTCATGGCCAGCATCGTGTCCATGTCTGAGCGGCAGTACATGGCAGTGTCATATTCTGCAATAAGTTCGAAACCGTCTGCTGTCGGCCTTACGTCCACGGAAAGAGGCAGTTTTGCGGTGTCAGGTTCCAGAGGGATGCTTGTAGCTCCGGCAAGCAGTCCGCTGTCTTCGCCGGTCGTATAGTCCTGAATGCCCTGATATGCATACATGACGTTGGGGCGAACGCCGTGTCTCGAGACTATGTGGGTAAACGGATACAGGCTCCTGTCTGCACTCTCGGCGACCTGGCGCTGTACGTCAAGGACGCTTTTTGCGAAGCTTTCACTGCCCTTTCCCGTCATGGACACCGGAAGAGTCTTCACGAGCATGCCGTAACTCTCCTGCATCCTTGCATCGTCGCGTCCGTTGTGTATGGTTGTTATGAGCACGCCGTCCTCTCGGGTCACGCGCCAGAGCACGTGCATCAGCACCGTTAGAAAATAGTTTGACGGAGTGACGCCGTTGTGGCGGCAGAAGGCGGTTATGAGCTCTGCCGGTACATGGGATCTTGCGATGCCGGTATGCTTTTCGGTGTTGTCAGGTCGAGATGAGACAGGGTACAGAGTTGCCTCCAGGCCACCGATGACCTTGTCAAAGTGCTTTTCGGCCTCCTGATATGCCCCGGTGCGCATCATGGCCTCCTCGGTCAGCGCATATTCGTAAGATGTGAAGCTCTCCGGCTTGAGTTCCCCGCCCTCGTACGCGAGCGAAAGGTCGTGCATGAAAAGGCCGGAAGACGTTCCGTCAAAGACGAGATGATGTATGTCGACATAAAGCCACAATGACTCCGGTGTACGATACACGCCAAAACGATACAGGTCATCGCTGAAAAGGTCGAAAGGACGGGTCAGGCCCAGGAAGAATGCCTCGTCCGGTTCGTGGTCAAGCCTGTGCAGAAGGACAACAGCCTCCGCGCCGTCCCTGCGCACCTGCATGACGTCGTCTCCAACCTGCGCGAGTCTGGTCTTCAGGTAAGGATGGGCCTCGATCACCTTCTTCAGGGCGACGACAAGCTTTTCCTCATCAATGCTGCTGTCCAGTCTGGTCAGCACGGGAAGGTTGTATTGTGTTGTGTCGCGGTTCATTTCCCAGTCGACGTAAACGCCGCGCTGGTTTTCCGTCATCGGGTAGTAATCCCTTCTGCCGTAGTCAACGTCCAATGCGGCTTCCTGCCCCGCTTTGTTCCGACTCATGGCTTCGGCTATGCCTCTTACCGTAGGGGTGGCCATGATGTCCTTGACCTTAATCTGAGAACCCAACCTGTCGTTGAGGCGCATGGCGAGCCTCATCATGACCAGGGAGGACATGCCGAGAGAAATCAGGTTTGCCGTTACGCCGACCTTGTCCTGCCCGAGAAGTTCAGACACGGTGGCCGTAACTTCAGTCTCGAGTTCTCCTTCAGGTGCAACATATTCGACTTCAGTGATTTTCGGTTCCGGCAGCGCCCTGCGATCCACCTTTCCGTTAGGATTAAGCGGCATGTCTTCCAAAGGAACGTATACGGAAGGTATCATATACTCTGCAAGTGACGTCGCTTCCAAAGCCTTGCGGATATCATCGCCGCTTATGCCGGACGCCGATTCGGGCACATAATACAGGACAAGATTGTCCGTGCCACCAATGGTTTTCACCACCGCCACGGCCTTTTTGACGCCGACAATGGCGAGAGCCTTGTTCTCTATCTCGCCCGGCTCGATGCGGAAGCCGCGCAGGCTCAGCTGATTATCTATACGCCCGAGGAACTCGAGTTGTCCGTCCTCGTTCCAGCGGGCGCGGTCACCGGTCTTATACATCCTGCCTCCTACATACGGGCAGTCGATAAACTTCTCAGCCGTCAGTTCATCCCTGTGCCAGTAGCCCTTACCCACAAGCGGCCCCGCAATGCAGAGCTCTCCCGGAACGCCTTTCGGCACAAGGCGGTTATGTTCGTCCACAATGAAACTATATGCATTGGCTACGGGACGGCCGATAGGAATGTTGTCGGGTTTCTGCCCTGCGGGAATGGTATAATATGTCGTACAGCAGGTACATTCTGTACAGCCATAGCCGTTGATGATGCTGATCGTAGGGTGCGACACTCCGGAGAGCCGGTCACCTCCCAGAACGACAAAGCGCAGGGTGGAAGGACTCTTGTCCTCAAGCAAAAGAGTGCCCACGGCGGTGGGGATGTTGCCACCGGTTAATTTGCGCTTTGCGATGAATTCGCAAAGTGCAGGCAGATCCTTGCGAATTTCCTCGGGTACGATGTGCCACTCTGCACCTACGGACAGGGAAGAGAAAAAGTCCATTATGTGGGCGCTGAAGGAAAAAGAAGGGTGGGCGCAAAGCCTGTCCGAGGCCGAAACGGAAGCCTGACTTACCGCTGTGCACACCACGGTGCGCAATGAGCTGTGCTGCACCATCGCTCCCTTTGGGAGACCGGTGGATCCGGAGGTGTATATCAGATAGGCCAGTCTTTCAGGGGTGGCGCGGTTGACTGGAATGACGTCGCATCCGTCAAACGCCACAGCGTCCATGAAGGCATCATCAACAATCAGCTTTGCTCCAGAGTCCGAGAGCATATACTCCACCCTCTCCTTCGGGTATCCTGGGTCTACTGGCACATACGCGGCTCCTGCCTTGTGTATTGCCAGCACGGCGAGAGGGAAGCGGACGGTGCGCTCAAGCATCACTGCCACAAAGTCGTCGGGCATGACCCCCCTGTCAATGAGTATGTGGGCCAAAGCGTCGGACTTGCGGTCAAGTTCCGAGTATGTGAGTTGCGTATCCTTGTCGGCAACAGCGGTTTTCTCCGGATTCTTTTCTGCGTTGGCGGTGAAAAGGTCTACCCAGGTCTGGCTGGCGTCGTACTCCACGTGCTCGCCCCGGCCGAGCTCAATAAGTTCCTGTTCCTCCTGAGGAGTGACGATTTTCAACTGGTCGGGAGCTGATTCCGATTTTTTCATCTTGTATGTGAATTTTGTGGTTTTATCTATTTTCAGGCCTGTTTCTTGGTTGCGAGCCATATTCTCGGTGTGACACCGGTAACCTTCTTGAAGGTGCTGTTGAAGGACGAAGCGTTGGGGAAGCCGCATGCCACCGCTATTTCATCCTGCTTCGAGTTTCTGTTGTTGGCGATGTACAGTTTTGCGAAGTCTATCCTCAGGTTGTTGAGATATTCGGGGAAACTGATACCGTAGGCTGAGTTGACAAGTCTTGAGATGTATGTCTTGTTGGAATTCAGCATCTCGGCTACGTCGGTCAGGGTGAGTCCCGAGGTGAGGAACTTCTGCTGGCCTATCATCAGGTCCTCGAACCTGCTCCGGAGCGCCTTCATCCTTTCGTCGTCGTAAGGTTCCGGCACCGGGGTGTCTTCAAAGGTTGGCTTCGCCACAGGCGCCGGCTCGTCCTCGGTAATGATGACGGTACGCGTCTTCTGCGCTGTCGATGCTCTTTCCACGCTTCCGACGGTCATTACTTCTTCCATTTCGGAAGCATAGTTTGCGAGGTCTTCTTCCTTGACCTCAAGGTTGACTACGTTGGAGAGCACCAGGGTCTCCCGTGCCGTGAAAAGGCTGAGTGTAAACAACCAGAGGCTTGTGACTGCAACCAGGGTAGGGATGACGTAGACGGTAACCACGGTGCAACTTCCCACAAGATAGCTGAATATCTGGCTTCCGGCCCATACCAGCGAAAAGTATATGGTTGCGCGGGCGCATATGACAGCCGTGTGCTGTCCCGCCGGAGTGTATGCCCTTTTTATCGTCACGGAACATTTGTATATCACCCAAATCAGTTCGGCGCCTATTACCGCAGATGGGACCACCTTCTCTATAAGCCTGTGGGTCGTGTCGGAGCCGGCTTCGACCAGATATAGCAGCGAACTTACAATGGCAATTATGCCGGGAATCAAGGCAAATAGTCCAAAGAAAAAATTGTTGCCTTTCTTGCCGGCAACGCTTCTCAGCCAGCCGTACAAGCCGGGGATGACGCAGACGGACAGAGCCGCGCTGAAAACGCTGAAGGTTGCGTTCACGTTGTGGACAGTGTCAAGCAGAATGGCGCAAGCCGCGTAGGCGAGGAAGATGAGAAATCTGCCGTAGCCTTTTGTCGTCTTGCCGATCATCAGATATATTGTAAGCCACCCCAGCATCAGGGCGCAGGTAAAGGTGAAATGAACCATAATAAAGCTTTTGTCAGGAGGAATGGCCATAAGGTCATCACAAAGGTAATTCAATTTCCATAAAAACGGAATCGGAAAATAATTATTTCCAAATCGTGTTTTTATATATGAATACAAAAAAACGACCACCGCAAGGTGGCCGTTTCTGTCTCCTGACTCTCAGGCCTTTACTGCTGAGAGTACTTGACAGACTGTTCGCGTATGAGCGCTTCGTCGTCGAAGTAGTTGATTTTCATGGCGCGCTTCACCTCCTCAAGGGTGGCTCCGGCTGCTGCCCTTGCCTCCTCACATCCCTTCTTCAGCATTTCATATACGGCGGGAATGTCCTTCTCGAACTGCTTGCGCCTTTCCCTTATCGGCTCCAGCTCGCGGTTGAGAATCTTTTCGAGGAACTTCTTGCACTTCACGTCGCCGAGTCCGCCCCTTCTGTAGTGGTCCTTCAGTTCGTCGAGATTGCTGTAGTCGGGCCAGAACTCCGCGAAGTCGCTGTCCTTGCAGAATGCGTCAAGGTATGTGAACACGCAGTTACCCTCCACATGGCCCGGGTCAGCCACGTTTATGTGGAGAGGGTCTGTATACATGGACATCACTTTCTTGTGAAGTTCCTCCGCGGTATCCGAAAGGTAGATGCAGTTCCCGAGGGATTTTGACATCTTGGCCTTCCCGTCTGTTCCCGGAAGCCTGAGACAGGCAGCGTTGTCCGGAAGCACCACATCGGGCTCAACGAGAGTTTCGCCATAGATGGAATTGAACTTCCTCACAATTTCGGTGGCCTGCTCTATCATGGGTTTCTGGTCTTCTCCCACTGGGATGTGGGTGGCCTTGAAGGCAGTTATGTCAGCAGCTTGGGAAATGGGATAGGTGAAGAAGCCAACGGGAATGCTGGTCTCGAAATTCCTCATTGCGATTTCGGTTTTGACAGTGGGGTTTCTCTGGAGCCTTGACACAGTCACAAGGTCCATGAAGTAGAAGCTGAGTTCTGTGAGTTCCGGGACCTGGCTCTGGATGAAAATGGTAATCTTTTCGGGATCGAGGCCCACTGAAAGGTAATCCAGGGCGACCTCTATCACGTTCTGCCTTACCTTTTCGGGATTGTCAATATTGTCAGTAAGGGCCTGGGCGTCTGCTATGAAGACGAACATCTTGTCGAAGTCGCCAGAATTCTGAATTTCCACCCTTCTGCGGAGCGATCCCACATAGTGGCCTATGTGAAGCCTGCCGGTAGGTCTGTCTCCAGTCAAATAAATCTTTTTCGATGCCATGTAATATATGTGTAATATGCTTTTTGTTTCGGGACTGCGAAGTTACGGAAAAAACTTCACGGCACAAAAAAGGGGTGGCCGGAAAGTCCGGGCACCCCTTATCTTACAATATGCCGTATAAAAAGCCGGCTTGTGATTACTTGTACTGGGCGAACTCTACATCGTTAGCGATGCGCTTTGCAAGCTCAGGGTCCTGCTTGGCAACCTCGAGAAGAGCCTTTACGTCAGCAGCCTTGCCCTGACGTGCAGCAGCAACAGCCTTGAGGTATGCACCTGCAGGGCAGTCGCAAGCAGCAGTTGCAGCGGCAGCGTAGTTCTTGTTGAGGAGCTGGGCGAGAGCGGCGTTGTTGCCCTTCGTGCCTGCGAGCTTCTCGGCAGCAGCCTTGTAGTCACCGTTGAGGATGTCTACGACAGCTGCATTCTCCTTGGACTCGTCGTTGCCAGCCTTTGCAAAAAGCTTGGCTGCATCAGCGAGCTTGCCTTCCTGGAGAGCGATGACACCCTTTGCGTTGAGAACGTCAGCATCTTCGGTGAGACCCTCAAGGAACTTGCCAGCCTTTGCGAGCTTGCCGTCCTTGATGTTCACAACTGCAGAGTTGAACTTGGCGGTTGCGCTGTTGTACTTGTCGATAGCCTTCTTGTAGATTGAAAGCTTGTCGTCGCTCTTTGAAACGAGGGTGGCGGCGTGGAGGAGAGCAGGCTCGTCAAGAACGTCGATGTTCTCGTCAACGAGCTTGGTGAGTTCCTCTGAAGTCCAGTTGGTGTACTCTACGTTTGCGATGAAGCGTGCACGGCGGAGCTCAGGAAGAACGCTTGACTTGAGGGTGCTGTAAACCTCAGACATGTTCTTGATTTCCTGCTCGCGTACTGCTGGGTCGCTGTACATTGAAAGAACGC
>JABUTS010000039.1 GCA_021443565.1 Bacteroidales bacterium | reverse complement strand
ATTGCCCTCGTGACAGCGAGCATACTTGCAATGGCATTCATGGGTTTCTCAGGACTCGTTTAGTCCTCTTAAACCATAAACCTGCAGGATGGTCTAATGATTATGTCTGTACTTGAGGACATACTCTGCGGCTTTGAGCCCATCACGCTTGATCAGATGAGTTCCATCAAGCTCCTCAATCGTACAGATACAAAATACGTGACCGATATGGCTGTGCTGGAAAGGCTTCTTTCCATGGCGCAGCCATATTATTACGTGCAGGAGCAGTCCGGAGGCAGGAACATGCCCTACGGCACCCTGTACTTCGACACTCCCGACTGCCGCATGTTCCGCGAACACGAGCGCGGCAAGCTCACCAGGTACAAGGTCCGCATACGCACCTACGAGTCGTCCGGGACTTCCTTTCTCGAGGTGAAGCACAAGAACAACCACGGCCGCACCAAGAAAAAGCGCATAGAGACCGATTCGTTCTCGATAGATGACGATCGTTCGCTGGAGTTTCTGGCGAAAAGGCTTCCGGATTATGACCCCTCTATTCTTGAACCCCGGCTTCAGAACCATTTCAGACGCATCACCCTGGTAAACAAGCAGAAAACGGAGAGACTGACCATAGATACTGCTCTGCGCTTCGAGAATCTGGCCACAGGAAACACGGCAGACATGGGGAAATTGGTAGTGCTTGAAATCAAGAGGGACGGACTTACCGAATCTCCGATGACGGGGCTGCTCTCCGTGCTAAGGGTGAAAAGTTCAGGTTTCAGCAAATACTGCATAGGTTCGGCTCTGACCGACGAGGGCCTGAAGCAGAACAATTTCAAGGAGAAGATAAGCCGGATAAAAAAACTGACAGAATAGAAAAGACTTAAACATGGAAGAATTACAGGCACTCGAAAACGGCATGATGCTTTTCGATACGGTCAATTTCCTCGAACTGGTGCTCCGCTGCGTGTTCAATGTGGCAGTGGCGTGGGTAATCGTCCAGCACCTTTATTGGCCGAAAAGCGGCCGCAGGGATTATTACTTCACCTACATGATGCTGAGCATCAGCATATTCATGATAGTGTACGTGCTCGGTGACGTGAAGATAAAATCAGGCTTCGCCCTGGGACTTTTCGCCATCTTCAGCATAATACGGTACAGGACCGAGTCCATGTCGGTGCGTGAGATGACCTATCTTTTCATCATCATTTCCATATCCGTCGTCAACGCCCTGTCCTCGAGCCTCGACTTGACCGGCATAGCCATGCTTGTTTTCTCCAATGCCTTCATAGTTCTGGGAACATGGATTTGCGAGAAGGTCAACAGCCGCAGGACCAGTTCGGTCAAGGTCGTGAAGTATGACAGGATAGAACTGATAACGCCCGACCGAGAGGAAGAACTTGTCGCAGACCTGAAAAAAAGAACGGGCCTTGACATCGAGTCCGTGGAGGTCGGTGCTGTGGACTTCTTGAAGGACATGGCCATGATAAAGATACGCTACCATGCCAAGGACGGGGCTCTCAATAGTTTCGGACAGTCATTCAAGCCTACTGGAGAATAGAGTTATGAAAAGAATACTTTGTATGCTTCCGGCCTTCCTGATGGCTTCCGTGTCCCTTTCAGCTCAGGAGGAGTACAGTTCCGAGGATGATTACCGCAATGTCGGCATATGGACAAGCATAGCCGCACAGAAGAAGATAGGGGACAGGTGGAGCGTTTCCGGCGAAGCTGAGCACAGGACGGCAAACTTTGTCGGACACACAGACCGCTGGTCGCTTTCGCTGGGCGGCGGTTACAAGTTCGGACGCCGTTTCAAGATAGAGGCTTCATACAGTTATCTCGACAACCATACGCCTCAGGTGACCAAGACAAAATTCTCGGGAGGTCTGCGCTCGGAGACCATCACAGCCGGCTATTGGCTTCCGCGTCATCGCGGCGAGCTTGCATTGAACAAGGGCTGGAAACTGGGTCGCTTTGAGATTTCGGCAAGGGAAACCTACCAGTTCACCCACAACGATGAACTTGAGGTCAAGAAGGAGAAATTCAAGGACGGGCTTCTGTCGTCCGTGTCCTCGAAGTTCATCAACGCCAAGAACCGCCATGTCTCCAAGACCAGGCTTCAGGTCTCGTACGACATAAGGAAATGTCCTCTCGAACCTTACGCGTCCTGCGAGGTTTATCTGGGCCTCTGGGGCGGCGATCCAGGGATTCAGAAACATCGCTATACAGCTGGCATGGACTGGAATATCAACAAGATAAACTCCCTGAAGCTTTTCTATCGCTATCAGGACAAGGCTGACGACGACGAACCTGACGGGCATGTGCTGGGTCTGGGCTATGCCGTCAAGTTCTGACAGAACCAAGAAGTGACGATGAACCAGAGTCTGTTGAAAAAAGCGGCATCGGTGACCGGTGTGCTGATGGTTTGTCTTATCCTGTGGTATTTCCGCGGGATAGTGCTCTATATCGCCCTCGCTGCAGTGGTCTCCCTGCTGGGCCGCCCGCTCATGTCCCTTCTCGGGAAGATAAGGATAGGGCGTTTCAGTTGTCCCACATGGCTTTGCGCCATATTCACCCTGCTGATAATCATTGCTGTCCTTGGAGGCGTAGTGATGCTGCTCATCCCTCTTTTCCACCAGGTAAGTTCAAGTTTCAGCGGGTGGGAGCGCACTTTTTCCAGCGGAGCGCTTGCGGGTTATTTTGACCGCGTCAACTACTGGCTGGTCAGCACCTTCCCCGCAGCTCTCGGAGAGGATTTCAATGTCCAGAAGGAACTCCTTGCCTATGTGAGGGAAATGATAGGGGCCGGCGGGAATGTCCCTGACATGGTCACAGGCGCGTTCTCGACCTTAGGCAACATGCTGATAGCCGTCTTCTCGGTGGTGTTCATCTCCTTCTTCTTCCTTTCGAACTACAATCTGCTCACCAGAACCATCATCAACCTTGCTCCCGAGAAGTTCAGCGAGCAGATTCAGAGGACTTCGGACTCAATCAGCGAACTGCTTTCGAGATATTTCATCGGCATCACTTTCGAATCTCTCTGCATCACCCTGCTGAACAGCCTCGGTTTCATTTTCATCCTGAAGATGAATCCGTCCATGGCCATATTGCTTGCCCTGATTACGGGAATCCTGAACATAATTCCTTACGCGGGCCCTTTCATCGGTCACGTGCTGGCGCTGCTGATAAGCCTGCTTACATATCGTTCCGGCGGCTTCTCCATCGGTGCTTGTCTCGCACTCACCTTCGCAATAACGATGACAACCCAGCTGGTGGACAATTTCCTATTCCAGCCTCTCATCTACTCCAGCAGCGTGAAAGCCCATCCGCTCGAGATTTTCCTCATAATACTAATGGCCGGCACAGTGGCCGGAGTTCTGGGCGTATTCGTGGCCATCCCCGTATATACAATGCTCCGCGTGGTTGCCGGGGAATTCCTCAGCGGCTTCAGATTCTTCGACAGGATTTCCAAGAGCCTTCGCGACTGATACGAAAGAAATTTTTGGAAATTTCATGGCGATGTATTTATCTTTGCAGCCGCAATACGGGAGGATAGATTTGACTGCTTGCAACCTCGGTAAAAAATGCTAAAATCTTCATAGTTGGTTTTTGTGTTATGCTCCGCAGTCTTCCTGCCGGAGTATTTTTTATTTTATAACAGTCATGCATTATCTTTTTACATCAGAATCGGTGTCCGAAGGGCACCCGGACAAGGTGGCGGACCAGATTTCCGACGCAGTCCTTGACGAATTCCTCCGCCAGGATCCGGAGGCGAAAGTGGCATGCGAGACTTTCTGCAGCACCGGACTCGTGGTAGTGGGCGGTGAAGTCAGCAGCGAAGACGCATACGTGGACATACAGGAAACGGCACGCCGTGTAATACGCAGGATAGGCTATACCAAGGCCGACTACAAGTTCGAGGCGGAGTCGTGCGGAGTGCTCTCGGCCATCCATGAGCAGAGCGCGGACATCCACAGGGGAGTCGTGGGCGATGCGGACAGACAGGGCGCGGGCGACCAGGGAATGATGTTCGGCTATGCCTGCTGCGACACCGAGGAGTACATGCCCCTTCCGCTCTCGCTGGCCCACCATATACTCAGGATACTTGCAGACATACGCAGGAACGAGCCGGAACTGATGCCTTACCTCCGCCCGGACGCCAAGAGCCAGTTCACGATAGAGTATGACGACGAGACGGGAGCGCCGGTGCGTGTCCACACCATAGTCCTCTCCACCCAGCACGACGAATTCGTAGCTGCGGAGCTTGGCAGGATGAGCTACATGGATGCGGTTGCCCAGTACGGACCTGAAAGGGTGGACAAGGCCATGCAGGAGAAAATCGAGGCTGACGTGCGCAACATTCTGATACCCCGCCTGCTTGAGGAACTACCGGAGGCTACAGCCTCCCTTTTTGACGGAGATTTCAAGCTCCATGTCAATCCAACGGGCAAGTTTGTGATAGGCGGCCCTCACGGAGATACGGGACTTACGGGCAGAAAGATAATCGTCGATACCTATGGCGGCAAGGGTGCTCACGGCGGCGGCGCGTTCTCGGGCAAGGACCCTTCGAAGGTCGACCGCTCGGCTGCCTATGCGGCAAGATACATAGCCAAGAACATGGTTGCAGCGGGAGTGGCGCGCGAGATGCTCGTGCAGATTTCGTACGCCATAGGCGTTGCAGAGCCCGTCAGCATCTATGTCAACACCTATGGAACCGCTGCCACCCTCCCGGACGGCAGGACTTTGCAGGACGTTGAGATAGCAGAGGCCATCAGGAACAGGAAACTGTTCGACCTGAGGCCTTACAAGATAATAGAGAAGTTTCAGCTGAAGTACCCTATATATGAAGAGACTGCGGCTTACGGTCATGTGGGAAGGAAACCGTACGTGGCAAACGTGGAACTCAGGAGAAAGGGTGTCAGGGAAGTCAAGGCAGTCCAGTTCTTCGGCTGGGAATTGCTCGACTCGGTTGACAAGATAAGGAAGGAGTTTGGACTTTAGTCCAGACTCCTTCTTGCTTGAATGCTCAAGCACTTCCGTTTAATCAAAAAGTAGCGTGTTTTCGGGAACGTTTTTTTGAAAATTGTGCTACCTTTGCGGCAAAATTTTTTGTACCATCATTCAAATAATTATGAAACAAACAATTAAGCTTTTTGCAGCTTTTGTTGTGGCATTGTTCGCAACAGTGTCTGCTTTTGCTCAGGGAACGACGTCGTCGATGTCCGGAGTTGTTTCTGACGAATCGGGAGCACCTCTCGTGGGCGCGACGGTTGTGGCTGTACATACGCCTTCCGGCTCCCAGTACTACTCGGTAGCTGGAAACAACGGTAACTTCACCATCAACGGTATGCGTCCGGGCGGTCCATATACCGTCACCATCTCTCTTATTGGCTGCCAGACAGTCATGTACACGGACCTCACCCTCAAGCTCGGTGAAATGTCAGTCATTGACGCCACTCTCAAGGAAGACAAGGAACTTCTTGAGGAGGCTGTGGTCATCGCTGATGCCGCTTCACGCTTCTCAACTGAGAAGACCGGCGCTTCAACCAACGTCTCAAACAGCGAGATGATGAACCTGCCTAACTCAAGCCGCAGCATTTCATCAATTGCACAGCTCTCTCCTTACTCAAACGGCATGAGCTTCGCCGGCGGTGACGGACGTTCAACCAACTTCAAGGTGGACGGAGCCAACTTCAACAACAACTTCGGTCTTACTTCCAAACTTCCTGGTGGTGGCAGTCCTATTTCCCTTGACGCTCTTGAGGAAATGCAGATTGTGGTCGCTCCATACGACGTGCGCGAGACCAACTTCGTGGGCGGCGGAATCAACGCTGTCACAAAGTCCGGTACCAACACCTTCAAGGGTACTGCATACGCTTACTATTCCGATGAAGGCTTCAGGGGCAACAAGCTGGACGGCGAGAGCCTCGGCGCACGCGAGTTCGAGCAGAACAAGACTTACGGTTTCACTCTGGGCGGGCCTATCATCAAGAACAAACTCTTCTTCTTCGTCAACTTCGAGTCAACCAAGAACCCGGCTCAGGTCATTGAAGAGAGGCCGGATGCTGCAAAGCAAGTTGTGCTACAGAAGATCTCAGACAAACTTCAAAAGGATTATGGCTACAATCCGGGCTCATTCATGAACTTCCCTGGTGGCATTGAGAACATGAAGATACTTGCCCGTCTTGACTGGAACATCTCTGATGCCCACAAGCTCAGCGTCCGTTTCAACAAAACTGACAGCCAGGAGTGGTCGGCACCTAACGGCAACTCTACAGACGACGGCTTGAGAAACAGGTCATACAACCGTGCAAGTTCCGTTTCGCACCCGTTCTCTTCTTCTATGTTTAGTTATATGGGAAATGTGATGTCGGTTGCAGGCGAGCTTAACAGCCGTTTCACCACCACCTTCGCTAACCGTCTGCTCGTCACCTACACCAACATCAACGACCAGCGTGGCAGCAAGTCCGACATCTTCCCTCATATAGACATCATGTCCGGAGACATGTCTTCCGGCAACTATATCCCTTATACCGCTCTCGGATATGAGCTCTTCTCTTACAACAATGGTGTGCTGAACAACAACATCCAGGTTCAGGATGATGCCACCCTCTATCTCGGCAACCACACCGTGACAATAGGTGCGCGTTTCGAGTTCATGGACGCCCTCAACTCATACATGAGAAACGGAACTGGTTATTACCGCTATGCATCTGCTGACGACTTCCTCAATGGCAATCTTCCTCTCTCTTTCTGCGTGACCTATGGTTATGACGGAAACGACAAGCCGGCCGGCGAAGTAAAGTACAACCAGTATGCGATTTATGCACAGGACGACTGGAAGATCACCCGCAATTTCAAGCTTTCATACGGCATAAGGGGCGAGTACATTGCTTTCAATGAAGACGCCATCGTCACCAACCCTAACATCGCTGCGATAGATTACGGTGGAAGGAGCATAGATACCGGCAAATGGCCTAAGGGTCGTCCTCAGATTTCTCCTCGCGTCGGTTTCAACTGGGACATAAAGGGTGACAAGAGCCTCGTTCTCCGCGGTGGTCTCGGCCTTTTCCAGGGTCGTCTCCCTCTTGTGTTCTTCACCAACATGCCTCAGTATTCCGGTATGATTCAGGGCAGCTATGTTGTCTCTCCAACACTCAAAGATGGTGAACTTGTGTATGCTGAAGGTGTAAAGGAAACTCTGGCGAAAGTTACTCCTGGCGGAAAGATTCTTACAAACGTGA
Organism: Bacteroidales bacterium; assembly: GCA_021443565.1. GTDB lineage: Bacteria > Bacteroidota > Bacteroidia > Bacteroidales > UBA932 > Cryptobacteroides. The sequence goes on along the minus strand of JABUTS010000039.1, from coordinate 3,808 downwards.
GCGACATGGTCAAGGCTCTCGGTCTCCCTACCAGCCCTTCATCTGAAAGTGCAGGTCTCGGCGGCAACTCATATATCAGCGGTGTGGACACTGATTTCCGCATGCCTCAGCTCATGAAGACTTCATTGGCTGTGGACTACAACGTCCCTGTGAATTTCCCGTTCAGCATCACCGCAGAGGCCATGTATAACAAGACCATCTGGGGCATAATGATGGAGGATTGGTCTCTCAATACGGAAGGCGCCGAGCTCAAGAAATTCTCAGGTGCGGACAACCGTTACATGAACCTCAACGCTTCAAGATACCACAGCCGCAATGCTTACGTTCTCACCAATACCCATAAGGGTTATGGTTACACTGCAAACATCACCATGAACATGCAGCCTGCGAGGAATCTCAAGCTCATGGCAGCCTATACCCACACCGAGTCAAAGGAACTTTCCGGACTCCCGGGCAGCGCAGCCAACTCAGTGTTTACCGCGCTCCCTACCGTCAACGGTGCGAACCTTACAACTCTCCAGCGCAGCACCTATGTGGTTCCTGACAAGATTATCGCAAGTGTAAGCTACACCATACCTTCGCAGGGCCTGCACTTCAACCTCTTCTACTCAGGCAGCTCTGCATTCGGCAACAGCTTCATCTACTCCAACGACATGAACGGTGACGGCAACGCAGTCGATCTCATCTACATCCCTAAGGATGCAAACGAGATTTCGTTCAAGACCCCTGCAGACGCAGCCGCATTCATGACCTTCGTGGACAACGACAAATATCTCAGCCGCCATAAGGGCGAATATGCAGAGGCTCATGCTGCCCGTGCACCTTTTGTAAACAGGTTCGACCTCAGCATCGTGAAGGACTTCACTTTCAACATTGGCAAGACCAAGCACAACATCCAGCTCAGCGCTTCCCTCGACAATGTTAGCAACCTTCTCAACTCCAACTGGGGAACCCGCAAACTCTCCGTTTACGAGAAGAACGACTTCACCGGAAACATCGCTGTCCTCAAGTATGAGGGCGTGAACGATGCCGGCGTCCCTTCATTCTCCATGAACAAGGTTAACGGCGAGTATCCTACCAAGAACTACAAGACTTTCACCAACACGGATGAGTGCTGGCATGCCCTCATCGGCATCAAGTATTTCTTCAACTAGGAGATCTGAATCGCACGGGAAGCAAGTTTCCCGAATTGAAATAAGGCGACTGACAAGTGATTGTCGGTCGCTTTCTTTTTGTATATTTGCGAATATTGACATACCACATATACAAGCCATCATAAAGACTGATTACATGAATTTCAAGAAATTCTTTGGCGGCCTTGTCTTTGCCGCCCTTGCAGTGGTTTCCTGCGAGGAAAATGAAACCGTGAAGCCGGAGATTTCGGTTTCTCCCGACGCCTTGGCGTTTGAAATGCCAGCCGGCAGTTCGACCGTGACGGTCACTGCAAACTGCGACTGGGAAGCTGTGTGTGATGCCGACTGGATTTCAGTAAATCCAGCAAAAGGCAGTAAAGGTGCTACCGTAAACGTGCTTGTAACTGACAACTCCGGTGACGGCACGATCAACCGCAGTGCAGTCGTGACCTTTTACGGCAACAATAGCCGCCTGCTCAGCGCTCCCGTGACCGTAACCCAGGATGGACGCAGCGCGGACGGTGTGACGGAAGTCACTGTCGCCGACTTTATCAAGAACGGGGCAGACGGCAAGCGCTACCGCCTCAGCGGAAAAGTTTCCGGCGCCTTCACCAGCAATTTCACCACCTTCAATCTCAGCGACGCCACGGGCTCCATCCTTGTCTACAGCTTCGAGTCAGACAAGGGCATAATGGACGAGGCTCAGGTCGAGAACGGTGCGACCATCACCCTTACCGGCATATACGAGTATTATTCGACCAAGAGCCAGCATGAGGTCACCAAGGCTATCATAGAGAAGTACGAGGCACCTGCCGAGATTGACAGGGAGAAACTTCCTTCAATCAGCTGCGCCGAATTCGTGAAGAGGGCCGACGAGACAGCTTACTACAAGCTTACCGGAACGGTTACCGGAGTTTCTTCAGGTACAAGTTCATCGGGCTCTGCATATTGCTACTTCTTCATCACCGATGATGACGGTGTGACCGAGGTTGAGGTCTATTCTGCCGCGAAGAGCAACAAGAAGCCTTTCACTGAGGTTGAGAAGAACGCGACCGTGACGGTGACGGGCTCGTACAAATATTACAAGAACAATAACAACGGCAAGGAGTACCATGAGATGGTTGATGCCGTCATCATGGACTATCAGGACCCTCCTGCTGTCAAGCCTGTGGAGTCGGAAAAGGTGTCTGACATTGTCGCGGCTTCGGACGATGCGGAGGTGATTCTCAACAATGCTGTCGTGGCTGCCCTTTCCAAGGTGTCCTTCTTCGTTACCGACGGCAAGGATTACATACTGGTATATGGTTCAGAGTCTGCTGCCAAGGTGGCAGTCGGCGACAAAGTGAACGTGAAGGGTAAGAAGGCCACATATTCGAGTGCCCCTCAGATTTCCGAGCCGGAAGTTACGGTGGTTTCCAGCGGTGCTACAGTACCTGCAGTGACGGCAACCGACATAACCTCAGGCTTTGACTCATACAAGGGCACTCCGGGAGCTTACGTCAAGTTCACGGGAACGCTCACCATATCTTCGGACGGCAAGTATTTCAATGTAGCCGTGGACGGTGCGACAACCAACATAGGTTCTCTCGCATCTCCTCTCGATGCTACCGGCGTGGCAGACTATAACGGCAAGAAGGGCGTATTCGAGGGCTATTACCTCTATCTCAGCGGCAGCAAGTACATCAACATAATACTCACCAAAATAAGTGCTGTCGAGGGAGACTACTTCGGAGTGTCGGCAGAAACGATAGACGTTGCCGCTGCCGCAACAAGCGCAAGTTTCACTGTCTCCACCAACCTTGCATGGACCGCGGAGTCGAAGACCGAGGGCTTCAGCCTTGACGTCACCAGCGGCACCGGCGACAAGACCGTGAACGTAAGTTTCGCTGCCAACACCGACACTGAGAACGCAAAGACAGCCACGATAGAGGTCAAGTCCTCTCTTGGCACCAAGACAGTTACCATCATTCAGGCGAAGAAATCATCGGGCAGTGGCTCATTCATCAGCACTGTGACATGGACCAAGGGCACTAATGCGTATGATGGGAAGGATTCTTCACCACAAACCGCAACCATCAATGGTACCGCTGTCTCCGATTTGCTCAAACTCGGCAAATCCAGCGCTAAGGGTGAGGCAACTCTGCATATTCCAGCCGGTGCTAAGAAACTTGTGTACTACGCTCTTGCTTGGACAGAGAAGACCACCAGTCTGGTGTTCACATCTTCCTACGGCACTATTCCTAATCAGCCTATAAAAGGTAATACCGGAGTCAGCGGCAATCCGCCATACACTATTACCGGCGTGACGGATGCTGATTACTATACCATTGATTTTGGATCTCCTCTGGCAGCAGATACGGATATAACAGTAACGACATCATCGGCAATCAGAGTTGTCCTTTTTGGCTTAGTAACCGAATGATGCTGTTTTTCAAGAAGCTATCTTCCGCAGCCGTGGCCCTTGCAGCCATGGCTGCGGTTTTCGTGTCCTGCGGAATGCTCGAAAAGCATTCGCAGGACATATCCGTGTCCGTAAAGAGCGTCCAAGTGTCGGGGACGGCGGGAAACCAGTTCCTCAGCATAGCGGCAGAAGATGCCTGGACACTTTCGGTATCGGCGGAAGGCACAGGGGATGAGGGCTGCTGGGCATGGTTCAAGGACTTCTTCAGCGACGA
>JABUTS010000172.1 GCA_021443565.1 Bacteroidales bacterium | reverse complement strand
GACAGGGAAAAGAAGGAAGCCGCTGTATTCGTCAAGAAAAAGATGGATTCGGCAAAGTGCTTCGTGGAGGCTATCAAGCAGAGACACAACACTCTCGACAAGACCATGAAAGCCATACTCGACTACCAGAAGGACTACTTTGTCGATGGGGACGAGGCCAATCTCAGACCGATGGTTCTCAAGGACATAGCCGAGAAGACAGGGTTCGACATCTCCACCATATCAAGGGTTGCAAACAGCAAGTACATAGAAACCCACTTCGGCATTTATCCTCTCAAATACTTCTTCTCCGAAGGTCTTGAGAACAAGGAGGGCGAGGAAGTTTCCACCCGCGAGCTTAAAAGGGCTCTTCAGGAGTGCGTGGACTCCGAAGACAAGAAGAATCCTCTCACCGATGACCAGCTTGTTGCAGAAATGGGCAAGCGCGGCTACAAGGTGGCCCGCAGAACCATAGCGAAATACCGCGACCTGCTCGGCATCCCTAAGGCAAGGATGAGGACGGAGGTGTAAGCGGCGGGGCCGTGGATACAGTGCCGTCCTCAAAGCTGAACCAGCTGCCGTCAGTCACTATCACATGGTCCAGGAGCCGGACATCGAAGGTCTCCAGCGCCTTTTTCAACTTTTGGGTTTCCACCATGTCCGCCTTCCCCGGATGAGGGTCGTTGGAAGGATGATTGTGGAAAAGCAGGACCCCTGTGGCGTTCTTCTCCAACACCTTCTTTGCCACCATCTTGACATCTATGGTGGTGGAAGTCAGTCCCCCGCTTGATATTTTCCACTTCTCCAGCACCCGATTCGCCCTGTTCAGCAGCACCAGCCACAACTCTTCGTGGTCCAGCCCGCACAACGTCCCTCTCATAAGTCTGTAGGCATCTTCCGAAGACCTTATCACGAAAGACTTTCCCCCAGTCGCCATTTCATCCATCAGCCTGCGCCCCAGTTCGAAGGCAGCGGCTATCCCCACGGCCTTCCCCTGCCCCAGCCCGGCTATTTCACACATGCTGTTGACGGACATGGTGGCAAGATTCCTGAGTTTCCCGCCCGACTGCAGAAGAAGTTTGCGCGCTATTTCAAGCGCATCGTTACCTCCTGCCCCGGTCCTTATCAGTACCGTCAGCAATTCATCGTTTCCGAGGGCGGAAGCCCCCATGCGGAGCATCTTTTCCCTCGGCCTGTCTCCGCTCGCCATTTCCTTCAATATCATACCAGTCCGAATTACGGCTTCAAGGTAAATCAAAACGGTGCACTCATGCAATGCATGGCACACCGTTTATGATTTTTTATCCGCGTATGTGACAAGTCACGCGGATATGGGGACGAAGCTTATTTCCTTTCGCGTGCGAGGAGCCAGAGCGAGCAGGCTACAAGATAGGCGATGCAGGCACCGATAACTACGAGGGAGCCGGCCTGACTGCCCATTGCATCCGAAAGCATGCCCATTGCAGGAGGTATCACGGCTCCGCCGGAAACTGCCGTGATGAGGAAACCGGAAATCTCATTGGACTTATCTGGCTTTGCCTTGAGGGCTGCCGAGAAAAGAATCGAGAAGACGCTTGAGAAGAAGAAACCTATGAGACCTATGCATACGAGTATGGCAATCGGAGCCTTTACAACGAAGAGAGCTGCGATGGTAAGGGCGCCGCCGATCACGTTCGCGAGCAGATACTTCGAGTCATTCACCTTTGCAAGAAGGAAGGAACCGAGGAAAGCGCCGACCGTTCTGGAGATGAAATATACGCTGGCGGCAAGACCGGCCTTTTCAACCACCCATCCCGCACGCTCGATCATGAGCTTTGCAGATACGGTGTTGGTTCCCACATCGACTCCCACAACGAAGAAGATACCGAAGAAAAGAAGAAGAATCTTAGGGTCCTTCAGGAGGGCGAAAGACTCGGCCACTGATGTTCCTCCGGCAGTGATTTCTTCCTTAGGAATGGCCGTGAACTGAAGCCAAAGGGTTACCAGAAGAGTGATGGCCGCATAAATCGGGAAGATGTACATCCAGCTTCCGAGCTGCGTGCTGGCAAAAAGTGCGATGAAAGGCCCGCAGAAGGACGAAACTGCCTTGACCACCTGGCCGGCCGTGAGCGAACTGGTGAGAGTCTCACCGCTTACCACATTGGACATGAGCGGATTGAGAGCGACCTGTAGTATGGTATTGCCTATTCCGAGCAGCACGAAAGCTATCATGCACACAGGGAAGCTGTAATGAATCAGAGGCAGTACCATGGCAATGATGGTGATCAGGTTGCTGAGCTGAACCACATTCTTTCTGCCAAGCTTGTTCATCAGGAGTCCGGAAGGGACCGAAAGGAAAAGGAACCAGATGAAGACCATTGACGGGATGAAGCCCGCCACCTTGTCTGTCAGTTGGAAATCTACCTTGGCATAGCTTGTGGCGATGCCTACCACGTCACAGAAACCCATCACGAAATAGGTAATGAGCACTGGAAGGATGAATTTGATGGACTTGTTCATTATTCGATGGTTATGGAGTTAAGTACGTCAAGTCTTCCATCGGCGATTATCTTGATTATGAGCTCGCCGAAGAGGGTGTTCTGCCATGCGAACCAGTCGCGTGTATACTTCGCGGGGTTATCCTTGTGGAAGGATTCGTGCATGAAGCCCTTGCCGGCATCAGTCGTCATGAGCATTTCCACGCAAGCCTTGATTTCGGCATCGTCGTCGGAGGTGAAAGCCTTCATCATGATGCTCATAGGCCATACCATGTCGTAACCTATATGAGGGCCGCCTATTCCTTCGCCGGCCGTGCCCTTGAAGAAGTAAGGATTGTCAAGGCTCCAGACGAACCTGCGGGTATTCTTGTATATCTTGTCCTTAGGAGACACGTCACCGAGATATGGAAGGGCAAGAAGGCTTGGGACATTGGCGTCGTCCATCAGGAAGTGGTTTCCGTAGCCGTCAACCTCGAACGCATAGATCTTGCCGTATTTTGGATGTTTCACCACAGCATATTTCCTGATTGCCGCCTCAACCTCGTCAGCGAGGGCTGTGCATTCTGCAGCAAGGGCAGGCTTGCCGTTCACCCCGGTAAGGATCTCTGCAGCCTTGCGGAGAGAAGTGACGGCGAAGAAGTTTGACGGGATGAGGAAATCGAAGGTGGTGGCATCGTCGGAAGGACGGAATGCGGAAGCGATGAGGCCTACAGGCTTGGAAGGGTTGCCCCAACCATCGCAGCATCTTGTGTCGAGCTGGCGGTCGGTTTCACGGGTAAAATAGTATTCTCCCCTGCCATCCTTCTTCTGCTGTGAGCGGAGCACGGCAAGTATGTTCTGAATCGCATCCTCCCAGTCCTTGCCGAATACGGAAGCGTCGCCCGTAGTCTTCCAGTAGTGGTATGCAAGGCGTATAGGATAGCACTGCGAGTCTATTTCCCATTTGCGCTCGTGGTCGTTTAGATTCATCTCTGTGCCGTCATTCTGCCATTCACCGCCCGTAGGACCGTCGTTGAAGGCATTTGCATAAGGATCTATGTTGATGAGCTTGAACTGGCGGAGTATCACTCCCTTGAGCATGAGGCGGAGATGTTCGTCCTGGTTTGCGAACTGCACATACGGCCATACCTGCGCTCCTGAATCCCTGAGCCACATTGCATGGATGTCACCGGTGTACACGAAGGTGTCGGGTTGTCCGTCCTCACCGTCGCGGAAATGCACTGTGGTATCGAGGGTGTTGGGGAAGCAGTTGGCGAACATCCAGGCAAGCCGCGGATTGGTCAGGAGCCCCTGAACCCTTACGATTTCAGCCTCTATGGCCTGTGAGGTGAAAAGTCTGTCCGCTTCTGCGGGACGCTGCGAAACGAAGTTCTGCGCATTCAGCGAGGCAGTTGCCGCGAGAAGCGAGATTGCTGCAATGATTTTTCTCATATCCATAAGTTATTGATTATTGATTTTCGAGTACATATAGGTCAGATTCATGACATACAAATTTAACAAATAATGCGAATACACCGCACCCCACTGCGCCATAAACGCTGCAGAAGAGCAAAAAAGAAGGAGGCCGACCTTTCTGTCGACCTCCTGTCGGGATGACGTGACTCGAACACGCGACCCCTACGTCCCGAACGTAGTGCGCTACCAACTGCGCTACATCCCGAATAAAAAAAGAAGCAGTTTTCTGCTTCTTTTACAGCTATAAGAACTCCATGCGGAGAAAAACCTTCGTTATGAAAGCTTGTTGATGTAGACAGCGAGACCGCTCTTGAGGTTTGCCGCCTTGTTCTTGTGGATGACACCAATCTTGGCGAGCTTGTCGATCATGGCGTATACCTTAGGTGCCGATGTCTCTGCTGCTGCCTTGTCGGAAGTGTTGCGGAGTGCCCTGATGGCATTCCTTGTTGTCTTTGCATAATACCTGTTATGCAATCTGCGCCTCTCGCTCTGGCGATAGCGCTTGTCTGCTGATGCGTGATTTGCCATTATTGTATTTTTTATATTTCTGGTAGTGGGTAGGGGAATCGAACCCCTATTACAAGAATGAAAATCTTGGGTACTAACCGTTATACGAACCCACCAAAATCCCTAATTTTCCAATTTGGGACTGCAAAGGTACATAAATAATTTTATCCCACAAAATTATTTTGAAAACTTATCCGGAATTGTTTCGAATGAACAATCGGGGCGACAAGTGAGACGGCTTAATCCTTCTTTGGCTGGCTCCACTCAAAGGAATACACAAGTGCCTCAACCTGACGGAGATATTGCCTCTTGTCATACTTCGGGGCATAGACATATCCGTCCACCGTCACTATGTACTTCCCGTCTGGTGAGTAGAACGAATGTGAGAAGAAAGGCCCTCCCATGAAGTCATTATACACCTCCCACCAGCCGCGAATCTCGGCAAAATGGAAATCCTTGTACCTTATGTAGTCTATTTCCGGCTCCATGGATGAGGTGGCGGTAGTCATGTAAGTACCGTCATACATTCCGGGCACGTTGGCCTGGAGCACTTCATTACGCTTTGACACAAGGCTCTCGAGGGAGAACGGGTCCACAAGGCCATCGGTAGGATAGCGCCACACGAAGATACCCTGCTGGACAGGGGTTGTCTCATACGAAACCCACGCGAAATCCGCAGTCCGCTTCTTGAGGGTGAAGCCGGAAGGGAAATAAGGCGAGCCTCCGAAGATGTCGGCCACCGCCGGCCTCACTCCGGTCTCCTCATAATGTTTCGCATTCGAGATGATTCTGTTTCTCTCAGCCACCTCAAGGGTGCTGAATATCCTGTTCATGTCCGTCCGCAGAGCCTCGAGTGCACCCTCCGGGGTCTTTGCATTGATTCTCATCACGCATTGCGGCTGAGCCCATACATCCTTCATGTACTCAACCCCCTCCTTCTTCACCTCGCCGTTGACGTTGAAGTATATAATGTTCCTGTGAAGCTTGAAAAGATTGGTAAAGGCAGTCGGAGGCACGTTTACCAAAGCATAGAGAGGCTCCTTGTTGGGGAGGTAGCTGCAGGCTGCGCCGAGATTATCCCTGAGTTCGGTACCAAGGGGCCCGTTCCAGTCCGTGCCGTTAATCACGACTATCACCTCGCCCGCCTTGCCGCTGATGTTCTGCATCAGCACCCTGCGCTTCTGGCTGGTTGTGCATGAGGAAATCGCAAGAACTGCGAGAGCTGCCAAAATCAGGCTTTTGAGTATTCTTCCCATATATATGAATTTGATTTGTGCTTGTCATTTTTAAGTTTTCGCCACTATCTCATCAGGCGACCTATATCGTTTCCGCAGGCGAACACCATGAGCGCCAGCAGCAGGAACAGGCCTATATACTGCATGACCATCATGAACCTGTCAGAAGGCTTGCGGCCCGTGATCATCTCGTACATGATGAAGACCATGTGTCCGCCGTCAAGTCCCGGTATGGGGATAAGATTCATCACGCCCAGCATCACGGAAAGCATGGCCAGAATGTTGATGAACTGGTACCAGTTCCAGGCCGAAGGGAATATCGACCCTATGGCTATGAAACTGCCCACGGACTTATATGCCTCCGTCCTCGGAGTGAACACCAGCTTCATGTCCCTGAGATATCCGCTCACAGACTCCCAGGCATGCCTGAGCCCCGCCGGAATTGCCTTGAAAAGGCTGTAGGTGCGCAGGGTGGCAGGATAATAGGTGTAGATTCCGAGTTTGCCCAGGGAGTCGACGGCAAGGTTCAGGCATACCGTATCCCCCTCCCTCTCCACGCAGACGTCCACCTCCCCGCCAGCACAGGCGGCAAGAAGTTCACGGGATTCCTGCATATACCTGACCTCAGTCGAGTCTATGCGGAATATGCGGTCGCCCTTCATAAGTCCGGCCTCGGCATTGGCAGACACCACCGAGTCGACGATGAAAGGCAGAGCAAGTTCGAACATGCCGGGAGTCTCGAGAACCTTCGGAAGATATGACTGGTCTATATACAGTTCGACCGTGTCCGAGTCGCGCAGCACGACAGCCTTGCGGGTTTCCCTGCGGACAAAATCAGCCTGAAGCATGTTGAAATCCTCGGGAGTCCAGTTATCGAAACTGACTATATGGTCTCCGGTGCGGAATCCCATCTCGTAAGAAAGATCGTTCACATAGATGTCAGCGTTTTCATTGCTCACCCACACCTCGCCCCAGATTGCCATGATGGCTATATAGAGAAGGACGGCAAACACGAAATTGTACAGGACTCCCCCGGCCATCACAAGAAAGCGCTGCCAGGCCGGCCTGGTCCTGAACTCCCACGGCTGAGGATCCTGATTGAGATACTCCGTATCCATGGACTCGTCCACCATTCCGCTGATCTTGCAATAACCACCCAACGGGAGCCAGCCTATCCCGTAGTCTGTTTCCGCATCCTTCAGCTTCGGGAAAAGCCTGCAGAGCAATCTATTGTTCCTCGTGCTGAAAAGGCGGAAACCGCCGGCATCGAAAAACAGGTAGAACTTGTCCACCTTCACCCCGAAAAGCTTGGCAAAGGTGAAATGGCCCGCCTCATGTATGATGATGAGCAGGGACAGGGCAAGCACCACTTGCAGTATCTTCATTATTATCGCCATATCTCCGCGTTGGTCCTTGAATATGTTTCGTCGTTGGTTGCAAAGATATCGTCAAGGTCGGGAGCCGCGATGAAAGGAGTGCGGGCCATAGCCCTCTCTATGACATCAGCTATTTCATAAAAGGAAATCTTCCCCTTGAGATATGCCGCATTGGCAGCCTCATTCGCAGCGTTCATTGCGCATGGTATGTTTCCCCCGCGGGAAATCGCCTCGAAAGCCAGCGAGAGGCACGGGAATCTGTCAAGATCTGGCTGCTCGAAGCTGAGCTTCGAAAGGGTCGCGAAATCAAGTTTCCTGTTATCCAGATCCAAACGGGACGGATATGCGAGTGCATACTGTATTGGCTCCCTCATGTCGGGCCAGCCCATCTGGGCAATCACTGCCCCGTCCGCAAATTCCACCATGGAATGGATGATGGATTCCGGATGGACCACTACGTTTATATCTTTCGGCTCCACCCCGAAAAGCCACCTGGCCTCAATCACCTCCAGGCCCTTGTTCATCATCGTGGCCGAGTCTATGGTAATCTTCGCTCCCATGTTCCAGTTGGGATGCTTCAGTGCATCAGCGGCCCTTGCCACAGCAATGCGTTCGCGCTCCCAAGTGCGGAAAGGCCCACCGGAAGCGGTTAGATGAATCTTCGAGAGCTTGTTGCCGCCTGCGCCCTGAAGGCACTGGAATATGGCCGAATGTTCCGAGTCCACCGGAAGTATCGGTACTTCATGTTTCGCGGCGAGGGTTGTCACCAGCGAACCAGCAGCCACCAGAGTCTCCTTGTTCGCGAGCGCTATAGCCTTGCCGGCCTTTATCGCCGCCACGGTGGAAGCGAGGCCGCTGAATCCCACCATGGAGGTCAGGACCATGTCTATATTGTCCGCAGCCACCAGGTCGCACACCGACTTCATGCCGGCAAAAACCTTGATACCTTCGGGCTGGAGAGCATCGGCAACCTGGCCGTAAAGTTCCTCGTTGCATATCACGACGCTGTTGGCATCAAATTCAAGGGCCTGGGCAATCAGTTTGTCGGCAGAATTGTTTGCCGTGAGCAGTTCGACCTCGAAAAGCTCACGATGCTGTCTGACAACATCCAGAGCCTGCGTGCCTATGGATCCCGTCGAACCGAGTATCGCTATATGTCTCTTTCCCTGTTCCATCAGATTTTTATATACAGCAGTGGATCCACAGCCTCGCCGGAGTACCACAGTTCAAACTGCAGATGGTCTCCGGTGGACACTGCCGCTCCCGTCCCGACCATTGCAATCGACTGGCCGGCAGACACCTTGTCTCCCGACTTGCATGTAAGTCTGGCGCAGTGGCGGTATATGGAAACCACGTCGTCCTCATGCTGGACGACGAGGGTATATCCATACTCGTCGCTCCACCCAGCCGAAATGACGGTTCCCTCAAGGACGGAACATACGGCAGCATTGGCAGAAGGAGTGATATCCACGAAAGGGTGGGTAACCGGGTCGAAGCCCTGCAGTACCACCCCCTTGACAGGGGTGAAAAAGTGCAGTCCCTCCACCGGAAGTTTCCTTCTGACCGAGTTGGATAGTCCGAACTGATCTTCCTCCAATACGGTATGGCGGAGCAGGGTATCAGCCTTCGCATAGGCGGCAAGGTCGCTCTCGTTCAGTTCGGAGGCCATTCTGACCAGAGTATCCAGTTTCACCGGGTCTTCCCCGTCGACAACCCTGCGAAGATTCTCGCTGTAGAACTCCCAGCGGCTGATCACGGTCTCGAGAGAGTCCACCCTCATCGCGTTGCGTATAGCCTCGCGGCGGGAGTGGGAATCGGGATAGCCCGGGACAAAGTTCCTCACGGGAGTGAATGCTATCAGGCAGAACATCAGAATAAAGGTCACCACGCATACAGACACAGCCGCGACAAAGAGGCTGGCCCGGGAGAAGCTCTTGATCCACAGCTGCTTGTGGCTTTTATTATCTGAGATGACCACTCTGAAGCGCGTCACCTTGTCATCGTATGGATTCTGGTCGGCCATAAAAAAAGTCGATTTCCGTTAATTTCAGATTTTGAGTATCTTTGCACCGATATGGACAGACTTATCGGAATCGATTACGGAAGGAAACGCACCGGGCTCGCAGTAAGCGACCCCCTCGGCATCTTCGCATCGGCCCTGGACACGGTACATCCTGCAAAGTTAATAGAATATCTCAAAAATTACGCCTTGCAGGAAACCATAGTCCGTTTTGTTGTGGGCTATCCGCAGAACCTCAACGGAGAGCCTTCGGAGGCCCAGAAGGATGTGGATGCCTTCCTGAAGCAGCTGCAAAAGGCATTCCCGGACGTTCCCGTGAGCCTTGAGGACGAAAGATTCACCTCCGTGCTTGCCCACAGGGCCATGATTGACGGAGGCATGAAGTACCAGGACAGAAGGAAAAAGGAATCCGTCGACAAGATAAGCGCCGCCATCATACTCCAGTCTTATCTCGACCGGAATCAGGCACAGGCAAGCAAATGACGTTGTTTTTATGATACTACCTATTTACCTGTACGGCGCCGACGTGCTCCGCAAGGAAGCCGCCGAAGCCGACATCACTAAAAAGGAAGAAATACTCTCCCTCGTCTCAGACATGAAGGAGACCTTGAAGCAGGCTGACGGCTGCGGACTTGCAGCACCCCAGGTCGGCGTGTCCCGGAGAATAGTCATAGTCGACGGAAGCGACCTGTCGGATAGCTATGATTATCTTGCGGATTTCCGCAGGACCTTGATCAACCCCGTCGTGACGGAAGAAAGCGAAGACGAGTGCACCTATTCTGAAGGCTGCCTCAGCGTTCCCGGCATCTATGCCGAGGTACGCCGTCCCTCGAAGATCACCGTGGAATACTACGACGAGAAGTTCGAGAAGGTGACCGAGACCTTCGACAAGTTCGCATGCAGGATGGTCCAGCATGAACTCAGCCACCTCGACGGCAGGCTTTTCACTGACGACGTGGCTCCTATTCGCCGCAAACTGATTGCAAAGAAACTGCTCGCGATAGCGAAGGGAAAGATTCAGACACGCTACAAGTCCAAGTAAGAATGAAGATTACCAAGATATTGGCGGCCCTGGCTTTGGCCGCATTGCCAGTCTGCGCTTACGCCCAGACTGATAGCCTCAGGAAACTCACCATAGAAGAAGCCCAGAAACTCATACCCCGGCCAGCACTTCAGAGCGTGCCGTCAATGGCAGCCAACGACGGCAACGCCATGGACACCATCACCACGGAGAATCCCGGCATCAAGGTCGTGCTGTACAGCGACAACACATGGAAGTACATCAAGGACTTCGACATGGTTGCCAACGCCGACATATTCACCAAGTACTGGACCAGCAAGACCACCAACCCTTACGGCATACCCGTGGACAGCCTTGACAACACCACGGCCATCTGGCTCGTCGACGACATAGGCCAGTATCACTGCCCTTACATAGGCAGCGTCTACGCTCGAGGCAAGTTCATGATGCGCAGCGGACGCAGGCACCTGGGCGTGGACCTTCCGCTGAAGACGGGCGATCCCATCTATGCCACCTTCGAGGGCAAGGTGAGATATTCGGGATATATGCACGGCTACGGCAATTTCGTCATCATACGCCACAGCAACGGGCTCGAGACCTTCTACGGCCATCTTTCAAAAAGGAACGTGGAGGAGAACGACTGGGTGAACGCTGGTGACGTGATAGGCCTCGGAGGCTCCACAGGGCGCTCCACAGGTCCCCACCTCCACTTCGAGACAAGATATAACGGCTATGCCTTCGACCCTCAGTGGCTGATCGACTTCCAGAGCGGAACCCTCCGTCACAGGCTGTTCGTGCTCAAGAAAAGGTATTTCAGCATAAGCAACAGCTTCGAAAACGATTTCGAGGATGAAGAAAAGGCCGAGGCTGAATACCAGAAGGCCGAGGCTGAGCGCAAGGCTGCCAAGTACTACACCATACGCTCGGGAGACACCCTCGGACGCATCGCACAGAGGAACCACACGACCATAAAGAATCTCTGCCGCCTGAACGGCATCAAGGAAACAACCATCTTGCAGATAGGCAGGAAGATAAGAATACAGTAAAACAAAAAGGGTTCGCGGCGCGAACCCTTTTTGTTTTACTCAAGCACTCTCCAGCCTATATCCCTGCG
>JABUTS010000212.1 GCA_021443565.1 Bacteroidales bacterium | reverse complement strand
CTGAGCGGTCCCGGAGACAATGGTTATAACACCTGATGGTTGAGGGTGTGATCCAGTATTGTGACAGTGCCGGCCTGGCTCTGCATACCTTGCGGCCAGATACGAAAACCCAAGCCAGGAGCCTGGTGGAGAAGTGGGTTTCAGAAACTGCTGGCCGCACGAGCCGCTCCCTGCTGGTCCTGGCCGGGAGCGATTACGAGTCCATCGCCTCCAATGTGCCGGCCCTGGATGGTGACAACCGCACCATCCTCCTGGTGGAGAGCGAGAGGAGCGCTATGCCCAAGGGCGTGGTTACGGCCAACGTGGACCGCAGGGGTGTGATGTACCTGGCCGGCGCCATGTCCTCACGCACTCCGGCCTATATCCTGGCAGCCATGAGGGGCAATGAGGTGGCGGACATCGCCATCCAGGCCTTCCGCGACGGCTACGAGGCGCATGACCAGGGGTACAGGATAGAGGAGGTGAAGTATCTGAGCTCTGATGAGAAGGGCTACGCCATGCCCAATGCGGGCTATGAGTACACAGCCGGCATCACCGATTATTACTGGGATCTGGGAAAGAAGACAGGCTCTGACTACAAGTCACGCTTCATCCTGCTTCCTATGGCCGGCAGTACAAACACGGGTGTCTACTTCTATATGATGCAGTCGTTCAGCGCAAACAAGACGTTCAATGCCGTCATTGGCATGGATGTGGACTATAACGACAGGCTGGCCATGGCGCCTTTTTCCGTTGTGATAAAGGTGAACCTGATGTTGAGGGATTGCATTTCCGGGTGGCTTGAAGGAGCCGTTCTCCCAGCACACCGCACCTATAGCTTCGGGGAAGGTTACGCTGACGTGCTTATAAACTCCTCTTTTGACGGGAACAGCGTCTATGCCATGGAGCAGCATGAGTTTGATGACGGTGAGGGAGGCTTTGTGTATTCCTACGATTTCCTGCCGGAAGATTACTGGTCATCCAGATATGAGGAGTTGAAGGATGAGGCTGAAAAATATGCTGAAAAATAATCCGAGATGCAGGTGGACAGGCTGACATACGTTATGAGAAAGCTTATGCTTCTGATGCTCATTCCGCTTATCGGCGGGTGCGGTGACGGTCCGGTCATTGACGATCCGGACTCAAATGGAGAGGTGCTGACCTATAAGGTTGCGGTCTTCTCCAAGCCTGAGCACAGGGAGTGGATGATGCAGACCATAAACTGGGCTCAGTCCATTCTGGAAAGGGCTCAGGTAAACCAGAAGCGCGTCGTCAAACTGCAGTTCGAGTGGATGGACCAGTCTCCGGGCCTGATTGACGTGGCTATGGACAGGGTTGAGCAGGGGGATTATATGGCTATCCTGGGGCCTTCCGAGCCGGAACAGGCCAAACAGATACTGGGCTCGCCGGGTCTGAAAGGCCGTACCATCATACTTCCCATGGTAGGCTCTGCAGACCTCCAGCGCATCTATGCCAATTGGGACAACGTGTTTTTCATGACACGCAACGATGTCATGCAGAACGAGATATTGCTTAATCTGGCCCATCAGGACCTTGGTGTGAACCAGCTGGCCCTTGTGGCTGCGGGCGATGGCTATGGCCAGACCTTCACCGACTATTTCGGTTTCCAGGCGGTGGAGATGGGCAGTGCCGTAAGGAATATAGACCTGCTCGGGAAGGACCTTACCGTGGCCCAGGCTGTGGAGAATTATAGGCTGAGGCATAAGGACGCCTATATGAAGGGGATTGAAGTGGACAGCGAGGCGCTGACCTTCTTCTTCCCGAGTTCGTCAAAAGACCTGCTGGAACTGGACAGGGTGTTGGCGCAGATGGAGGAGAAGGAGTGGGAGAGTTTCGCGGATTCCAAGTTCTGGGCTCAGTATACGGTGTGCTCTGACCGCTGCGTGGATTACGATATAGCCAGTCAGGTCAAGCACAGGTTTTTCGGGGTGGAACCGGCTCCGCTTCCCGAATCCGGCTTTGCTGCTGCCTATGAGAGTAAATACGGCAGATTCCCGAAAAACGGAACTGCACAGACCTTTGACGCAGTATATCTCCTTACCTATGCGCTGAGCGTCATGGACCTGAACAAGGACACGGATCCTGCCAATCTCTGCAAATATGTGGTAGAGGTGCTGGACGGCAAGGATGCAAATCCGGCGGGGTGGCAGGCCGCGGATGCGGAGCAGGTGCTGAACATGCTTAAGAGAGGCCTGCGTCCGTGTATAAAGGGCGTGAGTAGCGCGTGGGAGTTCGACCAGCGTTTTCATCATGCGCCTCTCAATACCACATACAGGTACTGGATGCTGAACGGGGGAAAGTATGAAACCATAGCCTATGTCAGCGCGAATGGTGCGAACGGGGGGCTGTCCAGCATCGATATCTGGAATCTTGCAAAGCCTACCATCACAGAGATCACTGATGCTACTGAGGATATAAAGTACAAGGACCTAAAGGATAATTATGCGGTAATCGTGGCGGCATCCACTTCGTGGGAGAACTACAGACATCAGGCGGACGCTCTTGCGATGTACCAGCTTCTGAAGCGTCACGGCTACGATGACGAGCACATAATCCTCATCATGGAGGACGATATCGCGCAGAATCCGAAGAATCCACATAAGGGAGAGGTGAGAGTTGAGATAGGCGGCGAGAATCTTTACAAGAACGTGAAGACAGACTACAAGTTGCACGATCTGACTTACGAGGACCTGATAAGCATAGTAAGCGGCAAGAGAAGTGACAGGTTGCCCGTAGTCCTGCCATCTGGGGATCAGGATAACATACTGTTTTTCTGGAGCGGACACGGCAACAGCGGAACCCTGTACATGGGGGATTCCAAGTTTCCTGCGAACGGCGTGAAGAGGATGCTGAATACCATGAACGCGGAGGGCAGGTACAGACGCCTGTTTTTCGTGATTGAGGCATGTTACAGCGGCAGTGTGGCCAGCGTGTGCGAGGGTATTCCGGGTGTGCTCTTCATGACAGCAGCGAACGCAACCGAGTCCTCGAAGGCCGACATCATAGACAAGGAGCTGAATGCGTATCTGAGCAACGGTTTCACCCGCGGTTTCCAGCAGAAGATAGATGTGGAGCCGGAGGTGAATATGCGCGACCTCTACTATCATGTGGCCGGCCAGACAGTCGGCTCGCACGCCAACCTATACAACATTGCCAGTTTCGGCTCTGTCTACAAGACCAGCATGAAGGAGTTCATGCCTGAATAACCCCGCCCATCAGCCTCGCCGTCACCTCCTCGCCACACTCCTTCATGCCGCTGACATAATGACTCACAATGACTTCATGCCTCCTGCTATTCTTGTTGACCATGATTGTGCCACGCCGCTACACACTGTTGCCTGAGTTATCTGTCATTGCAGAATCTGCTTGATCCATATTTCCCATAATTTTTGCAGATACTGTGGCGGAGCAGACAGTGCCGTGTTTTTTGCATCGAAAAAAAATCTTAAATTTGTTTCCATGTATTCACTTGGAATTGATCTTGGTTCATCATCGGTAAAGCTCTCTCTGCTTGATATTGAGAGCGGAAAATGCGTCGCATCTGCGACAAATCCCCCAAAAGAAGCCCCCATCTCATCGCCACATAAGGGATGGGCAGAGCAGGCCCCTACAGATTGGTGGAAGTATCTGAGCGACGGCATGGCCGAGCTCGCTGCTCAATGCGACCTCTCACAGGTTGCTTCGGTGGGCATCTCATATCAGATGCACGGGCTTGTGGCTGTGGACAAGGATGGCACCCCCGTCAGGGATTCTATAATATGGTGCGATTCCAGGGCCGTGCAGACAGGCGCAGACGCATTTGAAGCTATAGGCAGAAAACGCTGTATGGAACAATTGCTGAATTCTCCCGGCAACTTCACAGCCTCAAAACTTGCATGGGTCAAGGCCGCGGAGCCGGAAACCTACGCCAGGATATGGAAATTCATGCTTCCAGGCGACTATATCGCATATCGTCTCACAGGAAAGATGTCCACGACGGCGACAGGTCTCTCCGAAGGCATACTCTGGGATTTCCGGGCAGGGGAGCGCGCTGATTTCGTGGCCGGGCATTTCGGATTCGACCAGTCGCTCTTTTGCGACGTGGTCCCGGCTATAGGCGTGCAGGCGCTATGCTCTGCGGAGACCCAGGCCCTCTTCGGCATTCCCGAAGGCACCCCGGTCTCCTATCGTGCCGGCGACCAGCCCAACAATGCCTTTTCACTCAATGTCCTTGAGCCAGGCGAAATTGCCGCGACAGGAGGCACCAGCGGTGTGGTTTATGGCGTCACCGACCTTCCCAAGGCGGACTCGGAATCGCGCGTCAACACTTTCCTTCACGTCGCTCCTTCCTCAGAGCAGCGCATGGGCGTGCTTCTGTGCATCAACGGATGCGGGATAATGAACGCCTGGGCCCGCAAGAACGTCGCCCCCGAACTCACATATCCCGAAATGAACGCACTTGCCGACACTGTCCCCGCAGGATCCGACGGCGTGCTCGTGCTGCCCTTCGGCAACGGCGCCGAGAGAGTGCTCGGCAACCGCAGCACGGGGGCCAGAATTGTCGGACTCGACCTTGTCCGCCATTCCAAGGCGCATCTGTTGCGGGCTGTGCAGGAGGGAATCGCATTCTCCTTCCGCTACGGCATCGACATCATGCGCGACCTTGGCCTCGAACCCAACGTAATACGAGCTGGCAAGGCCAACCTTTTCCTCAATCCCATGTTCAGGAAGACTCTCGCAAGCCTGACCGGAGCCCGCATCGAACTCTTTGACACCGATGGAGCCCTCGGTGCTGCTCGTGGTGCTGCTCTCGGCGCGGGCATATACAAAACTGCACGGGAAACTTTCGCCAGCCTCGCTAGACTGGATGTGGACGAACCCGAAAAAGCGTGGAGCCAGCCACTTGAAGAGGCTTACGCCAAATGGAAAACTGAAGTTGAATCAATAATTAAATAACACAAGATTATGGCAAAGGAATATTATCCTCAAATCGGCAGAATCCCTTACGAGGGCACTGCAAGCAAGAATCCAATGGCTTTCCATTATTATGAGCCTGAGATGGTGGTGCTGGGCAGGAAGATGAAGGACTGGCTCAAATTCGCGATGGCCTGGTGGCACACCCTCGGCCCAGCCTCAAGCGACCAGTTCGGCGGCCAGACCCGATCATACGAGTGGGATCAGGCTGAAAACCCTCTCCAGCGCGCCAAGGACAAGATGGACGCAGGTTTCGAGATCATGCAGAAACTCGGCATAGAATATTTCTGCTTCCACGACATAGACCTCATTGAAGACAGCGACGACATAGAGGAATACGAGGCCCGCATGAAGGCCATCACCGATTATGCTCTCGAAAAGATGAAAGGTACCAACATCAAGCTTCTCTGGGGGACAGCAAACATTTTCGGGCACAAGCGCTACATGAACGGAGCTGCCACCAATCCTGATTTCGACGTCGTGGCACGCGCTGCGGTGCAGATAAAGAACGCAATCGACGCGACAATCAAGCTCGGTGGTCAGAACTACGTTTTCTGGGGCGGACGCGAGGGCTATATGTCCCTGCTCAACACCGACCAGAAACAGGAGAAAGAGCACCTTGCGAACATGCTCAAGGCGGCACGCGATTATGCACGCTCCAAGGGATTCAAGGGCACCTTCCTCATCGAGCCTAAGCCTATGGAGCCTACAAAGCACCAGTATGACGCTGACTCCGAGACTGTGATAGGCTTCCTCAAGGCGCACGGACTGGACAAGGACTTCAAACTCAATATCGAGGTCAACCACGCTACTCTCGCCGGCCACACCTTCGAGCATGAACTTGCAGTGGCAGTGGACAGCGGAATGCTCGGGTCCATCGACGCCAACCGTGGCGACGACCAGAACGGCTGGGACACCGACCAGTTCCCGACCGACACCTTCGGACTGACCCTGGCGATGATGCAGATCATACGCAACGGCGGCCTCGGCAATGGTGGGTCCAACTTCGACGCAAAGCTTCGCCGCAATTCCACTGATCCCGAGGATATCTTCATCGCACACATAAGCGGAATGGATGCCATGGCGCGCGCGCTGCTGAACGCCGCCAACATAATTGGGAACTCTCCTATCCCGCAAATGGTGCAGGAGCGTTACTCGTCCTTCAGAAGTGGTGCTGGAAAGAAATTCGACGAAGGGAAGATGACTCTCGAGGAGTTGGTAGAATACGCGAAGAATCACGGCGAGCCTGAGATGAGAAGCGGCAAGCAGGAGCTTTACGAGACTATTCTCAACCTTTACTGCGAGTAGAATATGTCCCGCTCACGCAGTCACGAGGAGAAAGGCAGCACCAGCTACCTTATCTCCGTTGTTCTCGTCGCCGTCATCGGCGGCCTGCTCTTCGGATATGACACTGCGGTGATTTCCGGTGCCGAGAAAGGCTTGCAGGCCTTTTTCAGCAATGCCAGTGACTTCACCTACACCGACGGCATACACGGATTCACCACCTCCAGCGCGCTGATAGGCTGCGTTATAGGTGCGTTCGTGTCAGGGTTCCTCGCATCGAGACGGGGACGAAAGAGAGCACTTCTCATCGCTGGCGTGCTGTTCCTTCTCTCGGCGCTCGGTTCATATTATCCCGAATTCCTCTTCTTCAACGAAGGAGAAGCCACCATGGGTTTGCTCGTGGCGTTCAATCTCTACCGCATACTCGGAGGCATAGGCGTCGGCATAGCTTCTGCCCTCTGCCCCATGTACATAGCCGAAATCGCACCATACAACAAGAGGGGAACGCTTGTGTCGTGGAACCAGTTCGCCATAATCTTCGGCCAGCTGGTGGTATACTTCGTAAACTTCATAATCATACGTTCGCACGTCAACGATCCCGCCATCCAGGAATGGACCGCTCAGGTGGGCTGGAGAATGATGTTCGTAAGCGAGGCTGTACCCGCGGGCATATTCACGCTGCTCATACCTTTTGTGCCCGAAACTCCACGCTACCTTGCTCTCAACGGCGCCCACGAGAAATCACTGAAGGTGCTGACGAAAATCAACGGGAAAAAGAGGGCAAACGAGATTCTTGAGGAAATCAAGGCCACTGCGGTGGAAAAGAGGGAGCCTCTCTTCACTTACGGATGGATTGTAATCTTCGTGGGCATCATGCTCAGCGTGTTCCAGCAGGTCATAGGTATCAACGCCGTGCTATATTTTGCGCCACGTATCTTCGAATCGATGGGAATGGGTGACCCTATGATGTACACCGTATTCATGGGCATAATCAACATTTCCTTCACCATACTTGCCATAGTCACCGTAGAAAGGCTCGGGCGCAAGCCACTGCTCATCTCCGGCTCGATATTGATGGCTGTCGGAGCGCTCGGCGTCGCATTGAGCAACATGACCGAAGTCCCTTCAATCGTCCCCGTGGTCAGCATACTCATATACAGCGCGTCATTCATGTTCAGCTGGGGCCCAATCTGCTGGGTATACATGTCGGAACTCTTTCCCAACACCATACGCAGCCAGGCTACGGCCATCGCGGTCGCGTTCCAGTGGATATTCAACTTTGTGGTGTCGTCCACCTTCGTGCCTCTTTACAATTTCAGCCACTTCCTCGCATACGCCATCTACGGCACCGTCTGCATCCTTGCGGCTGTATTTGTCTGGAAACTAGTCCCTGAGACCAAAGGCAAGACCCTCGAGCAGATGACCACGTTCTGGCGCAACAGGAAGTAACCCGCGAAGAACCCCAAGAAACGGAAGCATCGCGTTGAGTTGCGCTTACACCGACCTTGCACACATGACGAAGGACTTCCATGACATCTGTGGTTACACTCCTTCAGAGCGCGTCAGGCAATATTCATTCGTCCATGAGCTTCACTTCCGGGTGAAGCATCTCATATTCGCCCCATTCGCAGCCGATGTTCTCGGCGTGGATGCGGTCGACCAGTCTGCCGAAGCGGTAAAGCTTGACGGTTCCCGAACCGGTGCCACCGTTCCATAGGCGATTATGTCTCTTGCTTCCGTTAGGAGCCTCATAGTTGACAAGGAGCATATTAGCCTTGTCGCAGACCACGTCGGTCACCATGCGCTTGAACCAGGTGCGCTGGTCCACGTGCCATATTATCTGTGTATCCGTTTCCCTGCAGTCGAAACGTGTTCTGCAGCCCGTCCAGAACTTTGAGAAGTTGAATTCGAACTCCCTGCCTTCGTACCAGAATGCGGAGAGCAGTTTGCGATCGAGCACAACAGGACCGCACTTGGGCCTGCCTCCACCTATGTCGAACACGGAATCCTTCAACTTCGCGCCGCTGATCTCGCTGGTGAGATTGCAGGATGAAAGCCAGACCCAGGGACTTGTGAAGTCCTTGCCCCAGTTCTTGTCGGCGTATCCGTATGAGCTTTCGGGCTCTACCTTGTAGATCTCCCCGTTCCATACGACCTCTCCCTCGAACTCGCTGGCCATGCCCTCGGCGTGCCAGAACATCTCGAAGAGCTGGAGCGAGCGGAAGAGCTTTCCAGCTCCATATCCCATGTTGTATGCGGTCTTCTTCCTGATCTTGAGGTCCCAGCTCATGAATCCGCTGTCGCACATCCACTCGGGATGGGAATAACTTTCATCGGGGCTGATCCTGATGCTGCCACGGGTCGCATTCTCACATACCGAGCAGTCTGCTGCCTCTATGCTGTATGGGTTCCCCCAATCCACCTTTGCCTCCTTCCACGAGAAGAAGCGGTGAAGCTGCGCGGCATCGCTGCCCCAGCTGCCGGCCTTAACCATAAGGTATGAAGGCTTGATTCCGTTCTCCCTGTTTTCAGGAAGCTGTCCGAAAACAGGCTTGTCGCCTCCCGATGCCGGGTTGCAGAGGAAGAATTCTATGAAGAAGGCCTTCTGCTGGCCTGTCTCCGCATTGATTCCGGTGAATGAATGCCACCACCAGTCATAACCTTGTCTTGCCTGTCCTCCTGTCAGCTGGCAGCAGTTTCTGCTTGTGTCGCTTTTGTTGAACATACTCCGTCCTTTTGATGTCAATTTTCTCGAAGTTATGTCTTTCGCTAAAAAAGTTATCTCTTTTATGAGTCAACTTTTTTAGCGAAAGACAGTGAAATATTTTCTTATTGGACCGACTTACAGTCCATAATTTATCCAGACTTTCATAGGGGAAGCCTCGCGGTTGTCCCAGGCATAATAGGGTATGAATGTCAGAATTCCGTTGTCTGTCCGGGCGGTGATGGTCTCCACGCCTCCGATCAGTTCCGGACAGAAACGGGTCTCGAAACTTGTGGAAGCATCCAGAAGGGCGTTGTCGTAAATCCCTTCGTTGTCTAGGCCTTCCAGACAGTAGACGAGGGGGCCCCGGGTGACTGCGCGTTTGCCTTCATCGGCCTTGACGCGGGGATTTGCCGCCACCACCTTTGCTGGCATATCCAAATTGAGAGAAACGACGTCTCCCTTCTTCCAGCGCTGGTCAATACAGAGGTAGCCTTTGTCCATCTTGCCCTTGACGCTTTTCCCGTTGAGGGTCGCGGCGCAACTTTCGCACCACGAGGGTATGCGCAACTTGAGCGTGGTCTTCGCGAGGCGACCGCTCGTGATGGTTATGTCAACCTTGCCCGACCATGGGTAGGACGTTTTCTGCTCTATGCCGAGACCTCCGATTTCCGTTTTGCTGGAGACGTAAAGATTGACATACACGGCCCCGGGGGCGCTGCCGTAGATGTAGTTGCCTATGGATGGGATGAAGCGACAGAGGTTGGAAGGGCAGCAGGCGCAGCCGTACCAGGCCTGGCGGTGGTGGGTGCCGGCGCTCTCCAGGGGATTGACGTAGAAGAAACGGTCGCCTCCAAGGGATATGCCCGAAAGCACGCCGTTGTATAGAGCCTTCTCAAGTATGTCTATGTACTTGGCGTCTCCTGTCATTCCGTTCATGCGCCAGTTCCACAGCACCATTCCTATGGAGGCGCAGGTCTCGCAGTAGGCTAGATCATTGGGAAGGTCATAGTCTTCGGAGAATCCTTCCGAATGGCCGCAGTGGCCGATGCCTCCGGTGATGTACATTTTGCAGTTCACGACGTTTTCCCAGACTCTCTCGAGTGCCTGTATATAGCCCTCGTCGCTGGTGTATGCGGCAACGTCGGCCATTCCGCAGAACAGGTACATGGCCCGCACGGCGTGTCCGGTGATTTTTTCAAGGTCCCTGATCGGCACTTCATCCTGATAATGGGAGGGATTGCTGAATTTTCCGTGTCCGTGCCCTCTTTCCTCAAGGAGCCATACGGCGAAGTCCAGATATTTTCTTTCCCCAGTCAGACTGTAGAGCTTCACGAGGGCGAGCTCTATCTCCTCGTGTCCCGGCACCCAGTCCCTCTTGCCCGGGCCGAAAAGTCCCATCATGTGCCCGACCATCCTTTCCGCCACGTCCAGCAGTTTGCGTTTGCCCGTGACTTCATAATAGGCTACGGCGGCCTCGATGAGGTGTCCGGCCATATACATCTCGTGCCTGTCCATATCTGTCCAGCGCCCTTTCAGTCCCTTGAGCGTGTAATAGGTGTTGATGTAACCGTCTTCGAGCTGGGCTGCCGCAAACTTGTCTATCCATTCGTCGCACTTTGCCTCAAGCATAGGGTCGGGGTTGTTCTTGAGCGAATATGCGAAGCCCTCCAGCGCCTTGTACACATCCGAATCGTCGAAGAATATTCCGGAGTGTTCTCCTTCCCTGCGGGCCGCGTTCTCGAAGTTGCGCATTCGCCCTGTCCGGTTCTCGATCTGGTCTATACAGACGCCTATGGTTACGTTTTTCAGGCTGTCCAGCCTTGGAGACCAGAAGGCGTCCTGAATGGCGACCTCGGAGAAATTTACCGGCCGCACGGCTTTGTCGTCGCTGCGGCTGCACGACAGAAGTGTGGCTGCGGCTGTTATGATAATCAATCCAGTTTTCATACAATTATAAATTTATGCCATTAGTGTCCATTAAAAAATCATAAAGTGACTTTCCGCTCACATTTCCGAGCATTTCCGGATGTATGGTACAAAGGCTGGAAAATCGGCCTGTATCAACAATGCCTAAATTGGCATAAACAAAGATAGTGGATATTTTGCCAATTGATATTATTCCAATAAGGCGCTGATGTCAAGTTTGAACAATTTATGGAAAGTTTGAAGGTCATACTTGTGCAGGCACCTGACCCGGAAGTCCCGGGGGGAGTTCACACTTCCTACACGGTGCATGACGAGACTGCGGGGGCATTAATGTCCTAGCCCGGTTGGACCTTGAGGGATGCAATAGAATTCTACGTCCGCGAAAATGGTGTTGCCGGCGGGCGTTACAGACTCATACGGCCGTTCGAGCGCCAGGAGGATTACCTGTGCCGTCAAGGAATCGTTGCTCCGTTTGATCAAGGACGGAAAACTGCGATCACCGCAAAGATAAGAAACAAACTGAGAATCAGAAAGAGTTCAGTTTTGTTCCATCAAGCTCCGCCTTGCAGACGGTGACAATCTCGTCGATGATTTCG
>JABUTS010000217.1 GCA_021443565.1 Bacteroidales bacterium | reverse complement strand
GACCTCGGTTTCATCACTTTCTGCAGTTTCGGCAATCCGGCGGCACTGACTGAACATCCAGAATACGCTTCCACCATTCTGGCCGCCGCCGACACCATGATGACCCTCTTCAATCCCGCAGTGGGTACCATGCTCTCGTGGCCGCGCGAATTGGAAAACTTCGGAGGCCATAACACCATCATGGACAATATGATCAATCTCGAGACCCTCTTCTGGGCTTCCGAGAATGGCGGTTCGAGATCTTTGTACGACGCAGCAGTTTCCCATGCCGACACTACCATGAAGTACTGCTTCCGCCCCGATGCCAGCAGTTTCCATGTAGCAGTCTACAATCCTGAAGGCGGGCACATACGCTCCTGCACCCATCAGGGAGAAGGAGACGAAACCACATGGGCGCGAGGCCAGGCCTGGGCTGTATACGGCTTCACAATGTGCTACGACAAGACCGGAGAATCAAGATTCCTCGACATGGCCTGCCGCACCGCCGACTACTTCATCTCCGCCCTTCCTGAGGACAAGGTGCCGAACTGGGATTTCGATTCCGCGGTCCTGCACAAGGACGTGTCCGCATCTGCTATCGTCGCCTCCGCCCTCCTGAAACTCTCCCAACTGTCAGGCAAGACTGAATATCACGAAGAGGCCGTCGCAATCCTGCACTCTCTCTACGATAATTATCGTGCTGACGACAGTTCGACCGCATTTCTTGAGCATGCCGTTGGGCATTGGCCTGCAGGCAGCGAAATAGACTATTCGATAATATATGCAGACTATTATTTCATCGAGGCGCTCACACGCCTCGCTGCAAGATAATTCCATAACAATCTAACTAACAATAAAATGAATTCGAAAAGATCCTTAAAGATGCTGCTCTGCACGACCATACTGGCATGCGTGACAGCTCTGGGCTCTGTAGCAGAAGCCCAGAATTTACTGAAGGGAAAAATTCTGGATCCATCGGGCGAGCCGGTCATAGGCGCCGCGGTCGTGCTTTCAGGCACTGCCAAAGGTGTCTCCACCGACATTGACGGTATGTTCTCGATTGCGGCCGCGGCAGGTACATCGGCTGATGTAAGCTGCATCGGTTACAAGAGCGTAAAAGTCGCCCTCCAGGACGGGATGACCATCGTTCTCGAAGAGGACAGAAACATCCTCGAAGATGCGGTCGTAGTCGGTTACGGTGTCCAGAAGAGAGAATCCCTTACCGGCTCCGTAGCGGTAATGAAGAGTGAGATGCTTCAGGAAAAAGGCTCTCTCTCCAGCCCTCTGCAGGCAATGCAGGGCCAGATTCCAGGTGTCATCATAACCCGTTCGTCTTCCGCTCCGGGCGATGAAAGTTGGGGCATGAGCCTCCGCGGTGCCGTTTCGGCCAATGGTGGAGAGCCTCTCATCATCATTGACGGGGTAGCATATGAGAGCGTAAACGAAATGCGCCTTCTCAACTCTGAGGACATTGCTTCAATTTCCTTCCTGAAGGACGGAGCTGCAGCAATTTATGGATCCCGTGCTGCAGCCGGAGTTGTCCTTATCACCACAAAGCAGGGAGTCAAGGGCCGCACCAAGGTCGAATATTCGGGCTCATACACCCTCAAGACCGTCGGTCTGATGCCTACCCTCATGAGTATAGACGAGTGGGCTGAAGGCGTAAAGCAGGCCACAGGAAACGACCCGTCACACACCTGGTACCGATACGCGACACTCGCGCAGCAGTATAAGGGTCAGTACATTGACAAACTCATCAACGCGGATCCGTTTGCGGGCGGGGCTTTCGGCGATACTGCAGACTTTGTCTTTGCCGACAACATAGACTGGCTCAAGTCCCTGTTCTCAGACTCACATTCAACCAATCACAACCTCAGCATCAGCGGCGGATCCGACAAGGCATCCTATAGGGTTTCTCTCGGTTATCTGTATGACGGTTCGCCTCTCGTATACGGAAACAACAACAACCAGCGTTACAACTTCCGCATAAACAACAAGTTCCAGATTTTCAAATGGCTCTCCCTCGAGTCTTCGATAGGCTACAACCGTCAGGAGCAGGTGGCTCCGACCAACATAGGTGGAATGCTCACGGCAAACGTTCCCATGCCTGGTCTTCCCATGTTTTCAATTGATGGGAAGCCTTACGCATGGGGAACCTGGGGATCTCCAGCTGCCAAGGCAGTCTATGGCGGTGACAACAATCTTCACGTTGCAACCTTGAACGTCAGCGAGACCTTCAAGGCCAACATTACCAAGTGGCTTGACGCAAACGTGAACCTCGGTTACAGCGACGGACATGCTGAACGTGAAACGGTGAACAAGTCCATAGAGTACTACAACTATGCAGGCACCAAAAAGACCCTCACCAGCCCTACTTCAGCTGATTCCTACTACAAGTCAACTTCCTCCCGCACGAACTTCTATTCGATATCCGGCTATCTGAATGCCCACAACAGTTGGTCAGGCCACTCCGTTTCCGGCACTCTCGGCGCACAGTATGAGTTCAAGTCATACAAGAAGATGGGCGTTGAGGCAAAGGATATCCAGGATGCGCTTGAGGTAGTCAACGGCTCTGGCGAAATCAAACTTGCCGACATTGACAAGTACCAGTTTGCCGTGGCATCCGTATTCGGCAGGCTGAACTATGACTACAAGAGCCGCTATCTGGTGGAATTCAACGCCCGTTACGACGGATCGTCCAAGTTCCTTCCTGAAAACCGCTGGGATTTCTTCTGGGGAGCGTCTCTCGGATGGAATCTTGCCAAGGAAGACTTCATGAAGGATGCATCGTGGCTTGATGAGCTCAAGATAAGGGGGTCATATGGTGAGGTCGGCAACCAGAACGGAATCAGCAACTATGACGGAATGCAGTTGTACAATCTCAATGCAGGATCGGGAGTCCTCATAGGAAACGGCCAGGCTACAACCATCACCACAAACGGCAAGTTCGCATCCAGCACCCGTCAGTGGGAAAGGATTTGCAATTACAACCTCGGCCTTGACTGGGGCTTCCTGGGCAACCGCCTTACCGGCAGTGCAGACGTCTTCACAAAGAAGAACAACAATATGCTTGTAAGCGTAGACTACCCGAGCATAGTGGGAGACACTCCTCCTACAGTGAACTCAGGCAAGTTCAAGTCATGGGGCTACGAGGGAACAATCAGCTGGAGAGACCGGGCAGGAAAGGATTTCCACTATAATCTGGGCGGCACATTCACCTTCGCCCGCACCCAGCTCGTGGACCTCGGAGGTCAGGCTACGATCGCAAGCGGTTTCGTAAGCAATCGCGAGGGCTATCCTCTCAACTCGCTCTTCGGTCTTCGCTATGGCGGCAAGATTGAGAACGAGAAGATGCTGCAGACATATCTTGAAAAATACTACAACAATAACGGCATAGGCATGCCGAGCTCCCTGCGCGTGGGCGACAACATGTACTGCGACGAGAATGGTGACGGCAAACTTGATGCCGAAGACTACATATATCTTGGAACCGACACACCGGAAATCCAGTATTCGTTCAACGCCGGCATTTCATGGAAGGGCCTTGATTTCAGCATAGTCTTCCAGGGTGCAGCAGGCAGGGTGATGTGGAATGGAGGCACCGACAACTGGACTGTTCCACTGAGAGCCCTTTATGTCAACAGCACCAACCAGTCCGTGGGCAATATGTGGAGCCCGGAGAATCCTGACGGCCACTATTGTCCTTACTCGACAGACGGTCAGGTCAATACCTACAACTATCAGGCATCATCATTCTCCGCAACCGATGCGGCATATCTCCGTCTCAAGAACCTGACTCTCGGATACTCTCTGTCAAACAAGGCTCTGGGCACTCAGAAGGTTGTTTCAGGATGCCGTTTCTACTTCACGGGATCAGACATCTGGGAAATCTCCAACGTTCTTGAAGGTTGGGATCCCGAGGCTGCAAGCCAGGCCCGCAAGCCGAATGCGACAACCCGTTATCCTTTCCTCCGCAGCTTTACTTTCGGAGTCAACCTTACATTCTAAAAGGAGGATTAAAGATGAAAAAGATTATAAATATCATTGCAATAGCGCTCAGCGCCTTGGCTCTCAGTTCCTGCCTCGACCTTTCACCGAAGGCTCAGCTTGCCGACAACCACGTATGGAGCAAGGCTGAAAACTACCAGCTCTTCGCCAACCAATTCTATGGGTGGACAAGGGATTTCAACGGATGCTTCTCCGACGGTCCTCACTCCGACATGCGTTCAGACCTGATCTGCTCAATGAACAACCGCAACGACTACAGCGCAGGAGCAAATGCGATTCCCGCCTCTGATGGGAATTACGGCACCCAGTACAAGAGAATATACTACACCAACCTGCTTCTGAAGAATGCCGAAACGTTCTCCAATCCCGATGCAATCAGGACCCCTGTGGGAGCCGCCCTCTTTTTCAGGGCTTACTGCCACTTCGAGCTCGTGCAGCTCTATGGAGACGTCATTCTCCTCACCGAGCCGGTTGACCTGAATTCCGAGAAGCTCTATGGTCCCAGGGACAACCGTCTCGAGGTCATAAAGCAGTGCGTTGCAGATCTCAAGAAGGCAGCTGAACTCCTTCCCGAAGATCCGAAGAATGACGGGGAAGTATGCAAGTATACGGCTCTTGCCTTCCTTTCGAGAGTGGCTCTCTATGAGGGAACATGGCAGAAATACCACAACAACAATTCTGCTGAATCCAAGACCCTGTGCGCAGAAGCAGCCGATGCGGCGAAGCAGGTCATAGAGTCCGGGAAGTACCAGCTTTTCTACAGCGACAAGCTCGGCCCACGCGACAGCTACCGTCTGATGTTCACCCTTGAGAACGTGGATTGCAACGTCGCAAAACTCACAAAGAGTGCGAACAAGGAGTACATCCTCGCCTATCGCCACGACAGCGATCTCAGGAAAATTGGTCTCAACATCACCCACGCAGCATTCAACAATGTGGCTTACTCCCCTACAGCAAAGCTTGCGATGAATTACCGCTGCCAGGACGGACTTCCTATATCAATATCACCTCTCTACAAGGGAGCCAATGGTCAGAACACCGAGTTCGAGAACCGTGACCTCCGCATGAACGGAACCATCATGATGCATGGTCAGAAGGCATGGGACAACGACACAAAGAGCCGTGTCGCGTGGAACGAGACTGACGAGGAAGAGGCCAACTGCAAGGTTGTGAGCCGTTGCGGCAATACCGGTTACCCTCTTTACAAATGGGCTACCGAGCGTGCGGTGCTTGACACCTACGAGGGCTACGACTGGCCTGTAATCCGCTATGCGGAAGTTCTTCTCAACTATGCGGAAGCTGTTTGCGAGAGGGACGGTTCAATCTCTGACACCGACCTTGACTACTCTCTCAACCTTGTCCGCGCCCGTTCAAATCCTTCAATGACAAAACTCAGCAACGCCCTCATTTCCGAACACCCCAACGATATGAGCATGATTGAGGAAATACGCGCAGAGAGAACATCAGAACTCTTTGCGGAAGGATTCCGCATTGACGACCTCAAGAGATGGAAGACCGCCGAAAAGGAAATGCCTATGGATATCAAGGGCATCATCTGGAAAGGCACCTGGTATGAGACCAACTGGGCAAGCCAAAGCAACCCTGTTGACAGCGAGGGACGCATCATAATTCAGGACGGTCGCGTATGGGACCAGAAGCACTACCTGCTTCCTCTTCCAAGCGACGAACTCCAGCTCAACCCTCAACTCAAACAGAATCCCGGATGGGAATAATTGACCGGAATTTTTAACTTTAGATCAAGATTATGAAAAACACGTTTAGATATATTCTTCTTGCCGGCGCGGCAATGCTTTCCCTTGCCTCCTGCGAAGAGGAAGTGGCTCCGGCGGAGTCTGCCGTTATCTACTCAAAGGTTGAGATTTCTCCGGCGCAGAAGGAGATCGCAAAGATGTATATGGACGAGAACGACGTGACTGTCCTACCTCTTGTAAAGGGAGAAAGAGTCACTCTCGGCTACCTGACCAATCCGGCTCCGGAGGCTGTAAGCATTCCGGGCCTGATATGGACTTCTTCCGACGAATCCGTTGTCTCAATATCGGAGGACGGAACCATAACGGCAGTTGCAGCCGGACGTGCAGTCATCACGATTGCCTCCGAAGGCTTCAACCTGAACGCCACGTCATCCATATACGTCATAGTGGCAGAAAGTCTTGTCAAGGCAAGTTCCATCACTATTGTGGACAATACCACATCTGTGGACGAGACCTACTCGCTGCCTCGCATCTATGTGACCGAGAACTGCACTCTTACCCCGACAATCAAGCCTGCCGATGCAACCTACAAAACGGTAAACTGGACCTCATCGGACAACTCTGTAGCGACCATAGACCCTATCACCGGTGTTGTCACCGGCATCAGCATGGGTAAGGTAAGCTTTACGGCGACTTCACTTGACGGAGCCGGAGTGGTCGCAAAACATGAAATGTATATTGACAAACTCATCAAACCTGCAGGCATCAAGGTTGCCAACACCCCTGGCGAGGAAACATTCTCGATGAGCGACGGCGAATTCGCGTTTGATTTCACCACCAGCCCTGCCATCTGTACGAAGTCTCTCATTGAATGGACCAGCAGCGACCCTGCAGTTGCAAGCGTCGACAGGGGAGTCGTCAAATTCCTGCAGCCCGGAACTGTCACCATTTCTGCCAACTGCCCAGGAGAAAACCCTGAAGCTGGTTTCGGGAAGACATTCTCGTATACATTCAATATCCCTTACGGATTCTATCGCGACTACAACAAGAACAGCAACAGCCTCTTCTGGTATCTGAATCCGTCCCACAAGAACAATGGCGGCAAAGACGTATGGGTTGAGGATGCGAAAGGGAATTATATAGACGTGACCCTCAATCAGTCAAATGCCAACACCGGCAGAGGAGACTTTGTAAGAGCAGCTCCGACATGGATCAGCGGAGATTATCCTATACTCTGCTTCAGGATTGACGACGTCAATGACTTTGACAATGGCCAGGGCAGCGGGTATTTCCGTCAGATAACCCTTGACTGCTCCGGAAACACCATAGACGACGGCACAAAATACTCCGGAGGCATAAACGGGACCAACAACAAATGGGGAACAAAGTACAAGTGCTCCGACAAGTCGGCCATCCTTATTTATGACCTTACCACCCAGAGCATTCAGACTGGAGGGCTCCTGCCGGCAGGCAAGGTGGTTCAGTTCGCAACTTTCCAGCTCAAGTATGCTGACGTCAGGGTAAACAACAGCAGTAAGCCTAACTATAATGCAAACGACCTCCATTACCGTTTCTTCTGGTTCCATACCTTCAAGACCATGGACGACTGCAAGGCTTATCTCGACACCTGGTCGGCTTCTTCCGGAATCAGTTATGAATAGAAATCCTGATTTAGAATCATGAATATTTCAGCGTTAAGTTTCACCGCAGCCGCACTCTTGTGTGCGGTTGCGTGTATTGACAACCTCAAAGCCGGGACTGTGGACCTCGGCCCGGACACAGATGATCCGACACCGTCGGAGCCTGCCTTCAAGTACCCTGACTCCTACACTCTAAACCACCCTTGCGCTTATGTTACGGGGAAAGATATAGACAAGGTGAAGGCAGCTGTCAGCAAGGCAGACGGCAACGATCCCGTATATGCTGCGTGGAAGACTTTCGAAGCAAACACCTATTCTTCTTCCCGCTGCCACCAGTCTGCAGTCCCTGTTCTTGTCAGGGGAGACATCAGCGGCACGGGGGTTTCAAGTGAAAACTACATCACGGCTTGCCAGGCTGCTGCCAGCGCTTTCCAGCAGGCTCTGCGCTGGAGAATAACCGGAGACACATCCTTTGCAGATGCTGCTGTTTCACAACTTAACGAATGGGCAAGCGTGTGCACAAAGATTACCGCAAATGACAACAACCAGTATCTACTCGCAGGTTTTCAGGGCTGCCAGTTCGCCAATGCCGCCGAACTTCTTCGTGACTATCCCGGATGGTCGGCAGCCGACCAGACCAAGTTCAAGAAATGGCTCATGGAAGTGTGGTACGCAAAAAACCACTGGTTCATTTCCACCCATGGCGGATCCAGCACCTGCAATCTGCATTACTGGTCCAACTGGGAACTTGCCAACATTGGTTCCATTCTGGCCATCGGAATATATACTGATAATGCAGAGCTGATTACAGAGGCATACAAGGAGTTCAGGGAAGGTCTCGGTTCGGGTGCCCTGCACAATATCGTTCCATATGATCCGGTGGCAGACCCGAACGGGCACGGAATGATTGCCCAGAGCATGGAGTCCGGTCGTGACCAGGGACATGCGACCCTTGTGGCCTCCCTTTCTGCAGAACTCTGCCGTATGGCTGAGAACATAGGACTTGACTTCTGGGGTATGGATGACGAGAGAATTCTTGCAATGTTCGAATACACCGCAAAGTATAACTGCAAACCTGACGGCAGCTTCATATGCACCAGCATGCCGTTTACCAAGTATTCATATTGTACGGGATGCTCATGCAGTAGCAATAGTCACGGGGCTGTTCATACGACAATCTCGGCAGATGGAAGAGGCAAGGAAAGGGCTTGCTGGGACCTTATTGTTTCACATTACGGTGAAAACAAGGCATATTACAGTTCCATCTTTGCAGAGCAACTGCGTTATACGAAAGGAGTGTTGACCGGTGACGGAGGCGCAGGAGACACTCGCTATGGTACGACGAGCGCCGCCTTTGACCAGATTGGCTGGGGCACCTTGCTTTTCTACAGGAAATAGGTATTAACCTCGTTATATATCCGCTATCGTTTCGCAAGTGTTGATGTCATTCATCTTCACTTGCGAAATTCTTTCCACCTAATATCCACGTGGCCGGAATCATTCTTCCCGGCATGGCGGTTGCAGAACACACCCACCTTCGCCCCTATCCAGCGTCCCTGCAAGGCAGGATATGTGCCGGGGATTCCAACAAAAGTCTGTCCTCCGTCTGACGACCAGCTGAAACTGCACATAGGAACCGGCACGTTGCCTTCCCTGTCCTGCGACCTTACGGAGAGTTTCAGGACAGCTGAATACGAGGTATAGATTATCGGAGGTACAGGTGGCACTGATGTGGACATGTATCTGTTTGAATACGGTATGCCGGAATCAGTTCCAGCAAGCGGTTCTGACTCCCAAAGCACGTTACGACCTCTTGCCAGTACCAGGCGCACGCCGTCTGCTTTGTCAACGAATTTGAGAACGGTATAATCGAGGCCCATCACGACGAGGCCGGCTTCTTCGCCATGTTCCTCAAGTTGTGGATTAGGCACAAATTCCATGTCCGCCATTATCTCAAAGTCGGAGGCTGAGAATTTCTTGAGAAGCAGATTGGGAGTGTCTGCGAGACTCTCCCATCCCGAAGGCTGTTCCACACTGTACAGACGGAAAGCCGGACTTGCCATGAGGTCAGCTGGGCTTTCTCCCGCTTCGGGAAGAGGCTTGAACCAATATGGCCCCGGATCGGCCTGCCACTGCCATGACAGGTCGGGAAGAAGCATTGAATTAGCCTTGGCTATGCCTTCGGGACTGAGGTCCGCCACTGCATACCCCGCGGGCCACGCCCCGCAGTCGCATGAGGTTACGCTGACAGGCATGACATATTCATCCACCGGATTACCCACACCGTCGCCATCGTCGTCAATGCCTATGACCGGCCAGCCGTCTTCGGTCCAGTTCATCGGCTGGAGATGAAGTATGCGTCCATAAGCATCCTTGTCCTGGAAATGGATGAACCAATCTTTGCCGTCAGGCGTATCGACCCATCCGCCCTGATGCGGGCCGTTCACCCGGCTGCCACCCTGAGCCATCACCACCCTTTCTTCATAAGGGCCGAATGGGTTGTCCGAGCGGAGTACCACCTGCCAGCCGGTAGGCACTCCTCCGGCGGGGGAGAAAATATAATAATTTCCGTCCTTCCTGTAGAATTTTGTTCCTTCTATGGTCGGTTGAGTGGCGTGGCCGTCATATACTACACGACTATCTGAAAGCAGCCGTGTGCCATCCGCGGACATCTCCGCCACGAAAAGCACGCTCTTTAGGCCAGCCCTTGACCCTGCGCAACCATGTGAAAGATAGGCCTTGCCGTCCTCGTCCCAGAAAGGACAGGGATCTATGAAGCCTTTTGCCTCAACCACCCATATCGGCTCGCTCCACTTCCCTTTCGGGTCGTCGGCTCTGACCATGAATATACCGCGGTCAGGATCTCCGCAGTATATGTACCAGTGACCGTCGTGATGGCGTATTGCCGGAGCCCATATTCCGTTTCCGTGCTGTATGCGGTCGTTCCATCCCTCGACAGGATAGTTCTCGAGAGCATAGTTCACTATCGTCCAGTGGACAAGGTCTTTCGAATGAAGAATCGGTAGCCCGGGCATGCAGTTGAATGAGGATGCCGTCATGTAAAAGTCGTCACCCACCCTTATCACGTCGGGGTCTGAATAGTCTGCATGCACTATGGGGTTGACGTATGTCTGCTGTCCGGAAGTTTGTCCGGGATTGCTGCAGGAAAGGGCGGAGGAAAGTGTAAGCATCACGGCAAGCGCCGGCATTGTCATTCTCGTGATCATTTTGGCCACAAATAGGAATTATTACTTATAATCTTCTAACTATCAAACGATTCTCCCACCGAAGAAGCCGTTTGTCACTTTTCAAATTTAGTCAAAATCCGTTACAAAAAGAACCTAACTTGTTACAAAAAATGCAGTCCTGTTACATGAACAAACTCCATATTTGCACAAGTAACACTTCCACCAGATGACCACGGAACACAAACGGGAACTGATAGCAGAAATATACCTTGAGCATAGCGGCAGGGTATGTGGCTATATATCTCGTCATATAGGCAACGACGAGGATGCACGGGATCTTTCGCAGGATGTATTTGTGCGCCTGCTCGGTTACGCCGCGCCCATCACTCCATCTTCAGTGGTCAATTTCATCTACAGCATAGCACATAATCTCATAGTGGACTACCTGCGCCGCCATGCACACAAGGAAAGGGCGGCAGAGTATTTCGCCATTCACAACCCACATACCACCAGCACCGAATATCATGAAATTGAAGGGATTCTGGCAAGAGCTGTTGCCGGTCTGTCAGTACAGAGAGCCAGAATTTACCTTATGAATGATGCGGGATTCTCGGCAGGCGAGACCGCTGAAGCCCTAAAGCTCAGCCGCAGGACTGTCGAGAATCATCTTTTCGCCGCACGCAAGGCAGTAAGGGCAGCAGTTCTTGCCGCTATAGCCTGAAAATCAGGAATTACGCGAAGCATATACTGCCGGCGTGCATCCGAACATTTCCTTAAAGTACCTGCTGAAATACTTGGGCGTATTGAACCCTACTCGCGCGGCGATTTCGGCTATGCCCGCATCCCTGTCCTGAACCAGCATTGCAGCGGCCTTCTTAAGGCGTATGGTTCGCATGAACTCGGAGGGGGCCATACCCGTCACACTCATAACCTTGCGGTAAAGGTTCATCCTGTGCATGGCCATGTCGTCTGCAAGTTCCTCGACGGAATAGTCTGCATTGGAAAGATTCTTCTCGAT
>JABUTS010000187.1 GCA_021443565.1 Bacteroidales bacterium | reverse complement strand
CATGCAACAGAATCTGGACAGCATGTACGACAGGGAGCTCACGGGCACTTTCACCATCACCCAGGATGACTATGGCTGCTATGTGCTCAACGGCAGCTACGACTGGGGCAGGGGCGACTGGACCAGTACCTATAACGTAAAAGGCATAAAACATGACGGCTCGAGCATGACATGGACCTCGACCGCAGACGAAAGCGACGTCAGCGTCTACGTCCGCATCGACTCCCTGCCGGAACTGAAATAAGAATACAACACTCAAAACAAATAGTACGTATGAAAAAAATCTTCAAACTCATGGCCGCGGCGTTAAGCTGCGGACTTCTCGCAGCGGGAGTATCGTCCTGCTACGACGATTCTGAGCTTGCTTCAAGGGTAGAAGACCTTGAGACAAAGATGGCGGAACTCCAGAAGACCGTCCAGAATCATGCAAACCAGCTCACCACCCTTCTCAGCGGTGACATGGTTACCAACGTAACCTACAACACAGACGGTTCTTATGTGATTTCATTCGCAAAGCACGACCAGATTGTCATCAAGCCGGGTGAAAAGGGCGAAAAGGGTGAACCGGGCAAGGATGGTTCTCAGGGAACTCCCGGCACTGCGGGCGCACCTGGAACAACCCCTGTCATCTCCATTTCACAGGACACCGACGGTCTGTGGTACTGGAAGGCAAACGGCGAGTGGCTGCGTGACGACAGCGGCAAGATGGTCCGCGCAAACGGTATAGATGGCAACGACGCCACCGCTCCTCAGTTCGAAATCCGCGAGGGCAACTGGTACGTATCCGTTGACGGCGGCAATACCTGGAAGAATGTTGGAAAGGCTACCGGTGACTCCGGTGATTCTGCATTCTCATCCATTGACCTCTCCTCACCTGACCATATCAATTTCGTGCTCAGCGACGGCACCAAATTCTCCGTGGCAAGATATGTAGGCCTCCTGGTTGCTCCCGAGAACAACGCCGACCAGCCTGTAGAGTGCAAGGGCGGCAAGAGCACCATCATCACCGTCAAGATGCCAAGCGGCCTCAAGGCCGAGGAGTTCGCGGCTCTCAAGGCAAGGATTGACTACAACGGCGGCACAGCTTCAGACGTTGCCACCCGCGCAACTGCAGGAGGATGGGACGTTGAAGTAACCGCACCTACCTTCGCAGAAAACGGAAGCTGCAACAACGACGCAAGCGTAACTGTATATGCTCCTGAAAATGAAGGTGAAACCGTACTTCTTGAGGTTTCTCTCATACTCAAGAACGGCAGCACCACAACCTCATCACAGCTTGTCATGGTGGAAGTGCCTGTGCTCAGCTACAGCATCGAGAACGTGGGCATCTACACTCTTGACGTAGTCTGCAAGCCTTCTGCAAAGTGCAAGGCTTACACCGCAACCATCTGGTCCGTAGCCGAGAACTCTGCATTCGACGAAGGTCCTTCCGGACAGAAGATAATCAACTACGAGGCAATGACCGCCCAGACCCTCAAGTCATTCAAGGAGTCGCAGACCGGAACAGAAGGTGTGCAGGCATACCTTATCAGCACGACAGCACACACCTATTCAGAGCAGGATCTCGTCAAGAACACTCCTTTCTCTTCTGACAAGTGCCAGGGCTTCAGCGACTTCAACGCAGGCAAGAGC
This sequence comes from Bacteroidales bacterium, assembly GCA_021443565.1. Taxonomy (GTDB): domain Bacteria; phylum Bacteroidota; class Bacteroidia; order Bacteroidales; family UBA932; genus Cryptobacteroides. The sequence continues at coordinate 10,011 of JABUTS010000187.1, read as the reverse complement.
CCGTATGCAGTCTATGTCGTATATGAGGACATTGACGGCAACTACGGAATCGAATACAAGGAGATTTCATGCGGCACAGGGCGCTGCAATCTCACGGCGACCATAACTCCGGGCGAATGCACATACGATGCAATCTCTGCCACAATCACTGCTCCGGGCGCTTCGAAGATACTCTACTACTTCCAGAGCAAGGCTACTGGCGTTCCATCGTTCGACCCTAAGAACAAGGCTGCCAAGCCTGAGCTTTACGATGGTCCTATAAACTTCAGCACCGTAGGCACCCGTCTCTCACCAAGTTCACAGTACTATATTGTGGCTATGCCTATCGACGCTCAGGGCAATGTCGGAAACTTCACCTACATCTCGCTCAGCACCACAGCCGTGACAACTGACGGCACAGCGAAACTTCTCGGCGCATCTTTCGATGACCAGACCACAAGGGATGCCATCACCTGCCATCTCGTACTCCCTGAGGGTGCAACCGCAGTCCGCACCTACAAAGCTGACAAGGAAAACTTCGCGACTGAGACCGCAGGCGACATCAACGCCATTCTCTTCGACCCTTACTGGGCAGGCTCATGCAAGGAATGGCCGGCAACAAGCCAGATGCTCGACATCACCTTCACCCTGGACAAGGTAGGCAACGAGTGGAAGCCTTTCTTCGGCTTCTGGGCAAGCGTGAAGGGCGCTGACGGCAAGTGGGGCCCGGCACAGAACATTGCAGCTATCGCAGCAGGTGCAGATGATGACGCAGACGCATCTATCTTCTGGCCTGTCATCACCGAGAACCCTGGCGCATCATTCACATCAGACGCGACTATCACCGTTGCAAAGGCAGGTGAAGCCACCGCCACCGAGCTCTCTGTAAACATCTCGGGCACAGGTGCAAAGACTCTCAGACTCTTCTGGGCGGAGGTAAGCGAAAGTGTATTCCTCAACACCTGCGTGGACGGCGACAACAAGGCTTACTCTTCAAGAGACCTCATTTCAGACAACAAGTTCTCGAAATACTGGATGGACTATACCGCCGGCACTACCGTCAATCTCGCGGGTGGCTCCGAGAAGGAGTACATACTTCTTGCTGCAGCAATCGACGCTGCAGGCAATTTCAGCGAGCCTTTCAACGCCGGTGCAAAACTCATGGGCGAGACTGACAGCGAGGCCTTCACAAAGTACACCATCAAGAAGACCTTCGGCGGTGAGAACATCACCCTGGAGTGGAACATTCAGAAGTGGTTCAAGTTCCCTAAGGCAGAAGGCGGAGAGAGCGAATTCTGGGGCGGCACATGCAGCCTTCCTGATTTCAATCTTACAGGCGCACCTACCGGAGCATGGATTTACTTCAAGTACACCAAGCCTGCAAGCAACTTCTCGAACCTTCTCGTGGTAAGAATTCCTCACTCCAACGGTAACGAGCCTGCCAACCTGCTCTCTCTTGCGAAGGCCGCAGTGGAAGACGTTTATGTAGTTGAGACCAATACGGTCAAGAGCTATGGTAATGCATCCAATGGCTGTCTTGTGGAATTGAACTCAAGCGGCTCCGTGAACCATGTCGCAAACAAGTACAAGGCCCACAACTACGTATTCATCGTTTCAGACGGATCCAAGAAGTGCTCAGTGCTCGGATACTACATCACCAAGCCTGACGGAACCAACTACAACACCTCCACTGAGATTATGAAGTTCTAAGGAACTTTTAGGCATACATACGTCAGGCGCCCCGCAGCAATGCAGGGCGCCTGTTTTTTATATGGTCCAGGAATGCGGGCCGTTTACCTGCAGTAGGAGAAGTTGCAGCTCGCCCCCTTCTGGTCGGCGGCGATTTCACGCCAGAGTGCAGGGGCCTCCTCCGGAGAAGCTGCCGGTGCAGGGAAGAAGAAATCCCTTTCCATCAGTGTGGCAACAGCCTTGTCATCTTCAAGACGCAGCTCCACGTGACCTATGTCGCCCCAATGGCCGGTGGAAGGTATGCAGAGGCTGCGGATGATGCGGCGGTCGGAATATGACTTGAGCATCCAATCCTTGCGGAAGCGGTGGTTATGGCCGTAGATGTAGCCGCTACAGCACGGGCAGGCGAGGAGTATGTCCGAAATCTGGGTCTCAGTTATAGGGTGGTGCGTACAGACGAATACCGGCTTGTCAACATAGCCTGAAAGAGTCTTCCTGAGCCACTCTTTCTGATTCTCGTCTATGAAGCCCGGAGTTATCCATTTTGTCTTGTCCTCCCCTTGCTGGAGTGAATCCAGAACTATGAAGTCCGCCTTCGGGGTCTCCACCTTATACACGTATCTGTTCGGAAGAAGGCTCTTTGAAGCAAGATGCGGGAAGGCTTCGCCGAACTCTTCGCGGCGGTCGTGGTTGCCCATCGCCATGGTAAGTTTGATTCCCGCCTCCTCTATCGGAGCTATCACCTTCTTGAGGCAGGCATATTCGTATGGCTGGCCGGTCTGGAAGGCCAGGTCGCCGAGAGCTATCACGTTGGCCGGAAGCGGCTTCATGGCGAGAATGTCGTCCACCACCTTCTTAAGATATGCCGGCTGATAGCTGTCAGGATTGCAGTGAATGTCGGAAATGAAGACCACGAGGTCCTCGTCGAAGCGACCCTTTGCCTTTTTGCCGGCAGCCGCATCACTGTTCACGAGTTTGAATAAAGGAGAGGCTTCAGCCCTGTTCACGACCGCAAGGCCGCCGGCTGCAACAAGCCCGCCGAGAAAATTTCTTCTGTCCATATTTTGAAATATTTTACCAAATATAAGACTTTCTTTCGTTTTCACGGTTAAGGAACCGCCGGCAGGAAGGCCCTGAGATGTGTCCGGAGCGCGGAAGGGGCGGGTCTCCTGCCCTATCTCGTCAAGTCGAGGAGACCGTTTATGATGGTGAGAGGGTGGGCGGGATTGCCGGGGATGTAAAGGTCAATTTCGTGATTTTCAATGAAGGAGCGGTCAACGTCGGGCGAGTCTGCATACATGCCGCCGCTTATGGCATCCGTCCCGTCAAGAATTATGACTTTGGGCTCGGACACCGCATCGTAGGTAAGCTGCAGGGCCTCGGCCATATTTGCCGAAACGGGACCCGTCACGAGGACTCCGTCGGCATGGCGCGGAGAAGCCGCGAACTCTATGCCGAAACGTCCCATGTCGAACTGCACGTTGCCCGTTGCATTGAGTTCAGCTTCACAACTGCCGTCACCGCCTGCAGAAACCTGCCTGAGTTTCAGAGAGTTTCTGAAAGCCTTGCGTATTTCGGGGCGTATCAGGGACTTGTCCAGTTCTATGGGCTTGTCCTCCCCTTCCCTTACAATCAGCCTTTCGCGCACGTTGGTGGCAAGGTGGCAGTCGTCTGTGAAATGGATCTTCGCCGGGAAGCAGTGTTCACATTCACCGCAGAAAAGACAGCGGCCGAGGTCTATGGACACTGGTGACAGCGAGATGGCTCCCGCAGGACAAACGTCCTTCAATGCCTCCCCATCCACCTTTTCGGTGGATATTACCGGCCTTCCGCGGAACACTCCGGGTGCCTTTGCCGCCCTGATGTCGGGAATATATTGTTTTCCGTTATGGAGAAATATCTTGAGTGACTTGAACATGGCTATGTTGTATTAAAGGTCGTGACCGCAGTAAGAAAGGTTGAAACTCTTGTTGCAGATAGGGAAATCCGATATTTCGTTGCCGCGCACGGCAAGGGCGAGGGCCATCCAGTTATGGAAGGATGGGTCCTTGAACTTATAGAGAGCCAGCTCTCCCTTCCCGTCCGTGATGGCACAATGGCATATCTCTCCGCGCCATCCTTCCGCAAGCGCAATGGAGAATGAGTCCGGCGCGGGCGAAGAAGGCACAAGCCTCCCGCCGAAGGAACTTGGCATATTCTCGAGCAGGGTGCGGACGAGCGCAAGCGACTGTCTGATCTCGTCTATCCTCAGTTCGGTACGCGCCAGCACGTCTCCCGTTTCCTTCACAACGGGTGTGACTTCCAGATTTTCATACAAGGCATAAGGATGCGAGGCCCTTATGTCCCTGCATACCCCGGCGCACTTTGCCGCCATGCCGACGGCACCTATGGCCTCGGCCTGAGCGCGCGACACCACTCCGGTACGCTCGAGGCGTGAGAGCACGGAAGGGAAATGCTGAATCTTGTCACACATTTCGAGGAAATCCTTCTCGTATGCCGAGAGGTCGGAAAGCAGCTGCAGCCTGAGAGCCGGGGTGAAGGCGTACGGGGCATGGCCCGGCCGTATGTTGCCCTTCCCGAGACGGTTGCCGCACCAGCGCTGCGAGAAATTGACTATAGGAGTGCGGAGACGGCCGAACACGGCTGCTCCCAGCTGATAGGCAACATCTCCGCAGATGGCTCCGAGGTCCCCCGTATGGTTGGCCATCCTCTCAAGTTCGGCAGCCAGGGTGCGGGCCCAGAGCACCTCTTCCGAAGGCTTGAAGCCACATAGGCTTTCCCAGACTGTCGCGAAAGCGATGGAGTGGCTCACGGCCGTATCTCCCGCCACTCCCTCGGCAATCAGTACCCGCTCGATCAGCCTTTTCTTTCCGAGCATGAGGGCTTCACTCCCCCTGTGCTGCCATCCCAGCTGGATTTCAAGGTGGAGCACATCCTCTCCGTTGCAGATGAAACGGAAGTGTCCGGGCTCGATTACGCCGGCATGAACAGGGCCAACGCCCACCTCATGCAGTTCCTCCCCCTCCATGGAGAAGAATGGATAGCCGTCCTTGGCGCGCACCGGCTTTGCCCATGGATGGCCTTCGAACACCAGCCCGTGATCTTCCGTCATTTCCCTCTCAAAGCGCTCCAGCACATGATTCTCCGCAGCCGCGGAAGCAAGTCTTGCACCCTCCGCCACGATGGTGGAGAACACCAGCACGTCATGGGCTGCATCATCCGCGATGCACATGAACAGCCTGAGGGAGCCTTCGCAAGGATATGCGAAGTAATTCACGCAATGTCTTCCGGCCTCCTCGAGCAGCGAGAGAGCCTCGTTCCTGAATTCGTCGTAGGAGTATGCGGGAATGTCGGAAAGTGCGGCACGACCGCCGTTATTTATATGTAAGATGGTATTTTTCATGGCATCAGGCAATCATTGAGGCGGCCTCTCGCAAGAGCTCCATAAGGAAGGCCGGAGGGTTGAAACCTATATATGCGGCAAGCGCAAAAAGCAGGAGTTGGGAAACTGATTCCCACGGAGAATTCTTCACCGGCTCCACAGGCCGGGATGCCGGGAGGAAAATGATCCTGAACATGCTCCTGGCGAAGGCCCAGAGAAGTACGGTGAGCATGAAGGCCGTGAGACCGAAAATCAGGTATGAGCCCTCTGCCAGCATTGCCTTGAACACCAGCAATTCGCTGAAAAACAAGCCAGAAGGCGGTATTGCCGCGATGCTTATGAAGCCGAAGAGCAGCACCAGAGCCCCGAAAGGATTGAGCTTGAAGTAGTCCCCCATGTCATCTATCATCTTGCTTCCATAGGTTCTCCATATCTGGGTGAAGTGGAAGAAGAGACCGGACTTCACGAAGGTGTGCATCACTATGTGGAGCAAGGCGGCCATGAGACCGGCTCTGCCGAAGCAGAGTCCGAGAGTTACAACAGCCATGTGCTCAATGCCCGAGTACGCGAGCATGCGCTTTACGTTGCCTATGCGTGCCATATATATGGTGGCGACGAACAGGGTGAGCAGCGCCGTCACCATCATCACCGCGCGCGCCCAGCCTCCGAGAGGAGTGCCCGACACGGCTGCATAAACCCTGCAGATGCCGCAGAAGCCGAGGTTCATCAGGGCGCTGGCGAGCAGGGCGCCTGCCGGTGCCGGAGCCTTGTCCTTGGCGTCCACGCCTGCCGTGAACATGGGGAAGAGTCCGAGCTTGGCGGTGTAGCCGGCGAAGAGGAACACGAAGCCGAGCCTCATCCAGAAGAGGTTGAGGGACTCCTTGTGGGCCACAAGGTCGGTGTAGAAAAGTTCCGAGCAGCCATCATGGAGTAGCGCAAGGCTGATGAAGAGAATGCCGACGAAGACGAAGCAGATGCTGACCGCGCAGACGAAGACATATTTCCAGGTGGCCTCCAGCGCGAGCTTGCTGCGGTGGTGATAGATGAGCATTGCAGCGCTGAGGGTGGTTATCTCCGTGAAAATCCAGGTCACGGCGACATGGTTCGCGAGGTAACCCAGCGTCATGGCGCTGATCAGGAGCACGTAGGATGCGTTGTATACCGCTGATGAGTGGAGGTCGGCCATGGGTTTGCGCAGGTAGATGCGGCTGTGCAGCATCGATGGATAACTGATGACCGTGAGCGCGAGAAGCAGCACGAGACCTAGACTGTCGAAGGTGAAATACTGAAGTTCGGTGACGTGCAGGTTTGCGAGACCATGGACCGTGAGAATGGTCTGCGCGGCCAGGAAAAGGACTCCGAGCAGGTCGGAGAGAGCCCTCGAGCGGCTGAAGGCAAGGCCGAGGACGATGCAGAATGCTGCAGCTAAATAGATTGCCGTAATCATGATGCTCAGTCTTTGAGGCCGGAAAGCTTGTCTATGTCGACGTCGTGGAAAACGTCGCCGACCTTGTTTGCGAAGATGCCGAGTATAAGCACGCTGGCGAAGATGTCCAGCATCACTCCGAGATTCACGAGGGCCGGCATCTCGTTGCCCACGGCGAGCGAGAGTATGAAGACTCCGTTCTCTATCACGCAGTAGCCTACCACATGGGTGAGAATCTTGCGGCGCGAAACTATGAGGTAGAGACCGGTGAATATGGCGGAAACTGCGGCGACGAAGAAGAACTTGTCAAGAATGATGTCTTCTATGCTGCCAGAAAGCAGGACGGAGAGCACGACCACGAGAGTGGTTATCAGCAGGGAGACAAAGTGCGGAAGATAGGGTTCGGTCTCACGGGTGATGTTGTTGTGGCGTATGATTCTCTCAAGGCAGTAAGGAACTGCGACTGCCTTGAACACTATGGTTTCGAGCAGTATCCATATCAGGTTGAAGACATTGAACTCCTTCAGGTGGAAGGCCGCCACCAGGAAGAGAAGCACTCCCTGGTATATCAGTATCTTGATATAGTTTCTCATCCTGTTGGCTATGGACATGTAGAACAGGGTGATGAGGAATATTATCAGCAGTGTTTCGAGCATGGCTTAGATAAGTTGTCCCGACATCAGCATTACCCCGAAAACGGTAAGCAGGGCTATGCATGCGAGCGTGAATATGAACTGCGGGTTGTGGTTCATCCTGTAGCGGGCGGTGAAGGATTCGTTGATGCCTATGATTACCGCGCAGGCTGCCTGGACGAGGAAGAAGAGGGGTATCGCAAAGCCGAGAGGCACGCTGCCGATGAATAGGTTTGCAATCAGTGCTGCGTACATCGCGAACTTGAGGTAGCCGGTGAGGAAGATTAGGCCGAGGTCCAGACCGCTGTTGTCAAGGACCATGACTTCATGAATCATGGTGAGTTCGAGGTGGGTTTTCGGGTCGTCCACCGGCATGCGGCTATTCTCTATCATGGCTAGCACCAGGAATACGAAGGCTGCAATTGCGGCAAGCGACCAGCTGATGGGGCCTGCGAGATGGAGATTGGCGAAGATGCCCTGAAAGGAGGTGTTGCCCGTCATCAGGCCAAGCGAGCCGAGTATGAGGAAGAAGGCCGGTTCGGCGAGCATGGAGTACAGAGCCTCCCTCGAGGCGCCCATGCCTTCGAAGCTGGAGCCCGTGTCAAGCGCTCCGATTATACAGAAGAACTTGCCAAGGGCAAGCACGTATGCGAAGAAGATGAAGTCGCCGCTGAATGAAAGCATGCCGCCCTTGTGCCCGAGCGGAACGGTGAGCACGGCAAGGAGCACGGAGGCGAAGTAGATGGCGGGAGCCATCCTGAATACCGGCCCGGAAACTTCGCTGTAGACGCATCCCTTGCGGAAGAGGCGGATGACGTCCTTCATGGGCTGGAATATGCCGGGACCCTTCCTCCCGGCGCAGAAGCTCTTCACGCGTACTATGATGCCGTTGAAGAAGAGCGCGGAAATGAGTATGAGCACGAGACTTGTCATGGCATCAGCATATTGTGAAGGTGAGCACGAGAGTGCATATTATGAAGAGTATGCCGTAGAGGACATAGAACTGCATCTTTCCGTTCTGGAGGAAGGAGAAGCGGTCCGTGAAGCGCTGGTAGAGACTGAGAGGCCTGTCGATGAGGCCGCTTTCGATCTTGTCGTAGGACTCTGACCTGAACGAGCCTTCTTTCGGGAATATTTCGTTCGGCAGCACCCTCTCGCGGCGGTTGCCGAGTATGAAGGAGAAGAGTCCGGCGTAAGTCTTCACGAAGGAAGTCGCCGTGTACTGTATCTTTGGCGTGCCCTCGGAATAGCCGCAGCCCCAGGTCGGTCCGGTTTCAACCTTCCTACGCGTGTTGTGCCTTGTCTTGAACACGTATGCCAGCGCCGCCGTCACCATGAAGAGCAGACCGGCGAGTCCCACCGGCCTCAGGCTGATTCCATGATTTAGGGCCTCGGTGCTTCCGAAAGGCAGGTTTCCGAGCGCCTTGTCCATAAGTCCCGCATAAAAATCGGGGAAGATGCCTATGGAGAGCATGACAAGAGCCTCCAGCACAAGGGGCCATATCCTGCAAGGTTCAGTTTCCCGGGGCTCAATCTCCTTGCGCGGAGAGCCCAGGAACACGATTCCGAAGGCCTTGGTGAAGCAGAGTATGGCGAGTCCGCCTATCATCACCAGGGCGAGGATGGAGAACACCGCCGCCGTGGTCACTTCCGGGGTTGCGCCTTGCATCCACCTAAAAAGTCCGCTATATATGAGCAACTCGCTGATGAAGCCGTTCATCGGAGGGAGTCCGCAGATGGCGATGCTGGCAACCAGGAAAAGCCCGGCCGTCCACGGCATCTTCTTGGCGAGGCCGCCTAGACTTTCGATGTCAAGGGTATGGGTACCATGATATACGTTGCCGCTGGTAAAGAAGAGCACGGACTTGAAAAGCGCATGGTTGAGAGTATGGAGAAGCGCGCCGCCGAAGCCGAGGGTCGCGAGCAGGGAGCTGCCGTTGCCCGCACCTATGCAGCCCAGGCCTATGCCCATGCCTATTATACCGATATTTTCTATGCTGTGGTATGCAAGCAGTTTCTTGAGATTATGTTGCATGATGGCCATCATGACACCATACAGGCCCGAAACCGCCGAGATTGCCAGTATCACCGCACCCGCTGCCACGAAGTCTATACTGAAATAGCTGGTCATTCGGAGTATTCCGAAGATTCCTATCTTGATTATCACGCCGGACATCACGCCGGATATGTGGGCCGGAGCGGCCGGATGGGCATAGGGAAGCCATGTATGGAAAGGCACGAAGCCAGCCTTCACCGCAAAACCCGCGAATAGCAGGAGGAAGGCTGGAGTAGCATTGCACATCCTGCAGTAGCGCGGGATGGCGGCAAAGTCGTATGAACCGGTCCTTGCCGCAATAATCATGAAGCCTGCAGTGAGCAGGACTACCGACACATGGGACTGGATGAAGAAATTCAGGCCAGCCTTTATGGTATCGGGCTTCTCGCTCTCATATATGACGAGGAAGAAGGACGACAGGGCCATGATTTCCCAAAGTACGAGAAACTGGATGGAGTTATGCACTACACAGAGCAGCATCATGGAAGCATAGGCCACCGCATAGCATATCCAGTGGAGGGTGTTTCGGAGATGACGGCCCCGATAGTGCCTCATGTAGCCCGCACCGTAAACGGCTCCGCAGGCAAAGACCATGGTGAATATGGCCATGAACCACAACGAGAGTCCTGGAAGAGTCAGGTCAATACCAAATAAACGGATAGTACTCATCTTGAAGTAAAAAACCACTAAACTGAAAACGGGCGCAAATGTAGTTATTTCTCCGAAATAATATCCTCCGAGGCCGTGAAGGAACGGGCTACGGAGACGTAACGGGCTCAAATGCCAGCAGACAAAATCAAAGGAACCGGCACAGTCGGAAAGACCAAAATAATTACGAAAACATTTT